>CANRJO010000001.1 GCA_947630965.1 uncultured Alphaproteobacteria bacterium
CAAGTATCTTAATTAAGGGGCGGAGAACAAGATGACGACGGGGGTCACCCTATTCTGAGACGTTCTTCCGCCTTTTTTCTTTTTTACTCCTTTTTATTCCTTTTGTATAGTCCTTTTCTTTCTAACAATCCTGAGGCGAAGCCGAAGAATCCAGGTGGAAAAATATAGCTACTTTTTTTTCTGGATCCTTCGCGAATGACGCTATCGCGTCAAAGCTCAGGATGACATCAGCAGGCCGTTTCAGTCTTTTACTCCCAAGCCGTACAAAGGTGGATAGTGATTTACTTCAGCAGTAGAAATCCGGAGAATGAAAAAAGAATCTTTATTTCTCTCATAGTCCTCGGAAAGGCGGAGAATGGCTTATTTCTCCTGTAGAAATCTGGTGAATGAAAAAATTCTAAACCTTTACACCTAAGCCTAAGGAAAGGCGGAGAGTGGTGCAGATAGCGTGGTTTTTGGGGCAAAAGTACCGCAGCGTACTAAAAGCGTACGTGAGGACACTTTTGGCACAAAAACTGCGCTAGATGTGCCGCTATACGCCTTTCCCCGCAGGATTTCTATTCTTTGTGACGGAAGGTTATCCGCCCCTTCGTCAAATCATACGGCGTCATCTCAATATCCACCTTATCGCCGACCATCACGCGAATTCTGAATTTGCGCATTTTGCCGGCAGTATGCGCCAAAATTTCAACGCCGTTTTCAAGCTTCACGCGAAACATGGCATTCGGGAGCTTTTCAATAACTTCGCCGGTTAATTCCAAAAGTTCTTCTTTACTCATCAAAAAATCCTTAAACTAACAAAACTTTCATTTGTATAAACCCAAAAATATATTTTTGCAAATGTTTTCTTGTGGAATATGCTTATCTCAAAAAAAATCCCTCTCAAGGAAGAGAGGGATTTTGGTTCAATCAAGATTAACGATTCCGATCAAGATCTTTCCGACCGAAGAGCTGTGCCGCACTGGATGCAGAGCCTTTTTCAAGACGGTGCTCCGTTGTGGTTGTTGTTACAGCTGCTTCAGAGGTTGAAACCTGATAAGCACTTTTTGTTGCATCAGGGGCTTCTTGCCCGGTCATCTGTTTGAAGCTGTGAATACTTACTTTTTCAACAGTTCTGCCCTCTGTCGCGGCAGTTTCCGCAATAGTCCGTGTTGCTTCATGAGTTCCGCTCGGGATAGGATCTAACCGAACAGGTTCACGGACAGGGGTTTCAAACAAATGTCTATGGAAGATAGGCTCTTCCAGACCCGTCATACCTTTCCAACTATCAACGGTTGCCTTTTCAACACCTCTGAGTTCAGGTTCAACAACAGGCTCCGAAACAGCAGGGGTTTCAATAGGAGTTTCAACAGTTTCTTCAGGCGCAACCACAACAGGCGTATCCTTGACCTCTTCTTTTGTTTCTTCGGCAACTTGTTTAATTGCCTTGGCCACTTCACGCCATTCGCCTTGATCTTGCGGGCAATCTTCCAAGTTAAAGCCTGTTAAAGCAACATTTTTGCTACCTGCTTTCAAAATTTCATCGGTATGGTTCAATAAAGCGCCAACTTTTGTGAGCGTTTCGGGTGAAATTTCATCGCCGCAGCCTAAAGCCTTAATCAAGCTTTCCATCTCAGGCCCATACTGATAAAAGCGTTGGTTGCTCGTGATAATAGATGCCATTTTATTAATTTGCGCGCCATTAAATTGCTCGCCGTATGTTTCTTTCAAACCGGCAACAATATCGGCTTTACCGTCATAAGTATGATTTTGAGCAAAGCTAACCAAATTTTTCATAGCATTTTCATCAAGCCCGAGGTTCATTTTGCCGAAGCGTTCTGTAAGATATTCAGCCCCGCTCGGTGCTTCGCGCAATGTCCCGTTTTCAAGGGGAATAGCCTTACGCATAAAGGCGTACAAGCGGTTTGTATCCCACAAAACTTGTTCTTTTGTTTTGCCCAAGCTTTCCGCCAAGGCTTCCGCATTCGCATAAGCGCGGTCAAGTGTAATGTTCGGATTATCACTTGCAAGGGTACCTTCAGTTGTTTTAACCAAAATTTCAAATTGTTTTTGGCTGATACCCATATCTTTGTTCCATTCTGTCGGGAACACAATGCTCTGATGAGCATTTCCGGTATCGGCCGCCGCGTTAATAAGGTCTTCTGCTGAGCCTGATTGAGGCACAGAAACTTGCGCTTGAGCAATTGAATCAATGCGTGTTGAATCAACAGGGATTGAATCTGTTCCCAAAACCTGATTGGTTAAGGAATCGCCCCGTGCGTGATGCAAGAGCGAATCAACATTTTCCAATGGAGCGTGAGGTTGAGGCAAAACGCTTTCAGCAGCAGGGGAAATGACGTGTCCGCCCGGAACAGCATGAAGCGAAATTTCCTGAGCATTTGCCGTTTGTCCGCCCATCTTAAAGCCGAGCCACACGCCCGCAGCACTGGCAGCGGTTGTAAACAAGGTAGAAAGGGCTTTACGTTTAGCAGAAGCTTTGAGCAAAGCTTTTTGAGCTGTGTCTTTTTCAAAACGAGCCAAAGCGGCATCAACAGAGGTATCCACCCCGCCGGCGGCAACAACGCTCGCCGCATGCCCGATATAAGCCAAACGGCGGACAGAGGCTGTTTTAGTGGCTAAAGAAGCATTAAGCCCTGTGCCGACAGTTTGCCCCAAATCACGGGAGGCGTCAATCGTTTGCGCAACGTGGTTAACAACAGCCGGAATGACAAAGGCAGCAACCGTATTTAAAGCACCGCTGATGATATAAGAGCGTCTTTGATTTTTATCCTTAGTCTTATTCCGCCAAGCTTGTTTAAAGCGTTCTTTGAGAGATAATTTGGCTTCGCCGGCTTCTTTTCTTTCGCGTTTAATTTTGCGCATTTCGGCGACAACCGGCCAAATCCATGAACCTGCGGCATGATAAGCAGCATAAGTGGCTGTGGCGGCAGTCACAACTGGCGCCACGGCAACACCCGCGGCTGCAGCCGAAGCCGCGCCCATGGAGATCCACATAGCCGTACCAAAAGAAACGCCTAAATCGCCAATCATCTTATACTTATTATCTTTGAAAGAGTTTTTGACGCTTTTCATAATGTCATAGCGGTTACCCCAAAGTTTTTTGGCCTTTGTTTCGAGATGTACTTTTTGTTTTTGCCAATAAGTTGCGGCTTCTGTATAAGAAGTTTTTGCTTTCTCGGAGCTTTGTACGAGTTTTGAATGGAGTTTTGAACGTACATCGTTTAAGTGTGCATCAACCTGTTCCACACTATCAACGGCAGAGGCAACAAAGTGATCAGATTTAACTCTGATTTCGCCTTTTTTCGTTAACAGATTTTGGAACACTTCAGTTGCTTTTTTCGCTTGCTTACCGATAAAGTTAAAAAATTGAGTTGTACCTAAAACGCGTTCTTGACCTTTAGGTTTCGGGAGCTCACGTGCGGCAACAATAGCGGCAAAATCACCAAAGAAGATGGTTTTTGTTTGGTTTTGAAGGTCTTGTTTAACAAAACTTTCGTCTTTTTTGCTTAAATCTTCACCCTGATTTGTCGCATCCTGAATAAGACTGATGGCGGCCTTATCGCGTGCGCCGTAATAAAGTCTTTTAAAGTGATCTGCTTTTTGCTCGTCATCTAAAACATTGCCATTTTCATCTTCAATTTTGGTATATTCAACCAAATCGAGAATATCTTTATTGTTTTCCGCGTCCGACATAAAAGCATTATAATCATTCTGAGAAGCAACAGAATCAACTCTTCTCAGATTTTTCCGATAAAGAATTGCTTCTTGTTCGGCTTTATCAAAAGCTTCAATTCTTGCTTCAGCTTTTTTCAAAAGTGGATGATCCGGATTTGCTTCGCGCACAAGCGCCATCACAGCAGCTGATTTGCTTCTGGACAAATCCAACACATCACCTTTTAAAAGCTCTAAAGCTTTTTCCAAAGTCATATCTTTTGTTTCTTTTGCCATAAAACTATCTCCATTCAAAAGTGTTTAACTTTACGCAGTCTATACTATTTTATTTTAAATTGCAAGCACTTTTTGCCAAAAAAATGACAATTTTTCCAAAAAATTATTTTTTTCTGCTAAAGACTGCCTTTTAAACCTAAAAATACACTTGCTTTATCTGTCATTATACACTATAAAAGCGCAAAAGTAAAGACTTTAAAAGGAAAGACATGCGCGTTGACCTCTTTGATTTTGATTTAGACCGTGAGCTGATTGCCAAGGAACCTGCAAACCCGCGCGATTCTTCGCGCTTGTTAGATTTGTCCATAGAAGGTGAAATTCACGATCGGCATTTTTATGATTTACCAATGTTGCTCCAAAAGGGCGATGTCTTGGTTTTTAACGACACAAAAGTCATTCCCGCGCGCCTTTACGGTGCCCGTGGCGAGGCTTTGGTAGAAGTCACGCTTTACCATCCTCAAGACGGTCTTTCATGGTGGTCATTTGTCAAAAATGCCAAACGCCTGCATGAGGGCGATCTCATTCGCTTTTATACTGATGAAATTTCGCCGGAAGCTTCTGATTTTACGGCAAAAGTTCTAGAGAAAAAAGAAGATGATGGCGTTTTGCTCCGCTTTAATGGCGCGCCGGCGGATTTAGGCAAATTTTTAGAACTTTACGGTGCCATGCCTTTGCCACCTTATATTAAGCGTGAAAAGCCGCAAAAAGGGCTCTGGAACAGGTATAATGATAAAGAAAATTATCAAACCGTTTATGCCAAGCACGAGGGCGCAGTGGCAGCACCAACGGCGGGGCTTCACTTTACGCAAAACGTTTTGAACGCGCTTGATCAAAAAGGCGTGGAACGCGTGTTTTTAACGCTCCATGTCGGGGCGGGCACATTTTTACCCGTAAAAGCGGATGATACGAAAGATCATAAAATGCACGCTGAATATGGCATTATCACGCAAGAGACAGCCGATAAAATCAATCAGGCAAAGCGAGAGGGCAGGCGCATTATTGCCGTGGGCACAACATCTGTTCGGCTTTTGGAAAGTGCCGCCGATGACAAAGGCGTTTTGCGCCCCTTTGTCGGCGAAACGGACATTTTCATCACGCCGGGGTACAAGTTTAAGGTCATTGACGCCATCATCACGAATTTTCATCTGCCGAAGTCAACGCTCTTTATGTTGATTTGCGCCATCGCGGGCACCGAGCGTATGAAAGCGGCATATCAGCACGCCATGGATGAAAAATATCGGTTTTATTCCTATGGCGATAGTTCCATCTTAAAATGCGTAAATAAAATTTAAACCAAATCCGTGTAAAATTTTTCAAAACAAGAGGTCAAAATGCTTGAAAGCGGATTAAAATATATATTTAAAAGCGTTCATAGCGCGTTTTTACCGGCGCTGATTTTTGCCACGGCGGCTTTTTATGAAACAGCTTTGCCGATTCGCGGTTTTGAAAACAACTTGTTTTTTCACGGATTTTTTCTTTCTCTTTCCATTTTAGGACTTGTTTTCTTAAGCCTTGCCAAAGAATCCCGCGCGCTTTTGTTTTTATTGTGCCTGATGGGCGCGTACTTCTTTTTAAATGGCATGAAAGCACTGAATGGACCAGATTTTTTTGAAAGCGCATCTTATCAAATGCTGTTTATTTTATTTCCTTTAAACCTTTGGCTTATCACCAAAATGCCACGCCGGAATTTAAGGGATATCAATAACTTTTATATCATCATCCTGATGTTGGGTGAGGGCGTTTTGTTAGAAAATCTGCCCGCTGAAATGCCTTATTTATCAACGTCTTACGCATCTTTGGGGGCAATAGGCTTGTGGCTGTTGATTTTTTGTTCTTTTTTAACAAAAGCTTGTGTGGTTGGCGGGGTTCGGGAAGAGGGACAAATGTTCATGGTACTGGCGCTGTTTTTTGCCCTGCTCAACGGCAAAAGCCTTGAAAGCTTGTGCTTGTTTTTCTCCGCAGCAGTTTTAATTTTGCTTGGAACAGTGATCATCGCTGAAATTTACGCTTATTTTAAAGATGAGCAAACAGGCGTTTACAGCAAACATAGCTTTAACATACATAGTGCCAGGCGCTTTCCCTTAAAATACAGCCTTGCCGTGGTGTGCATTGATGACTATGCCAAGCTCCGGAAAGTTTTTTCCAAAACTGAATTAACGGAGCTTTTAAAACTTGTTTTGATGGTTGTGCACAAAACGCCTGCCGCTTATGATATTTATCGTGATGGAGAAGATGAATTTGTGCTGATTTTCCATAAAGAAGATAAAAAACAGAGCTTTCAATACTTGGAAAACATTCGCCGCGAAATTGCAGGAACAACTTTTGTGCTGAATAAAAAGAAAACAGTCAAAATCACCATTTCTGCAGGCGTGTCCGAGAAAAAACGCAGCGATGCCGATGCTGAAGCCGTTTTAGCCCGCACGCGTGACGTGTTGCAAAAAGCCTATAAATTTACGCAAAACATAACATCTATGGCTTAAAAGCGCTCATCAGGCTTTCTGAGTTTGAGTGTAACGTAAAGAACGCCAAGCCCCAACACAATAAACGGCAAGGAAAGAATTTGCCCCATCGTAAAGTGCAAGAACACAAAGCCAAGCTGAACGTCAGGCTCACGGAATTGTTCTAAAAATAAACGAAAACAGCCGTAACCGATTAAAAATATGGCGGAAACAAAGCCATTATGCCGCCGAACCCATTTTTTTTGCCAAAGCAAGTTGAGCACAATAAACAACAGTACCCCCTCGGTTAACGCCTCGTAAATTTGCGAAGGATGCCGCGGTAGATAGCCCCCATTCGGGAACTTTACCGCCCAAGGCACATCCGTGACGCGCCCAAAAAGTTCGTCATTGGCAAAGTTGGCAAGCCGTCCGCAAAAAATGCCGATGGGCGCGTAAAGCGCGGTCAAATCTGTTAAGCTTAAGAACGGATAATTTATCTTGCGTGAACCATACCATAGCGCCAAAATCACGCCAATAATGCCCCCATGGAAAGACATTCCACCATGCCAGATGGCAAAAATCTCTGAGGGATTGTTCCAAAAAAAGCTTTGCCCGTAAAACAAAACATAGCCGATCCTTCCGCCCAAGACAATGCCGAGCGTGACCCAAAAAACCAAATCTTCCAGTTGGCGGGCGGATATAGCTAACTGATATTTTTTAATATTATACTTCACTAGAAACCATGCAGCAATAATACCAAAAAGGTATGCCATAGAATACCAACGAATAGCCATAGGACCAATAGAAAATATAATTGGCGAAATATCGGGGTAAGCAAATCCGTTCATCATAAAGTTCCTCTTTTATCGAATTATTTAAAAGTATATTAACATCAAGGTTATAATCCACATATAAAATAAAAAATGTACACACAAAAAAATTAAGTATCTGATTTTGAATCATAAAAAAATAAAAAAAAATTTTGTTATGCGAAAAAGTGGAAAACTTTTTCAAAAAAATTGTTTCACGCGACTCGGCTGATTTATTGTGAAAACAGATTGTCAAACGAAAGGAAGCAAAAGTGTTGTCTGCGACTCCTATCCAAATAGAGCTTAACCCCATTGATACGGTAGAAGCCATTTTTTTACAAAAATCATATGCTTTTGAGCGCCGCTCTGAAAATGAAGTGGCCGTAGAAATTGAGGGCAAATGGAACAATATGCTTTTGTTTGTGGCGTGGGAGCAACATTTGCGTTGCCTGCATATTTCGTGCTTAATGAATATCAATGCCGAAATTTCGGATTGTAGCCGCATTTTTGAGCTTTTAGCACTGGTTAATGAAAACCTTTGGTTAGGGCATTTTTCATTTTGGAGCGCTCATAGAATGCCCATATTCAAGCATTCGGTCATCATCAATCATGAGGAGCAGGATTTTTCAAAAAAACTGGAACAAATTGTGGAAATCGCGGTCAATGAGTGCGAGCAGATGTATCCGGTTTTTGACGCGGTCATCACAGGGAACATCAGCCCGCAGCAAGCGCTGATGTCCGAACGTTTATTTTTACAATAACTAACTTTTCTTAAATTGCGCGTTATAAAGTGCCGCATAAGCGCCATTTTGCTTTAAAAGGCTTTCATGCGTGCCGGCTTCCACAATCTGCCCGTCATTAATCACGGCAATATGGTCAGCATTTTTAATGGTTGAAAGCCGGTGAGCAATAATAAAGACCGTGCGGTTTTTCATCAAATTTTCAATAGCTTTTTGCACAATAGCTTCTGATTTATTATCAAGGGCGGAGGTTGCCTCATCTAAAATAACAATTGGCGTATCTTTAATGAGGGCGCGTGCAATGGCAAGGCGTTGTTTTTGCCCGCCAGAAAGGAGTGTGCCGCGTTCCCCTATTTCCGTATCAAGCCCCTCGGGCAAGCCTTGAACAAAATCATCTAAATAAACAAGTTTCAAAACTTTCCAAATTTCTTTTTCAGTTGCGTCAGGTTTGCCAAACAAAATATTATCGCGAATGGAGCCCGAGAACAAAAAATTATCCTGAAAAACAACGGCAATTTGCTCACGCAAAGAAGTGAGCGTATAGGTGCGGATATCTTTGCCGTTAATTAAAATTTGCCCGCCACAGACATCGTAAAAACGGGGCAGTAGGTTCACGAGCGTTGTTTTACCGCCGCCAGAGTTACCAACAAGAGCAATACTGGAGCCGTGTGGCACGGAAAGATTAATATCTTTCAAAACGAGTGTGTCTGGTATGTAAGAAAAATTAACATGCTCAAAAACGATAGAACCCTTTATTTTTTCAAGCTTTTGGGCATTTTTGCAATCGGTAATCTGCGGTTTCAGATACAAAAGTTCAAAAATACGCTCAATAGCTAAAAAGGAGATCTGCACATTATTAAAACTTTTGCCGATGTTCTTAATAGGCGTATATAAAAGAACCAAGGCGGTAATGAAAGAAACAAAATTACCGGCTGAAATTTTGTGCTCTACAATAAGAGTGCTGCCATACCAAATAACGCCGCCGATCCCCGCGGAAACAATAATGTGCATCAACGGTGTAATCCACCCTGTTTTTTGAACAATTTTAATGGTCAACTTAAATATTTGCTTTAATGTTTCATCAAAGCGCTGGTAGATAATATTTTGCAAATTATAAGCGGAGATGGTTTTATGCCCGCTGTGCGTTTCATTATAGACGGTAAATGTTTTGGTAGATTCCTCAACACTTTTGCTCACGCTTTTTTTAATGCGGCGCTTAACGGAGGTTAAGGGCAAAAGCGAGCAAAACAAAACCACAATAGCAATAATGGAAAGCTGCCATGAATTATAAATCAGCACGCACACAAGCGAAAACGACGAGAAAAATTGTGTGATAAAGGTTTTAAGGTTAGCAAGCAAGCCGTTGCAGGCCGTGTCCGTATCGGAAGAAAAGCGCTGAATAATGAGCCCCGAGTTATGCGCGTCAAAAAAGGCGGTTTCCAAGGAAAGAAGTTTTTGAAACAAAACGCGCTTTAAGTCTTGGTTAATTTTGGTGCCAACCCAAGTATTCATATAATTTGCAGCATAATTTAAGCCGCCTTGGATGGTTGTGAAAGCAATAATTAAAAAAGGAATATAATCAGGCGATTGTGCTGATTTATCAACCAAAACAATATCCATATAAGGTTTGAGCGAAAGGGCAACAACCGAATCCAGAGCGCCAATCGGAATAGAAAGCAAAACAGCCAAAATTGCCCTAAACAAATAAGGCTTAACAAAGGGCCACATGACGCGATAATGCTCTGAAAAGTTCATTTTCAAGACAGGAATATTTTCTTTAGACATTAGTGCAAAAATCCTAAATAGTTCAAAATAAAATAAATGAGGCTGATTTGAAAAACAAGCATCAGCCAAAACATAGTTTGATAGCTTTTTTTCTTGGTTTTATGATGAAAAAACTTTTGTGCCAGATAAGCAAAAATCCAACCACCTAAGAGTTCCAAAGTATGCAGCCTTGCCTCGCTCACGCGCCAATCGCCACGCTTAGCGGCACGTTTATCAAGACCATATGCCAAAAAAGTGACGGCATTAATAGATACAAGGTGATATACAATTAAAAGCAAAAAAGTTTTATATTGAAAAGGGGGCAGTTTGAAACAATATGTTTCTGTCAAATAAGCGGCACCCACGACAAGAGCAAAATGCAAAATAAAAAAAGGATTGCGTTGCAAAGGGCGGACAAGAACCAACAAAAGCCCCAAAACGGCTGTAAAAGTCAATATCATCTTAAAGAACCTCAATTAAGCCCAACTCTATAATATTTTTTTGAAAAACGCAAATAGATAATTATATAAAAATAAAAATTGCATTTTGTGTCAATTTCGTTTATATTATCGCTAAAAGTATAAAAATAAGGAGATTGTGATGAATAAAATTATAACCTTAAGTTTAACATTCTTGCTTGCTGCATGTGCCGCAAACCAAGGCGGTAACCAAGTTCGCCCGCTTTATTCTGAGCGCAATGATTTGGTTTTGGCTTACGCGAATCCGGCGCCAACCCAAACTTGTCAAAATTGTCAATGTCAAGGGCAAGGGAGTTCTTGTCAAAATTGTCAATATGTGCCAGATGCTTGCCGTGAGGTTTTGCGCCCACGCATTACCCAAATAACCATTAAGGAAACATGCCGCTCATGTCCTGTGGATAAACAAGCAATCATTTGCGGTAATACCACATGCCCAACCTTTAAAGAAAAAGAGACGGTGCTTGAAACAAATCAGTTTACGGTACCGGCAATGCCTGAGGCGTATCGCTTGGCATCAAAACGCGCCTATGAGCGTATGGAAAGAGCAAATATGGGTTGGTGCACGCAAAAACCCGCCATATTCGTCCAATCCGCTCAAGTCTTAAGCGCTGATTTACCGGCAGGAACGGATAGCGGCGTTGCGGAGATGAAAAAACAAATTTCCGAAAGTTCAGCGTTTACGTTGTCTTCAGACGCTTCTAAAGCGGATTACACCTTAGAAACAACAGTTGATTGGTTTGATACGCCCACAAAGCAGGTTCCCGCCATACAATACCGCGTGGTTGTTTACGATCAAAAACATAACCGTGTAGATGAATGGGTTGAAATTGTCAAATTTGCCGATAATCAAAGTTGGATCTAAATGCGGTTTTGGGGACTATTCGTTTTTGTTTTAAGCATGGCGTTTTCAGCGGCGGCTGCGCCCAAAAACGCTGTGCTTGACATTAACGGTATGGCTTGTGAAGAGGCCTTAACCGGCGAGAGCCGCGCAGGTGCGCGTATTCGTGCATCGGACAAGGCGGTTTTTAATGGCATCAAAAGGCAAGAAACGCTCAAGCCTTATTTTCAAGAATTAAATGATCATGACGCCAATGTTTTTATCTATCGTTTGGTAGATGAATATATTGAAGATTTATCCGTTCGGGTAATGCCCTCAACGGCAGATAACGTGTGTGTTGAAATTCGCGGGCATTTATCGGCATCGGCGGTCCAAGAAGCTTATGATGCTTTTGTAACGGAAAGAAGCACTTTCAAAGAAGTCAAACCCGAAGTGGTGGAAGAAATTGTTGAAAAAGTAGGCGAAGAAATTGCCTTAACACCGGATAATCCCACAGAGTTGGCGCTCATTTACATTGACAGCGTGCTCTTTTTTGATGGCACAAAATCGGCAAAGCAAAGTGAGGTTTTAAAGAAATTGTATGCTGATAACCCTTATTTTTACCTCACGGAAGATGCCGAAATAGCAGATTACGTGATTCGCCCGAAAGTTTTAACCGCAAAGGTAGATAAAACAGGCGCCAATCAAAATCGGTTGCACATGGTTGTCATGTTGGAAATTGAGGGGCTGACCGATGATCTTTCAGGTGAATATCAAAACCGCTATGTCCTTTTTGATGATAGTGAAGATAAACAAAACATTGCCAACAAAATGTTAGATAAGCTCCTTGAGTTAGCAGGGCAAAACCTTTTAGGTAAAATTGAAGATAACGAACAACGTAAACTGGAAAGAAAAGCGCTTGGAAGAGAGTTAAATTCCTGATTTTTCAAGCATAAATGTTGCAGGTCCGTCATTAATAAGGCTCACTTTCATATCAGCCTGAAACACGCCGTTTTGCACGCTTAAACCGTAGTTTTTCAAGAGTTTTGAAAAATAAAGATAAAGTTTTTGAGCGTCATCAGGTTTCGCGGCCAAATCAAACCCCGGTCGGTTACCGCGAGATAAATCAGCAGCAAGCGTAAATTGTGAAACAACCAAAATTTCGCCTGAAATATCCTGAACAGAAAGGTTCATTTTGCCTTGCGGATCCTCAAAAATGCGCAAATCTTTCACTTTTCGTGCCAAATAGTCGGCGCATATAGGCGTATCATTTTTTTCAACCCCGATGAAGAGGAGCAGGCCTTTGCCGATGGCAGAAACAATTTGCCCGTCAACAGAAACAGAAGCTTGAGAAACGCGTTGGAGCAAAATCTTCATTTGAAACCTCAATAAAACAGATAAGAAAGACAAATGGCACAAACAATGCCAACAACATCAGCAAACAACGCCAAAGGTAAGGCGCTGCGTGTTTTCACAATTTTAACGGCGCCAAAATAAACCGCCAAAACATAAAATGTTGTTTCTGTAGACCCCTGAATAACAGCAGCGGTAAATGCCTCAAAGCTGTCCGCGCCGTAGGTTTGCATGGCATCAATCATCATGGCGCGAGCGCCGCTGCCAGAAAGCGGCTTCATCAAAGCGGTCGGCAGAGCAGGGACAAAATCGGCATTCATCTGAAAGCTTTCAAGAGCGGAAGAAACAGCACCAAGTATCATATGAAGAACGCCACTGGCATTCAAAGCCGCAATGGCAGTAAGCATGGCAACAAGGTACGGAATAAGCCGCACAGCAATTTCAAAGCCTTCTTTAGCGCCCTCAATGAATGTTTCGTATAAATTAAGCGAACGCCGTATGCCTGCTATGAAGAACAAAAAGATAAGAGCACAGAGAACAAAATTCCCACAGCCGCCCGCAGCTTGCAGACGCGTCTCGGCGGGTAAATGGTAAAAGTATAAAACAATGCCACCGATAACGAGCACAAAAGATAAAAGATATAAGAGAACAACCTTATCAAACACTTTAAGCTTTTGTACAAAGGCCGTTGCTAAAAAGCCGGCAAGGGTGGAGGCGGAAGTGGCAAGCAAAATCGGGATAAAGACAGCAGCGGGGTTAATTGCGCCAAACTGCGCCCGATACATCAAAATAGAAATCGGCAGAACGGTCACGGCGGAGGCATTGATAACCATAAACATAATTTGTGCGTTGGAAGCAGTATCTTTTTTGGGGTTAAGCTGTTGCATTTGCTCCATGGCTTTCAAACCCATCGGCGTAGCGGCATTATCCAATCCAAGCATATTGGCGGCAATGTTCATTACAATGGAGCCCAAAGCGGGATGATGCGGCGGAATTTGCGGAAAAATTCGCTTAAAAAGGGGTGAAAGCGCTTTGGCAAGAAGGTCTGTTAAGCCGGACTTTTCGGCAATTTTAAGAAGCCCCAACCAAAACGCAAGCATACCTGTCAGTTGCAGGCAAAGCATAAACGCATTTTGCGCGGCGGTGGTCAGATCATTCACAAGCGTTGTCCAAATGGCAACGTCGCCACATAAACTTTGATAGCCCGCCGCGATAAAAGCAATAAGGAAAAAACTGCACCAAATGATATTAAGCATCAAAAAATCCTTTTCAAAGTTTAATTCAAATTAGCACTGAATTTTTAATATTTTATTATGAAATATGGAATAAAATACAAAAAAACAAAGGAGGAAAAATGGAAACGAACTTACCCTGGATAATACTTGCGCTTCTGGTTTTAGGTGTTTTTTATGCCTTATATGTTTCGCTTGTGAAAAAGAAAAATAAAGTTAAAGAAGCTTCTGCAGATGTAGATGTTCAGTTAAAAAAACGTTATGATTTAATCCCGAATTTGTTAAATATGGCGGCAAAATTTATGGCGCATGAAAAATCTTTGATGGAGGAGATTGTCAAGCTCCGTGCTGATGCCTCGAGGACGGATTTCAAGACCGACCCGCGTGAAAGCATAGCTTTAGATGAAAAACTCAATCAAAAACTTAAAGATTTTTGGCTGACGGTTGAAAATTATCCGGATTTGAAATCTAATCAGACCATGGTGGAAGCCATGCAAAGGTTTAATGAAGCGGAGGAGCACATTGCCGCCGCCCGCCGTTTTTATAATGCTGCTGTCAATGAGTTAAAAAATGCAACAGAGATTTTCCCCTCTTCCCTGGTAGCATTAATGCTCGGCATCAAGGCGGATATGCCTTATTTTGAAGCGGAGCAGGAAGCCAAACAACGCATTAACGCTAATGAGTTTCTGAAATGATAATAGAAATTGATGACATAGATAAAGAGGCATACCTTGATTCAAAAGAAAAGTTTGAAGAATATTATGCCAAGCAAATAGAGCCTGTCTTAAAAGAAAAGGAAAAAGTGCGTCAAAAGTATGTTGGGCAATTTTGGACGCTGCTTTTATTTTCAGTGTTTATCTTTCCGATGCTTATTATTGTAGCTTTTTATTTAAGTCGGTATCAGAGTATGGAGATTAACGAAGGCATTTTCGGCATCCTTTTTGCCATACTCATATTCATCATTCGCGGACCTTATGAGAAATATAAAAAGACAGTCAAAAATGATATCATGAATGTGTTTATCAACTTTTTTGAAGGTTTCAAATATGGCGGAAAAGGCATGAATATTGATGATTTACGTCAAAGTCGCCTTGTGCCTGATTTTGATTATGCCCGCCCGGATGATTGCTTTGAAGGCGTGTATCAAGGTGTGCGGATAAATGTTTCAGAAGAGTTTCTAACCCGTGATGTTCAAACCCGTAAAGGCACACGAGAGGTAACGGTGTTTCAGGGCATTATTGTGGAAATGGATATGAATAAAGCTTTTAAAGGCGAAACAATTGCCTTGGTAGATTCCGGAATTTTTAACTTTTTCCGTAAGTTCGAAGGGCTTGAGAATGTCAAACTTGAAGATGTTGCATTTGAAAAAGCGTTTGAAATTTATTCTTCTGATCAGGTTGAAGCTCGTTATCTTTTAACACCGGCTTTTATGGAGCGGATATTTAAGTTGCAAAAATTATTTGAGAGCAAAAAAATAAGCGTTGGGTTTAAAAATCAAAAAATAACGGTGGCGATTGATACGCAGGAAGATATGTTTGAACCTTGCTCTTTCTTTAAAACAAACGTAAACAAAGCCAAAATAGATAAAGTTTTTGAAGAGTTCTGGACGATTTTTTCAATGGTACACGTCCTTAAGCTCAATCAACACATCTAAAAATTAAGAGGCTTTCTTTGTTTTAAGAAAGTGATATTGAAGCATGATAATCAGCACAAGATAAGGTAGAAATACTTCCGAGCTTTCTTCTAAAAGTGACCATATTTCAATTTGGTTGCGCGGCAATGAAACATCATGATGCGCGCTGCGCCAATTACCGGGGAAGCGGTCAGCAAACTTGGCAAAGACCAAGACTGTGCAAAAAACAGCAGTTGACCAGGTAATGGTGTTGAGCTTAAAGAAAGAAACAATCAAATGCTTGGCATATTTTACTCCCAGATAGAAAAGGGCGCCAAAGATAATAAGCAAAATCAGCCCGAAAATAATTTTTTCACTCAACGGGTTATCGGGGTTTAAGAAAAAGCGTGATTTAAAAGGGGTGCTATCCGTGCGTGAAAGGTGGTGCTGAATGCCGGCCTCACGCAAAAATGCGGCAATGCCCAAGAACAGATAAATTCCCCAATCGGTCATGCGGGAAGCGTAATCTTTGCTCAAAAAAAGCATACCGGCAAGCATCAAGACATAACCGAGATTTGTAAAAAATTCCAAAATTTGCCCGTCTTCCGTTATAAGAAATTTATCTTGCGGAAAATAAATAAGCACAACGCCAAGCAAGGCGCCCCAACAAAGTATGAAGAAAAGAGGGCTAAAAAAGGGGGAAAGAAAAATTTTTTTCATGATTTCATCCTTTCATTACATTGAAAAATTATCACCCAAATAAACTTTGCGGACTTCTTTGTTGGCAACAATCTCTTCAGGTGTTCCCTCCATCAGAACACATCCGCCATGCAGAATATAGGCGCGGTCAATAATGTCAAGAGTTTCCCGCACATTATGATCCGTAATTAGCACGCCCAAACCGCGGTTTTTAAGCTGTGAAACGAGTGATCTGATTTCCCCCACAGCAATCGGGTCAATACCCGCAAGAGGTTCGTCAAGCAAAATAAAGTCGGGGTTGCTCGCCAGAGCGCGCGCAATTTCCAAACGCCGCCGCTCACCGCCCGAAAGCGCAATCGCGGGCGATTTCCGCAAATGCGCAATGGAAAACTCGCTCAAAAGTTGTTCAAGCGTGTTTTCGCGCTTGCTTTCATCATCTTCCACAATTTCCAAAATAGCTTTAATATTATCTTCCACGGAAAGCGTACGGAAGATGGAAGCCTCTTGCGGTAGATAGCCGATTCCCATTCGTGCACGCCGATACATCGGTAAGCTTGTAATATCTTGCCCGTTAATATGCACATCGCCGTAATCAGGTGTAATAAGCCCTGTCACACAGTAGAAGCAGGTTGTTTTTCCGGCGCCGTTCGGTCCCAAAAGCCCCACAGCCTCGCCACGGCGCACATGGAGCGAAACATTCTTAAGAACAGCACGGTTCTTATATTTTTTGCCGATATTAAAAATTTCCAAAACAGAATCTTGATTATTTTTCATGATTATGTCCTTTAATAGTCTTTCCGCGAATAACGCCTGAAACGCGTTGATCAGTTTTTTCGCCTTTCAACACGCGACTGACAGAAGTTTTAAGGTTTGTAATAGCACGCTCGCCCGTAATAATATTGCCATCTTGCATAATACGAACATGTCCGTGAAGTTCCATATCATCTTTTTGCGGCAAATAGAGCCCGTAATCACCTACAGCGGTGCCGTCTGGCGTATCGATTCGCACGTTACCGAACGATTCGGCTTTTTCAATCTCTTGTGTGGAGCCCTCTTTAAGGTAAGCAATCATTTTATCGGCGTAAAGCGTGTTAGGATTTTCCAAAAGTTTCACATTTCCCTCGGCTTCCACGCGGTTTTCGTTTTGATAATAGCGCACTTCTTTATCAGCCCAAAGCGTGCGATCGCCGCTTACAATTTTGGAGCGCCCCAAGAGGGTAAGCAGATTTTGGTTTTTATCATATTGAAAGCCATCTGCCCAAAGTTTACCCCAAGAGCCATAGGCATAAACTTTTTCATGCCCTTCACCGAAAGATTTTTTGAAATCATAAAGTGCTTCTTGGGTTAAAACGGTTGTATCTTGATCATAGACGGCCTTAACATTATCCACAGCTTTGAAAGTGCTTTTAATTTGGTCATAATAGCCAATTTTCGCATCGGCGTACACCATTTTATTGTCTTGCGCGGGAATTTCCCCTTTCGGGTTCACAAGTTTCATCACCTGCGAGCCAGCTTCCGTTTCATCAATAGTATCAGCGGTAAGCGTGCTGATTTCATTATTTTCATCTGTCACCGAAAAGACGGTTTGTTCCATATGGAGTTTTTCTAGCTCGCCTTTTTTGGGCAGTGTTACATCTAAAGTAGGGATAACGGCATTTTCTTTAAGGCTTGGCCAAATTAAGATACAGCCAATAAGAAGTGCCGCGGCAGAGGGCAACACAAGTTTAATAAAACGCAAAACTTTAACCCGGCCTGAAACAGCCACATTATCATGGGAAACCAAAGGTTTCTCACCGTTAAAAAAGGAGTCAATTTTGCGGTAATTAACCAAATTATGCAGCTCCGATTCTCAAACAATCATGAATATGAATAACACCGATTGGTTTTTTGTCTTCCACCACAAAAAGGTTGGTAATGCCATGCCCCGTATTGTTCATCACATTCACAGCTTCAACAGCCAAGACATCCGGTGCAATGGTTTTAGGATTTTTCGTCATGACTTTTGAAACCTTTTCCGAAATAAGGTTGGGCGACATCCAACGGCGCAAATCGCCATCTGTGATAATGCCGGTTAAGTTGCCGTCTTTATCAACAATACCGACACAACCGAGCATTTTGGAAGACATCGTGATAAGCGCATCTTGCATAATGGCATCTTCATGAATGAGGGGTATTTCATCACCGGTATGCATCACATCGGAAACTTTGCGCAAAATAGCGCCGAGTTTTCCGCCCGGATGCCGTTGTTTATAATCTAATTCTGAAAATCCTTTGCGTTCCATCAGATCGATTGCCAAAATATCGCCCATCACGAGCGTTGCCGTTGTGGAAGAAGTTGGCGCCAAGCCAAGCGGGCAAGCTTCGGCATGGTTCGGAAGCTTCAAAACCAGATCGCTGTTTTTGCCGAGCGAACTTTGCGGATTTTTCGTAATGGCAATCAAGGGAATGCGGTAACGTTTGCAATAAGTCAGAATATCAGAAAGTTCTTTAGATTCGCCACCGTTAGAAATAGCAATGACAACATCATCTTCAGTGAGCATGCCCAAATCGCCATGGCTTGCTTCTCCGGGATGAATAAAGAAAGAGGGGGTGCCCGTAGAAGCTAACGTGGCGGCAATCTTGCGACCGATATGCCCAGATTTCCCCATGCCGGTCACAATAATCCGACCTTTGCAATTTTGCATCAGATCCAATGCTTTTGTTAAGTTCTCATCAAGAGCGCCGCTCATTTCTTGTAAAGCTTCAATTTCTAGATTAATGGCTCGTTTAGCAGCAACAATATCCTGATTCTCCCTCATAAAAGTCTCCTTAAAGTTTGAAAAACACATAAAACAAAGCTATCTTTTTTTCTTTAAAAAAGCAAGATTTTTCTCTTTTTTATACATAAATTATGCTTATTTTTCGTGCCAGGAGCCCTGATTATCCTGTTGCCAATAATGCAGCTCAAAGCCGGCAGATTTCAAAAGTTTCCAAAAAGTGCGAGCGGCATCAAGCGATTCGGGATTGGTGCCGTCAAAAATGTTAAAAACACGTTCAAAAAGAGAAAGTTTATCAGGTTCATCCATGGCACCATCCACCAAAAACAGGAGGGTGGCGTTGTTGGGGTTGTCATCCGTTTCGGAAAGAAAAATAGGTTGGAGAGCCGTAGCACCGTCTTTTTTAGACCCATGAGGCAAAAAGCTTTCGTCTTGATAAGTCCAAAGGTGCATGTTCAAAAACTCAACGCGCTCTTCATTGCCCACTTTTATCTTGATTTTTTGATGTGTGCCGTAAGCTTTTTCAAGAAGTTTGGGCAAAACATCTTCAAGCGTATTTTTTTGGAGATGGTAAAAATCAATCCGCGTCATTACTTTTGGCCTTTGAAAAAAGTTCCACGGCATAAGGCTCTGAAGTCTTCACATTTTGGAGCTCAAGCTGAAGAGGCGCTTGCCCTGAGGCGGCTTCCTCAAGATAAAGCTTCAAATCATTCGGCTCGTTAAGTTTTTCGCCATTCACTTTAAGGACAATATCGCCTGATTCAATACCTTTTTGAGCGGCGGGGCTCTCAGGCTGAACGGCGACCACGGCATTGCCATCGGTCATCATGCCGGCGGCATTAAAGGTGTTGTTTTCCTCAATGAGCGGAATAGCCACTTCTTGCGCTTCTTTTTTTTCTGTTTTTTCAAACATATAGGTTTTCACGTCTTGGAAGAAAGTTTCGCCGTTACGCAAAATAGCAAGCTTAAAAGTTGTGCCCGCGGGGCTGAGCGTAATTTTCTTCAAAAAGTCGCGTTCGGAAGGGATTTTTTCGCCATTGACTTCAAGAATAACATCGCCCGCTTGGAGATTGTTTTCAGGGGCAATGTTTTCATTTTCAAGCGCAATAACGGTTAAATCAGAACCGTTTCGCATGCCGAAAGTAGCACCCAAGGTGGAGCGCAAAATTTTTCCGTCTGTTTTAAGATGTTCCAAAATTTCTTTTGAATCCGAGGCTGATAGGGCAAAACTAACGCCTTGGAAGCCGCCGTTGGTTGTAAGCAAGGCATTATGAATACCAATAACTTCACCTGCCGTATTAAAGAGAGGACCGCCAGAATAACCGGGGGCTAAAACCGCATCTGTTTGGAAATATTCCTCATAGGCGTTATCCCGAAAACGGCGCGATTTCCCTGAAACAATGCCGGCACTGACACTGTTGCCGAGTCCGAAAGGGTTACCAACGGCCAAGACCCAATCCCCAAGGCGTACATCGTCGGCTTGCCCGAACACAACAGGCGTGAGAGACGTGCTCGTCTTAATTTTCAAAACCGCCAAATCAAAAAGCGCGTCTTGCCCGATAATTTGCGCCGGATATGTTTCTCCGTTATATAAAGTAACGGAAATTTCGCTTGTTTTATCAATCACATGAGCGCAAGTGGCAATATAGCCATCAGTATCTAATATAAAGCCTGAGCCCAAAGCCGTTTGCCCGTCAGAGCCGTCAAAGAGAAGACCATTCACGGTTTCGGGGTTGTCCTGTGCAGGATCAATCTGCGCCGAGATATTAACGGCTGAGAGCAAAACGCGTTCGGCAAGGGGGGCAAAAGAAGCCGGCTGAGCCGCCGCGTTTAAAGCAAAAGAACTTAAAAAAAGACCACAAATAAAAAGTTTTAGTTTCATCATATTAGTTCAGACTACGATTAAAATATTTGAAAAATTCAGTTTCAGGTGAAAGCACCATGGAGTTTTGTTTACGCCCAAGCGCTTTCCGATAAGCCTCCAACGAGCGATAAAAAGCATAAAAAGCCGGGTCAAGATTGGCAGCATTGTTCCAAATGGCGGTGGCTTCTTTATCGCCTTCACCGCGGAGCTGTTGCGCTTGTTTCTCTGCTTCGGCAATGATGATGGTGCGCTCTTTATCAGCCGTTGCGCGGATTTGCTGCGCAGCTTGCTGACCTTGCGCGCGGAATTCTTTAGCCTCGCGGTCACGCTCTGATTTCATACGGTCATTAATCGCTTGCAAAACTTCCAAGGGCAAATCGGCGCGCCGAATACGAACTTCCGCCACATCAACGCCGATTTGTGCGGCGTCTTTTTTAACGGCGGTGGAAATATCCGACATAATCTGCTTACGTTTTTGCGACAAAAGCTCTTGGAGTGTCACGCGCCCCAAAACCTTACGCACGGACGAATTCACAATTTCCTCCAACTTGCTTCTAGCTTGTGTTTCGGTCCGAACGGTCTGATAAAACTTCAACGGATCCACAATCCGATAACGCGTAAAACTATCCACATCCAAACGTTTTTTATCATTTAAAATCACTTCCTGCGCCGGCGGATCCAAATTAAGCAGACGCTTGTCATAAAAAACAGCGTTTTGGATGAAGGGAACTTTAAGCTTAAGCCCGGGCTCCTTCACCACACGCATTGGCTCGCCGAATTGCAAAATCAGCGCTTGTTCGGGCTGGCGCACAACATAAACACTGCCTAAAAACAAACAGAGAACAACAAACACAACAAAGACCAAACCGTAACGTACTTTTAACATGCTTATTCTCCTTTGTTCAGTTGCATCAAGGGCAAGACATTGCCACCTTTGGCGGACGGATCCAAAATAACGGTGTTTGATTTTGACATCACATCTTCCAATGTTTCCAGATAAAGGCGTTTGGAGGTCACATTTTTGCCTTGTTGATAAGCTTGTAAAACCAAATTAAAGCGCTCAGCCTCGCCTTTAGCTTTATTGATAACGGCTTCTTTGTAAGCTTCCGCGTCTTTCACACGCTTCACGGCCTCACCTTTAGCTTTCGGCAAAACCTCATTGCGGTAAGCCTCCGCCTCGTTCTTAAAACGCTCCATATCAGCCTTGGCGCGCTGAACTTCGTTAAAGGCGTCAACCACTTGCTTAGGCGGATCGGCTTTTTGGAGTTTCACACGCACAATCTGAATGCCGGCGCCGAAATCATCCAAAACACGTTGCAATTCTTCTTTTGTTTCATCTTCAACCTCGCCTCTGTCGCCAGTGATAATAGGTTGCATTTCGGATTGTCCCACAATCTCGCGCAAAACGGACTGCGCTGCCACGCGCACGGTCACATCCGGGCTTCTGACATTAAACAAATAATCTTTGGCGTCTTTCACTTTCCACACAACGGTGAGATTAATGTCCACAATGTTTTCATCGCCCGTGAGCATGTGACTTTCCGTAAAGGGATTAAGCGCCACGCTAGCGTTGTTGGCATTCATGTAGCGCGAGGTGTTTTCGCTTGTCTCCGAAACGCCCAAATTAATACTGCGCTCTTGTGTGACATTCACTTTCAAAACTTCCTCAATCGGATACGGCAGATGATAATGCAAACCGGCATCGGTTGTATCCACATATTTACCAAAGCGCAAAACAACGCCTTGTTCGGAAGGCGAGACCTGATAAAACCCAGAAGCAAGCCAAAGGGCAAAAACGGCGAAAGCCGCCCATTTCCACGGAAATTTCAGATTATTTTTAATATCTTGTCCGCTTATGGTTTTAAACGGATTTTGCTTATGCTTACGCACAGCCTCGCCGCCTTCAAAAGGTTGTGGCGGAAGGTCTGTTTCCCAAGGGTTGTTTTTCTGAGTCATTTCAAACTTCCTCAACATTAACACTGTTTATAAGATAATATAAAGCGGTGCTAAAAACAATTATACTAAAAATTCTATCCACACCGCGCACAAAAAAGGCGCCACACGGGCGCCCTTTGAAAAAAAAAGCATTAGCGCCTGTCGCCCATAATACGGAGCAAATTCAAGAATAGGTTGATAAAATCCATATAAAGCGAGAGTGCGCCGGCAACGGCTTTGCGCGTTAAGGTGTTTTCACCGTCCGCCGACATATAGAAGTTGCGGATAGCTTGCGTATCATAAGCCGTTAAGCCCACAAACACGGCAACCGAAATGTATGAAAGCGCATAATAAAGCCCTGGACTTTTCAGGAAAATATTGACAATGCTTGCAATAATAAGCCCCCAAAGCCCCATCATTAAAAACGAGCCCATACCGGTTAAATCGCGCTTGGTGGTATAGCCGTAAAGGCTCATGGCGCCGAAAGTCCCCGCCGTAATGAGAAACACACGCACCATACTGGCTGCAGTATAAAGCATTAAAACCGGTGTAATGGAAGCCCCCATCAAAGCACAAAATGCCCAAAAAACGGCTTGTACCTGTGTGGTCGTCCCTTTAAGAATAACCCAATTAAAAACAAAAACCATAATCAGAGGCGAGAGGAACATCAGCCATCCGAAACCGGAAAGCGAGACCGATTGCATGGCATTGTCCACATTGAAAAACAAATTAATCAGCGATGTGTTAAGCACCAACCATGCTGCCAAAGCGGTCATGCAAAGCCCGCCGGCCATATAGTTATAAACCTTAATCATAAAAGCGCGCAAGCCCTCATCAATTTGAGCTTTAGCATTACTTGAAACATAAGATCTTGTTTCCATGATATTCTCCTTTAAAATGTTCTGTCGATAATATAGAATTTTTTTTCTTAAAAATCAATAAATATATTGTTTTTTATTGAGCTGTCGGTGATACCGCTTTCATGATGGCATCATAATTTTGCTGAAGCTCTTGTTGATGATTTTTTAGATCTGCTTCCAACTGTGAAAAATCAGGCAGATCAGGTTCTTCCATCATTTCCTTTTCATCGCCGAAAGATATAAACGTAATAAACAGCATGCTGAAAATGAATGAAACAACAAACATCAGAAAATAGCCAATCATCGTTTGTACGGTGCTTTTCCAATCCACCTGAAGACCGCCCGCAAAATAAGTGCGCCTGAAAAAATTAACATAAAGCACGGTTATAAAAAACATCAGAAGATAAAGATGATAATTTGTATAAAGCGCGTGCAATTGCTCATCGCTTAAAGTTCCCATGGCAATAAAGCCGAAGAGAATCCCAAGCAAAACCATCGGGTTAAAAATGATACCCGTGCGAAAAAGTGCCAAAATACCCTTAATCATTGTTTCATCTCCTTTAAAGATGCACAAATGATAGAAAAGTTAAGTAAAAAAAACTTTAAGGTTGCTGAAATTTTTGAACGGCGGCAAGCAAATCTTTCGCTGTTTGAGAAACCAAAGCGGCATCTTCGCCCTCAACTCTAATTTTAACAACAGGCTCCGTGCCCGATTTCCTCACAATCACCGATCCTTGCCCCGCCATTTTTTGGGAGGCTGCGTCAAGAGCATTTTGCACGCTCGATTCGTTTAAAGCATCGGCAGCTTGTTGCGGCGTTTTGAAACGCACGTTGCTGATTTCGCAGGGACATTTTTCGAACAGGGGAAAAATATCGCTCATTTTTTTGCCGCTTTTTTGCAAGCCGTAACAAATCACAAGCGCTGTTAAAAGCGCATCGCCCGTTTTAGCATAATCCGAAAGCACCATGTGCCCCGATTCCTCACCACCGATATTAACGCCCGTTTCTTTCATTTTTTCAATCACATAACGTTCTCCAACGGGTGTGCGATAAAATTGAAGCCCGAGTTTGTTCAAATATTTTTCAAGCCCCAAATTAGACCACACGGTCGCCACCGCGGCGTTACCTTTCAAAAGCCCTTGTTTTTGAAAGTAGGTGGCAAGAAAAGCAATAATCTGGTCGCCATCGATTCGCACGCCGTTTTCATCACAAATAATGATACGATCTCCATCGCCGTCAACGGCAATGCCCAAATGCGCATGGCTATCTCGCACAACCTGCTGCATTTTTTCGGTGTGCTGCGAACCACAATCTTGGTTGATGTTGCGCCCGTCAGGCGTATTGGAAAGCGTGAGGATACCTGCGCCCAAGGACTTAAAAACCTGAGGCATAATTTCATAAAACGCGCCGTTGGCACAATCCAATACCACGCGCAAACCCTTCAAAGCATCAGCATTTGGCGCTGTTGAAAGGGCATTTTGAATGTAGTTTGCTTTGCATTGCATTTCATAAGAAACGCGCCCGATTCGCTCCGAATCTACCTTAAAAACCTCATCACTTAACAAAAGCTTTTCAATCTCAGCTGTTTCAGTATCGGAAAATTTATCGCCTTTGGCATTGATGAGCTTAATGCCGTTGTCTTGGTAAGGGTTGTGAGAAGCGGTAATCATGACTGACATATCAACATCAAGCTTTTCGGTTTGTGCTGTAAGTAAGGGGGTAGGCACCACGCCACACAAACAAACATCAACGCCTTGCGCACAAAAGCCGGCAGTTAAAGCGGCTTCAAGCATATCGCACGAAAGGCGCGTATCTTTACCGATAGCCACTTTGTGCTTTTGAGTGCACACCAAACGGCTTAAAGCCTGCGCCAACCGAAAAGAAAATTCGGCAGTCATGGGGTAGGTGTTGGCAATGCCGCGTACACCATCAGTTCCAAAAAGTTTATGAGACATGAAGTTCCTCCTTTAAGATGCCCGTTTCAAAATTTCTGCCACGGGGCGGTAAGTTTTGCGATGCTCGGGACAAACACCAAAGTTTTGAAGCCCTTCTATATGAGCTTTTGTGCCGTAACCCGCATTTTTTTCAAACCCATAATGAGGATATTGTTCAGCCAGATGGCACATCAGGCGGTCGCGGTAAACTTTGGCAACAATGGAAGCCGCTGCCACGGATAAAGACTTGCCATCGCCGCCGATAATGGTTTGCACAGGGCAGGGAAAGCCAACGGGTGTTCGGTTGCCATCAACAAGGGCAAAATCCGGCTGTCGCGAAAGTTTTTCAACCGCGCGGCGCATGGCCAAAAAAGTAGCTTGCAAAATATTGAGCGTATCAATCTCTTGAGCCGAAGCCTCGCCAATGCCATATAAAACATTGCCTTTTTGAGCTTCTTCCGTCAAAAGCATGAAAAGTTCCTCGCGTTTTTTTGGGGAAAGTTTTTTAGAATCATTGAGTGTCGATAACAGATAAGCATTGCAATTTCTGTTCAAAAAAACAACGGCAGCGGCCACAACAGGTCCCGCCCATGGACCGCGTCCGGCTTCGTCCACGCCCGCAACAACACCGTTGTATTTATTTTCAAAGTCAAAGTCCGGCATAAGTTCCCTCACAAATAACATATGCCAGAATATAACCGAACAAGAAAATAGGCAAGCTTTATTTACTAGTTGCGGACAATCGGCAGCCCCTCATAATCAGCTTCAATAATGCCGCCAATCACAACCGCCACATTTTTATACCCGTTTTTTTCAAACATCTGCGCCGCTTGGGAAGAGCGCCCGCCCGAAGAACAGATAATATTAATGGTTTGCTCACCCGTTAAATGGTGATCTTGAATAAAAATTTCGGGTCTTAATGTTTTAAGAGGTTGAAAAATATGAGGAAACGCTAAACTTTCTTTTTGATATTCGTCTTCATCACGCACATCAAGAATAAGCGAATTTTGAGTTAAATCTTTTGGTTTTATAAAGCGCATTTGACCCTCCTTTTTTAAGAAGATATAATTTGCGCGCACGGCATTTAAATCAAACCAAAGTATAAAAAAACGGCGGCTAAGTAAGCCACCGTTTAAGGAAGATAAGATAATCTTAATTGACAATATAAGATATCTGACCATAATCCACATCTAAGATGTCAATATTCAAGCCCTGAATTTCAATATGACACTCATCTAGTGGGAATGAGTATTGTTCAACCTCTAAGTCTTTATCAAAATTATCATCAAGCCAGACATAAGAGAAAGTCATTTCATTACCACTGATGCCGGTATAATATAACTCAAAGCCGTTAATTCTTTGTTCTGTTTGGATAGTTGTTTGCATCGCGGGCAAAATCCGCACATCTTCGGGTTCAATAAAGAAATAAGTGTCTAAAATGGCAAGACGGTCGCCTTTCATTCTGCCAATATGGTTAAAAATGCGTCCCTGACCGTCTATAAGCAAAATATCACCTCTATCACCTTGTTGGACAAGCATATACCGCTCTTTACCTAACTGAACTTCGCCAAACGGTGTGAAAACATCATCCCGATGAATGTAAAAAGGCGAGTAACTGGAGCTCAAAACAGCATTTTTCGTGGCTTTCAAAACTTCGGTTTCCAAAGTATTGTAAACATCTGTTTTGCTTGAAACCATCAATGCCCCGGTGCGGGTTGTTTTGGCAATGCCGCGGTCAACATCATCAAATGTAACTTCCTCTACGCCCACCAGATAACCTGAATATTCATCGCTATCAATATAATAATCAACCTTTTGGTCTTTCCATGACGAAAAGAATTGATTTTTGGGTTTCATAAGTCTAATATCACCGCCATAAACGCAAGCTGTTAAAAAACAAAGTGTCGCAAGTAAAGAAATTTTTTTCATGGACATAATCTCTTGATAAAGGTTTAAACAAAAACATACCTATGTTATAACTTGATTTGGTAAACAAAAAGATAACGAAATGAAAAACACATGTAATTTAATTAAATTTATCCCCACAAAAAATATGCCCGAAGAAATTATTGCTTTTTTGGAGCAAAATTTTGCGGTTGTTAGCATTGATTACAAAGAAAACGGCAAAGAACAATACGTTTGTTATGCCCAAAAAGGGTTTAACAAAAGAGCTTTTGAGGCAAAAGCCGCAAAGCAAGGGCTAACTTTGCCAAGCTTTACAATAGAAGAGTTAAAGGAAGAAGAGTGGCTAGACCCTTCAACGGGCGGTTTTGAGCCGATGGAAACAAAAATGTTTTGCATTGCAAGCGCCTTATTGCCACCACCAACAACAAATAAAATTTTATTAAGCATAAACGCCGCCTCAGCGTTTGGTTCCACGCACCCGACCACGCAAATGTGTTTGCAAAGCATGGAAGATCTTTTTTCTCAAAACTTTATCCCGAAAGCGGTTTTGGATATGGGCACGGGTTCGGGCATATTAGCGTTGGCAGCAGAAAAGCTTTGGCAAAAGGAAAAAGCGAGGATTGTGGCAGTTGATATCGATTCGCAGGCCACACGTTCAGCAAGGGAAAATTTTAAGAAAAACGGTGCCAAAATTAAAGTGGCGCACGGAGATGGTTTTAAAACACAACAAGTGGTGCAAAACATGCCGTATGATCTTATCCTTGCTAACATTTTGGCGCGCCCCTTGCGTGAAATGGCGCCGGCTTTGTATGCATGCTTAAATGCGGGAGGTAAGGCGGTCTTATCAGGCTTTGTGGATAATCAGGTGGAATGGGTGGCGGAAGTTTATGAGCCGCTTGGTATGAAAATTTTAAGAATTTATGATGTAAATAATTGGCATGCTATTTTAATGGAGAAAACAAGATGACCTTAAAGGAATTTCAAAAGAAACTCAAAGATAACGCCATTAAAGCCTTTCTTGTGACGCATGACAATATGTTTTTGGGGCAGGATATTTTAGAATCTGAAAACAAAATTTTAGAGCTCACAGGTTTTACGGGCTCGGCGGGCATACTTCTTGTGACGCCCTCAAAAGCTTGGCTTTTGGTGGATGGTCGTTATGCCATTCAAGCGCGTCTTGAAACAGATCCAAAAAAAATAACGGTTATAGAAAGCAAAAGCTTTACGGTAGATGTTGTTGTGCTTTGCGTAAAATATAAAATTAGCACGCTTTGTTATAATCCATGGTGTATATCAGTCTCAGATGTCAACTTTTATGCGCCCAAAATAACCCTCAAACCCGTTGAAAACATTTTGCCCTGTACGATTGTGCCACCTGCAAAAGTTTATCAACACGCCCTAAAATATACCCAACTAAGCGCGAAGGAAAAATGTGAAACCGTTGCAAAATCTTTGCTTCAAGGGGCGGATGCTTTGCTTATTTGTGCGGCTGATGATGTTTCGTGGCTATGCAATTTGCGTTCGGTTTTGCTTCCCTATACACCCGTTTTAAGAGCTTACGCTTTGTTAAACCGCCAAGGCGGCATTCAGCTTTTTGCCGATGATGTTAAGGGGTTTGGCATAATATTGCCGATGAAAGCGCTTCCAAAAGTCTTGGAAAAATATAAAGGCAAAACCGTTTTATATAACGCTGATACCACGCCCCAGAAAATGCTAGACATGGTCCAAGGTATAAATTTTAAACGATTGTTTTTTAATACGCTTTTAGATATGAAAGCCTCAAAAAACAAAACGGAGTTGAAAGGTTATCGGGATGCGCATTTAGAAGATGGCATCGCGGTGACCAAATTTTTATATTGGCTTCATCAACAAAAAGGGAAGGTCTCCGAGCTTGATGTGGTTAAAAAACTTCATGAATTTCGTGCAAGCCGAAAGTTGTTTGTATCGGAAAGTTTTGCAACCATTGCTGCTGCAGGGGCACACGCCGCCATTGTGCATTATCAGCCGACCGAAGAAACCAATATACCATTAAAGAAAAATTCGGTGTTGCTTTTAGATAGCGGCGGGCAATATTTAAACGGCACCACCGATGTGACGCGTACAATTGCTATTGGCGAGCCCTCAAAACAGATGATAAATGATTTCACACTGGTTTTAAAAGCGCATTTGAGGCTTATTTCAGCGGTTTTCCCTGAAAATACGTCAGGGCAGGCGCTTGATACATTAGCACGCTCTGTTTTGTGGCAAGAGGGCAAAGATTATAGCCACGGTACAGGGCATGGCGTGGGGCATTTCTTAAATGTGCATGAAGGACCTTTCGGCATGAAGGTAAGAACAACATCGCACATCAAGGCGGATTATGTTACATCGGTTGAACCGGGATATTACTTGGAAAACAAATACGGCATCCGCATTGAAAACTTGGTTTATAGTGTGCCTGCCAAGCAAAAAGGCTTTTTGAAATTTGAGAACCTAACCTTAATTCCTATTGATAAAACGCTCATTAATCCATACCTCTTAAGCGTCGGGGAACGGGATGCACTAAACAATTATCACCAAAGAGTGTGGCATTGTTTAGCGCCTTATATGGATAAAAATGAAGCCAAATGGTTGAAAGCTGCCTGTTCCCCGCTTTAATCATAAAGGGGGAGAACATGAAACAGCTTATGTTGGTTGCCATTTTGGTTGCCACAGCATATTTAGCGGTATGGGCGCAGCCGGCGTTTGAAGGCAATGTTCCGGCGTCCGAGCCTTTAGAGGAATATTTTGCCGAACAGGACGGCAATGAAAACAAATCCATCATTTATATATTCTACAATGGTGATGCTTGTTATCAATGCCCGGAAACAATAGCCTTAACTGAGCAGATTTATAACCGGTATTATAACGGCAAATACAGCCTTTTTGTGATAGATTATGAAGACGATGAAGAATATGATTTCATCAGCGCCTACAACTTAAATGCGCCACTTTCAATCGTGCTTGTTAAAATTGAACAGGGGCAAACTTTAGGTTACCAAAAAATAGCCAACCCACAATATTTAATCGAGTCGCCCGAGGATTATACCCAATATTTAACCGAGCGCATTAATGATTATTTAGGCAGCTGATTATTCGCTCATCACGCCGTGCGTTTCTTGCGCAAAGCGGACATAAGCCCGATAATAATCTTCAAGCTTGTCAGCAACAAGCCTGTTGACGGAATCTTTCGGATATTGCCCGTTTTTATCAGGTTTACCGGCCTTGACGCCTGTCAAAATTTCAATACCGTCATCAACGGTATCCACCGCCCAGATGTGGAACATGTTGTTTTCAACGGCTTCCACAATTTCTTCTTTGAGCATCAGATTAGAGATATTGGTGCGCGGAATAATGACGCCTTGTTTACCAGTTAAGCCGTTATACTTGCAGACTTCAAAGAAACCTTCAATTTTTTCATTCACGCCGCCAATCGGTTGAACCTCGCCGAACTGATTGATAGATCCCGTCACGGCAATGCTTTGCTTAATCGGTAATTCAGAAATGGCGGAAAGCAAACAATAATACTCGGTGGAAGAGGCGCTGTCACCGTCCACGCCACCGTAAGATTGCTCAAACACAATGGAAGCAGAAAGGGAAAGCGGCCGGCGCTTGGCAAAGCGGTTGGAAAGGAGCGCTTGCAAAATCAACACGCCTTTGGTGTGTATCGGACCACTCATTTCAATTTCACGTTCAATATCCACAAACTCGCCACCGCCCATGCGAACTTGCGTTGTAATACGTGCAGGCTTGCCAAAGGAATTGCGCGAAAAATTATAAACGACCAAACCGTTAATTTGTCCCACGCGCTCGCCTTTCACGTCCATTAAAATCGTGCCTTTATCAATTTGCTCTAACATAGCTTTATTGATACGGTCCGAGCGATAAATTTGAGCATCAATGGCCTGAATGATATGATTTTTCCCAATCTGCTTGGCATTAGATTTACTTGCCCAATAATCTGCCTCACGCAACAGATCACCAATAGAGGTGATGTGCGCGGTAAGCTTTTCGGAATCATCTGCCAAACGCGAGGCATATTCAATCACTTTGGCAACGGCTTGCTTATTAAGCGAGCGCAGATTTTTCTTTTTAGAAAGCGAGCCGATAAGCTTGGCATATTCCAACTCATTTTCAGGTGTTCTGTCCATGACGGTGCCAAAATCGGCTTCCACTTTGAAATAATCCGAAAAGTCCGGATCTTTTTCGGACAGAAGCTCATAAAGATCTTCATCACCGGTCAAAATAACTTTTACATCTAAGGGGATTGGTTCAGGATCCAAAGAAATGGTTGTAAAGGTGGTTTCATCGCCGGGTGTTTCAATTTTAATAGATTTTGAAGCAAGCGCCCGTTTTAATGAATCCCAAGAGAACGGTTGCAACAAAAGCTTACGGGCATCAATCAAAAGGAACCCGCCGTTAGCCTGATGTAAAGCGCCGGCTTTAATAAGGGTAAAGTCTGTGAGTAAGGCGCCGTACTGTTGAATGCGCTCCACCTTACCCACCAGATTACCTTGTGTCGGATGATCAAGCAAAACAATCGGCGCGCCGGAATCAGGCACATTTTTCACCACCACGTTGACCTTGAATTTTGCCCACTTGTCCTCTTCATTTTTATTCATACGGCTCAAAAGCAGGCTTAAAGGATCATCTTCAGAGGGTGTAGTGGCATTTTCAGAGGTTTGCGGCATAAAGTCATCAATCGAATCCAAAATATTTTTTTGAATGGATTTTAAAAATTCACATGCTTGTCGATAAGATTTATATTTTTTGCGGAGTTCATCAATCGGCGCACAAATAATATTTTTAGCAAGTTTTTTGCGCAGATTTTCGGTTTCTTCACGTTGTTGTTCTTCCCAACGGGGCATCTTTTGCGCCGTGCTTTCAATTTCAGCTTGCATCAAAGAAAGATCGGCATTAATTTTTTGCTTTTCTTTTTCTGAGAGCTGATCAAAAGCTTCAGGACTTAAAACTTCGCCGTCTTTAATGGGTGCCACGACAAGCCCGACAGGCATGTGCAGCAATGAAACGCTTTTCCCTTTGGCTTTCTTTTGCAAAATTTTGATATAGTCATCTTTTTTGCTTTTGTATTTTTGGTTAATAATTTCAAGGGTTGTCTTATATTCCTCGCTATCCATCACTTCCGGCAGAGCGGAACTCAAATTTTCAATCAGCTCATCAATATCTTTGGAAAAATCGGTGGCGGTGCCAGCAGCAAAATTTATGGCAATCGGCTTATGAGGTTCTTCAAAATTATAAACATAGGCCCAATCATCGGGCGTTTTGCGAAGTTTGGCCTCTTTTTCCAAAATGCGCTTAACAAGGCTGATTTTCCCTGTACCTTCCGGGCCGAAACAAAACAAATTATACCCTTTGGATTTAATGTTAATGCCCAACTCTACGGCGCTGATGGCGCGGTCTTGCCCGAGTGCCGACAAACGTTCTTCCAAATCAGCGGTAGAGTTAAAGTCAAACTTGGAAGTATCGCATTTTTTATAAAGTTGTTTAGGCGATAATTTTGTAATAGACATTTTCAAGAATCCCTTTGCAATTATTTATATTTTTTATCATAATAATTTCCAAAGATAAATTTAGAGTAAATGACAATGAAATATTTTATCATTTTTTTATGGTTGGCAGTCATGGCTTTTGTCTTGGGCAAAGCCTTGAGCGTGTATAGACGTTTAAGAAAAAAATTGCGCCAATCCGTCATTTTAAAGTTAAAAGAAAAGGGGCAGAGTGCGGAGTTTTTTTCAAATTATCTCTTTGAGCAAATTGCGGATATAATCTTTAAGGCGCCGCGTTCAACAAGAAAAAAACTTTTAGCCGACATACATAATGCTGAAAATAAAGAAATCTCGGCTTATTTAAAAACAAAAAATAAAGCTTTATATCAAGCCTTCAAAGGCAAATACATAATACCTGAAAAAACATCCGGAAAAGCGGGGCAATTTTTGGCAGCGTGGTATTTTTACAAAAGCGGTGCCGTTCATAAGCTTGAAAAAGCGCTTCAAAAAATTCCGGCACTTAAACTGACGGCTTTTGAAAAAAATTTGAAAAAAATTTTTGAAGCCGCACGCGCCATGTATGGTGGCGATCTCAAAAAAGCGGCGGAAAAGGCACAATCTGCGGCAGATTGGTTTCATAAAAACAATTTTGTTGAAGAAGAGGCAGAAACAGCGCTTTTGCTGTGTGAAGTTTTCAGAATGGCGGGCATGGAAGACGCTGCATATTTGTATACGGCGCATGCCAAGAACATTTATGAACAAAAAAACATTAAAACAGGCATAGCAAAAATCAAAGCCTTAAAAGGTGTTGAAGAGCGTCTTGTGCAAAATTTTGAAGCAGCAGAAAAATCTCTGAGCGAAGCCTTAAAAGTGGCAAGAAAGAATAAACAAGCTGTTCTGGAATGTCAAATTTTAAGTCAATTGTTGGCACTTTGTGCAGAGACAGGAAATAACAGAAAAAAAGCAACTTACTTAAAAAGCTTGCAACGGCAGGTTAAAAAAATTAATGATAAAGATATTGAAAAGCGCATTCAAAAACAATGCAAAGAGATGAAGAAAAAACGTTTAAATCATATGGGAAAGGGCAAAAGATGAACATTATCAACATCGTGGAAAATTTTTTGTTAAACCCGCAAAATTTGCATCTTTTACTTGCAATTTTGATGTTAATGCCGTTTACCCTTTTTGTAATTTTAACAAGCTTTTTCTCATGGATAAAGGGAAAAGATCATCAAGAAGAACCTGTCAGGAAAATACCTCCCGATTATAAAAATCTGGAAGACGAGCTTAAGCGCGAGCTTGATTCATATCAAAAAAAGCGCGCCGAGATTGAGGAAGAAAAAAGAAAAAAAGCCTTAGAAGCGGAAGAAAACCGGAAAAAGCGCGAAAAAACCATTAAGCAATCTGAAAATATGATGGATAGCATCAAGGACTTTGCGTTTAATGAGAAAAGCGGGGAGTATGCGACTCTTTTTGCCCTGATTTTAGATCTCATTTCGCGCGACGTGCCCGCAACAAAAATTGCGCAAATTTTAAAATCTCGCTTTGCATTTATGAGCGAAGATGAGCCCTTAGAAACGGTTGCCGCCTTTGAGGATTTCATTGCTCAACTTCATAAAGATCAGGAAAATTCAGAAGAAAAATCTAAAAAAATATTAAAGTCTGTTGCCAATGGTGATGTTTCGTCGGTCTTGGAGTTTCTGCATGATAAAGCTAAGAAAATCACGAAGATTGCTGATACTGAAGCACAGCCCACATTAAAAAGCACGCTTTATGACCAAGTGGCGCAGTTGGCTTGTATTTATAGTATTTTTGCACATTTTGAAGAAGATGCTCTGGCATATAAACCATTATCTTTGGCGCTGAAATTTTCGCCCTCAAATGTTGTGGCGTGGAATTTGCTTGGCAATTTTTATTTGCGGGAGCTTAAGGAAAAAGAGGCTTTTGATGCCTTTGAAAATGTTTTGCAATATGAGGCAGAAACGCCTTTCCAAAGCGCAAATGCGCACAAGTTTTTATCATTAAAATCTTATAAAGAGGGGGATTTTTCGTCAGCTTTGAAACATTTTCAAATAGCGCATAATTTTTATGAAACGGTTAAAATAAACCACGAATTAAGCGCGGAAGACGCTCAAGCCTTGGATATCATTTTATTCCGCCAAAACGTTTCCGCGCTTGTAGATAAGCTTATGGCAAAACAGGGTGGCTATTAAACCAAAATAGTGTCTAAAAGTTCTTTGGCATAAGCGCGCATTTTTTCGTCTTGCATCAATGTCAAACGCAAATTAGATTTTGCAAGATCTTCATTGGTGCCGCAATCCAAACGGATAGCACTACACAAAACACCTGTGAGCGGAACGCCGCGTTGAGCCGCCAAATTCATGGCATCAGTGAGGTTAATTTCGCCATTGGACCCTTTTTGAACTTCCGGCAAAATATCCATAATCACATTGGGCAGAATGTAAGGACCCATACTGGCATAATTAGAGGGCACTTCTTCAAGCTTGGGTTTTTCAACCAAGCCCTGCGCCTGAACGGTGCGACCATCGCGCACGGCACCAATAAGCGCGCCATAGCGCACCATTTGTTCGCGCGGAAATTCCATAATATTTTCCACCATACCGCCGGTTTCTTTATACACATCACAAAGTTGTTTTAAAATGCCTTCACCGTGAAAATTGATATAAACATCATCAGGCCACATCACAATAAAATCGCGCTTGCCGACAATCTCTTTTGCCATCAGAATAGCATGCCCATTACCCAAAGGTTCTTTTTGCTCGGCAAAGGAAAATTTCATATCTTTCGGAATGATGTTTAACATAGATTGCAATAATTCATGCTTGCCTTTCTTTTGCAGATGTTCTTCCAACCAAGGATAGGGTGCAAAATATTTTTCAAACAAATGCTTACATGATTGATCGCTGTAAATAAAGATAATTTCCTTAATCCCGATCTCGCGGCAACATTCAACGGCATATTGTATAATCGGCAGATTATTAAGCGTTAAAAAGCCTTTATGCAAAACTTTCGTTGCCGGCAAATTGCGTGTAGATAAACCCGCAACCGGTAAAATACAAACCTCTGGTTTTTGAAACATATAAAAAACTCCAAATAATAATGTTAACCTTATACCGAAAATATATACTACTTTTTAGTTAAAACAAGTTTAATCAAATGAATTTTACATAACGTTTTATAGAAAATTATTTTTTCTTAATTGTGCCTCCGGAGATAAGAGTTTTTCGGGCTGTCGGGCGTAAAAGCCGAGGTTTCTCAGCGGCTTTTTCCTCCAAGACAGAGCTTGAGCCTTGTTTCTGAATATTCCCTGTCGGAACGCTTTGTGAACGGTAAGAAATAATATTTTCATTTTCTGTAACTGGCTGATCTGCACTTTCATTTGCTTGTGAGAGCAAAGCAACTTCCGGTTTAGGCTCCACCGCTTCCGGAGTAGGAACACTCATTGGTTCCTTATCTGATTCAATAATTTGGATTCGTTCTTTAATTTTAGGTTGTTCGCCGTCTGTCGGAACAACTTCGCCATATTCTTCAACATAAACAAGTTTTTTGACATAGGCAAACAAGTTCTCAAGCTGTGTTGTTAAAATTTGAAGTCGTTCTTGAGTCTGCGTTAAAATGTCAGCCATTTTTTCTTTTTGTTTTTCCAAAACCGCCACATCGGTACTTTGTTCCGCAATATTTTTAACATTTTCGGCATCGGTATGGAGTTGATTGACTTGTGAAATGGCGGCCTCAATTTTATGAAGAAAATCTTGTGCCAACGGATCATTATCCAAATCAACGGCGGATTCCAATTGTTTCAAGCGGATAACATAGGCATTAAGCGTTGTTTTATAGTTCACGGATTTTGTTTGCACATTGTTCACAATATCCATAATTTTTTTATAACTTTGCGCGGTAGCCGTTTTCAAATCATAGGCATAAATATCAAGAATAGCTTGCTTAATGGTCTGAATTTGCGGTTCGGTGTTTTCTACAAAGGCATTAATTTCAATAATATCCTGATCATCAAACTCCTGGTCAGGTTTATGAAGCATAATCTCGAGTCTATTATTCATATCCACAAGCTGCATTTGCTCGACATTGTATCTGTCTCTGATTTGAGATGTCAGGCTGAGCGGTTTGTATTTTTCAATTAAAGGCATCACATTTTCAACAATCTCTGTTTTCAAACGCTTCACATCTTGTTGCGCCAAGTCCATTTTTTCATTTAACGCGTTAATTCGAGCATTTTCGGCTTCTTGTTTTTGCCGTTCGATATTTGCCCAATGAGAATCATATTTTTCTTTAAGGGCATCCGCTTCAATAATCATATTAGGCATAGAAAGCGTGCCGGTCCATTTAAACAAAATCGGAACAATTCTATCGCTCAAATTTTTAAGTGTTAATTTAAAGTCTGCCAAAATATCCCAATTTGAAATAACGCCGGAGCCAGTGGCTTCAACGGTAGCCTCTGCGGAATCCATAGCCAAGCTGTTCAATCTGTAATTGCCGTTTTCAAAAGTCAGATCAGCATTTATTTGTGAAAAGGAAGTTTGACCGGTTGTCAGTTTTTCGCGCAACATATCAAATAAATTATCGGAATAAATGCGGGAGGTTAAGTCCGTTTCAATATCAGAAAGGTTCCACCCAGTAAAGGTTGGCTGATCAAGCGTCATTTTTAAGTTGCCATTTAAGCCGGAAACAAAATCAGCTTCTGAAGCGGCAGGTGCATCAAATTCCGCATTTGCGGAAAGCTTGCCCGAAACCCGATAACGACTGCCGCCGACATTATCCAAATCATAATTCTGAATATCAGCCTGTCCCTTAATCCGAGGTGTTTCAGTCAAATCAAGATCAAATTGGAGCTTGACAGGTGCCTGATGATAATCAGCTGTAAAATCAGCCACATGAATAGCATTATCCTTAATTCTCAGATTTGTTCGGACATTTTGAAAATCAGTCTGCCCAAAGCTTAAGGTATCCATGGTCAAATTGGCTTCCAAATCAAAAGTTTTGAAAAAATCAAAGTCATGTGCCGTGGCATTAAAGAGCGGTCTTTCCAAAAACAGGGTATCATTTGTGGTGCCTCGTTTCAAAACAACGCCTTTGGGCTGATTGATATTATAAAAGAAGCGCGAGAAGTCAAAATTATTAATGCTTAAATCCGTCATAATAGAGGGACGTTCTGCCATACGGTCAACATTAACAATGCCCGTAAAGCGGCTAGACCCCACAAAAGTTTCCATATTATCCAAACGCCAGTTTTGGCTATTCCCCGAAACATTGCCTTTTAGGGTAAAAATGTTGATAGCCGTATTTTGCGGCTTATAATCATACCCCAAGTCTTTAACAAAACTTGTAAAATCAGGGGTCTTAAGTTCTAAGCTGCCGTTAAAGCCAAATGTCTCGGCATCAGTAAGCGAGCCGGTATAAATAACATGATGCTCATCAAGATTAAATTTTGTATCAACATTGGCCTGTTCAAAGGTTCCATTTAATGTACCTTCCGCATTGAGTGTTTTGGCTTTATAAATAAGAGGCCAACGAGGCAAAGTGCTTTCAACAAGCGGTAAAAGCGCTGAAAAATCTTGGCTTGAAAGATTAAATTTCAAATCCTTAAAATTCGGCACTGTGCCCAGACCGGAAATTTCCGCTTGAGCGTTTAAAGAAGAAGACAAAATGTTATCAATGGTCAATTTGGTAAGATTAATAGCGCCCTTTTGAGCATCAAAGACAAAATTTAAATTTTCAAACGGTGTTTTATTGTAAATACCAAAGTTGAGCTTTCCGTCAAAATGCACAGTGAGGTCATTTAAGAAAGATAGCTTATTAAGAAGCGCATTAAGCTTTTGCGTAAAAGGCAAAGCTTGTTCTTCTTCGGTAAGTTGCGGTAAGTAGTTATCCAAGTTGATATTATCAGCTTGCACCGCAATAAAATAGCGCAGTTCCGGTTTCCTTACAATCCCTAACAAACCTTGCAGGGCAGATTTATCAACGTTGATAAGATAAGGCTGTACCCTGATTTGATTAAGGTTACCTGACAGATCAAATTGAGTGGAAGCGTTTTTAAATGTGGAAGGCGCGTATGTTTCCGGTTTAAGCCCGAGCCAAGTTAACAAGGCAAGAAAATCTTGTGAAAAAGTTTGCACTTGGAATTTGTAAGAAAGAACTTCATCATTTTCAAAAACATCACCGGTGATGGTGGTTTCTGTATCGCCCGGGAGCAAAGCGTTAAAGTCTTTGATGGTCAAAATATCATTTATATATTGAGCGCTCAAATTAAGATTACGCAGATTTTCACCCCGATAAACAGCTTTAACGGCGCGAATATCAGCCACAATATCATAATCCAAATAAGGGTGGTACAATTTGCCGTTGTCATAAAGTTTTAATTGTTCCATAATCATACCGGCAATCGGATCAAGATCCAAATTTGTCATATCAAACTGAATGTTAATAACTCTTTTTTCATTTTTATTAGCGGGTTTTATCAGCGGAATTAAAATATTGCCGGCACCGGCTGTTTTATCGCCGTATTTAATAATAAAGCTTGATAACCCGATCTGCTGATTGTTAATATTAAGTTCCACGGAGCTTTCCAACGGATAATTATATTCTTCCGGCAGAATAAGCTGATTAGCCAAATCATTAATAAACAAAGACGGATTTTTTGATTCCATCGTAAAGTTACCCTTAATTTCATTGGTGCTCACTTGCACGGAGCCATCAAAGCGGGCATACGACGAGCTTGTCGGGTGCGTAATGGCCAAATTAACGGAGGTGGCAAAACTTTCGGTAATGTTGCCAATGTTCAAAGCAAAACCGGCAGGGTTATCATCTTTCACAAAATTGCCGTCAATCCGATACGGTCCGTTAAGGCTTTGGGCAGAAATCTCTGCATTCACTTTTTCCATAGTTATATCAGCTTCCAGAGCTGGGTTCACAATATGGATAACGGCATCATCAAGCATAATGCTGTTAAAGGCCACATTAAAAGCAGGGGCAAAGTCATCATCGCCCACATTTTTTTCAGGTTGCCAATTAAATTTTCCGTCCTTTGAAAACTCAATCAAAATCTTTGGTTTACGCAGCACCATTTTGTTAACTTCAAAAGAGCCTTTCAAAAGCTCAAGCAGACTTAAATCGCTGACCAACTCTTCAATAGAGGCAAGGGGTGTTTGATCTTGCGCCTGTTTAGGATTAAAAATTTTAATATCTTGCGCCGTAAGTGTCGGTTTTGGGAAAAAGTCAAGTGAAACAGGCCCGTTAAAGACAATTTTTTTACCTGTAATTTGTTCAAACTGCAAAGCAATTTTATCTTTGTGTAAATTCCAATCAATCGTTGAAACGTAAAACGAAACACCAACCGACGCCAAAACAGCAAGCACCGCAAATGTGAGAAATATTTTTTTAAACACCCTGATAATTCTCCTGTAACAAACGCAAAAAGTCTTTGCCAAACACAAGATTATTTTATAATATTCAAAGTATAAATCAACAAGTTTTTGAAAGGAAGTTAAAATGACAACCCTTGAACAACTTTTCACGGCGGCACTTGAGGTGCGTCAAAAGGCTTATGCGCCATATTCCAAGTTTGCGGTTGGCGCGGCGCTAAAGGGCACAAACGGCAAAATTTATACAGGCTGTAATGTTGAAAACGTTTCATTTCCTTGCGGAACTTGTGCCGAAGCGGGCGCTGTTGCAAGTATGAACGCCGATGCTTGCCGCCTGATAAAAGAGATTGTGATTGTGGCGGATTCTCAAACACTAATCACCCCTTGTGGGGCATGCTTGCAACGCTTGGCTGAGTTTTCGGATTCAAAAACAAAAATCCATTTGGCAAATTTGAAAGGTGTTCAAAAATCTTGCACGCTTACGGAGCTTTTGCCGATGTCTTTCGCGGAAAAGGGACTGAAGAAATGATCAAAAAATATGTTCAAAACCTGAAATCTTTTTTAAAAAATCACAAGCCCGAAACGCTGATTATTTTGGGCTCCGGTTTGGGTGCCTTAGCACAGAATATTGAGCATGCCCAAAAAATTTCTTATGAAAATTTAGGCTTCCCGAAGATTAATGTGAGTGGTCATGCGGGGCAACTAACGCTCGGGCGTGTCGGCGGTAAAGACGTACTTTTAATGGAAGGGCGTTATCATCTTTATGAAGGGCACCAACCGGAGCTGATTAAAGATCTTTTAAGTGCTTTTGCCGCTGTCGGTATCAAGAGGCTTGTTGTCACAAATGCTGCGGGCTCGCTTAACCCCAAGATAAAAGCCGGCAGTGTGGTTATTATCAAAGACCACATCAATTTAAGCGGCAAAAATCCGTTAATCGGCGTTAATAATGATTCTTTGGGACCGCGCTTCCCGAGCATGAATAATGTTTATGACGTCTCTGAGCGGAAAAAACTCAAGAAAATAGGGGCGCGTATGGGGCTGAAATTAAGAGAGGGGGTTTACATGATGGTTTTAGGACCAAATTTTGAGACGCCCTCGGAAGTTCGAGCATTCAGACGCTTGGGGGCTGACATGGTCGGGATGTCCACGGTAACGGAGGTTATCACGGCGGCATATTTATCTATGCCTGTGACGGGGCTATCGGTTATCACCAACATGGCGGCGGGCTTGCAAAAAACGGCGCCCTCGCATGCCGAAACGCTTGAAATGGCTCAAAAAGCTTCCCAAACATTAGTCGCCTTATTACATGCTTATTTAGAGGAGTTATAAGATGTTTCCGCAGGAGATTATTCGTCAAAAACGCGATAAAAAAACATTAACAGCGGATGAAATTCGTTTTTTTATCAAAGGCGTTGCCGATGCTTCCATTGCTGATTGTCAAGCTTCTGCCTTAACAATGGCAATTTTTTTAAACGGCTTAAACAAGGCGGAAACGGTGGCACTTACCTTAGCCATGCGTGATTCGGGCGATGTCTTAAAATGGCACTTGAACGGTCCAGTCATTGATAAACACTCCACCGGTGGCGTGGGCGATAAAGTAAGTTTGATGTTGGCACCGATCTTGGCGGTATGCGGTGGCTATGTCCCGATGATTGCGGGCAAAGGGCTCGGACATACGGGCGGCACCATAGATAAGCTCGATTCTATCAAGGGCTACCAAACCTTAGCGGATAACAAAACATTTCAAAAAACGGTCAAAGAAGTAGGTTGCGCCATTGTCGGGCAGACGGCAAATTTAGCTCCTGCGGATAAAAAACTTTATGCCCTGCGCGATGTTTGTGGCACGGTAGAATCAATCCCGCTGATTACGGCCTCCATTCTTTCCAAAAAGTTAGCGGCCGGTCTTGAATATCTGGTCATGGATCTCAAATGCGGCAAAGGTGCTTTTATGCCTGATTTAAAACACGCCAAAGCGCTTGCAAAAACAATTGAGGAAACGGCAAATGACGCAGGAACAAAAACCACGGCGCTCATTACGGACATGAATGAAGTTTTGGGCAATTCTGTCGGCAACGCCATAGAAGTGCGCGAGGCTTTGGCTTACTTAAAAGGCGAAACGCCGGAACATCGTTTAGATGAAGTCACGCGGTCATTAGCGGTCAATCTGCTTGTAAGCGCCAAACTTTATAAAACGAAAAATGAGGCGGCGGCGAATGTCGAAAAAGCCATCAAAAGCGGTGCGGCGCTTGAAAAATTTGCACAAATGGTGAGGGCGTTGGGCGGTGCATCTGATTTTATTGAGAAGCCTGAAAAATATTTGCCCCAAGCCAAAATTGTGCGCCCTGTTTTTGCCAAGAAAGAAGGTTTTGTGGAAGAAATGGACATTCGCGAAATCGGCATGCTATTGGTAGGCTTAAAAGGCGGTCGCACACATCCGGATCAAAAGCTTGATTACGCAACGGGGTTGAGCGCGTTTTGCCACATTGGCGATAAGCTAGATGCCAAAACACCTTTAGCTTTCGTTCATGCCCAAACGGAAGAAGATTTTACAAAAACGGCAAGCGCCTTGCAAAAGCTTATCAAGGTTGGTTCTCAAAAGCGCCAAAGCAAAGTTATTTTGTCTTAGATTTGCTTGACTTTTGAACTTCAGGCTCAGCAGGTTGATCGCCATTATGAAGCACAATTTGCTGAAACGGAATTTCAATGCCTTCTTCTTCAAAGCGGCGGTTGATTTCATAACGCAACTCGCTTGGCAAAACCCAACCTGACCAAATGTTGTTGGAATAACAACGCAATTCGAAATCAAGCGAACTAGCACCGAAGTCTTGGAACAAAACATAAGGTGCGGGCACTTTCAAAACTTTTTTATTGTTGCGCGCACATTCAAGCAAAATTTCCGTCACTTTATTAACATCTGTGCCATACGCCACGCCAACCTTAACGGATTGACGTGTCCAGTTGTTGCCATGCGTCAAATTTTTCATGGACGAGGAAATCAAAGTGGCGTTCGGGATAATAACGCTTGTTTTGTTAAACGTTTCAAGCTCCGTGGAGCGGATATTGATTTGTTTAATTTGCCCTTCTTCACCGTTTAAGATGACCCAATCGCCAATTTTAAAGGGGCGTTCAAACAAGATGATAATACCCGAAACAAAGTTATTAATGATGTTTTGCAACCCGAAACCGATACCAACCGAGAGCGCACCGGCAATAACCGCAAGGCTTGTGAGATCGCCGCCCATCACCACAATAGCCAACAGCGAGGAAAGGATAAACCCGACAAAGCTGACCCCTGATGAGAGCGAATGCTTAATGCCATCATCAATATCAAGCTGTGAAAAGACATTAACCGTCAGCCGATTCTTCAGATATTTCACCAAAGCAAGCGAACCGAAAAAGACCACCACGCCAAAAACAATAGCGATCAAAGAAATTGTTACACCGCCAACTTTAAAGCCGAAGAGCAGTTTGCGGGCAATGTGCAGAATGAATGTTCCCGAAAATCCCCAAATATTTAAGAGCGCGAAAATAAAAAGCAGACTGATAAGCGGTGTCAAAAATAAGTTTAGCCCGAAGTTAATTTTTCTTAAAAGCTTGCGCCGCAGTCTGAAAGTTTTGCTCCAAAAGCCCATGAGCAACAATCGTTTCAAAAGTTCTGCTGAAAGTTTATTAACAATAATCAAAAGCCCAAGCAAAACAGCGGTTGAAACAATTCGGTTCAAAATAAAGGAAGCAAGCCAAATGTAGCCGAACAAAGAGAGTGAAAACGTAATAAAAGCAACAAAGAAAGTCAGGAAAATAACTTTAAATGATGTACTGAAATGCCCATCATCGTCATCATCATCTTCCGCATTAGCGGAGGTGCTTTCTGTCGCATTATCAACGGATTGTTCAGTTTCATTTTCCGCAAAAATGCGCGTAATCAGGAGTGCCACGGAAAACGCCTTAACCGCACAAGCAATCATGACCAAAAAGTTTGTTAAAATGGTGGAGTAACCCTCTGAAAGTGCAATGTGCTCCAAGAGCGAAATTGCGCCAATCATCACAATGGCAATATAGAGCGCATACACAATACCGATGGCTTTGGGTGTTTTTACATTAATCAGACGCCACCTTTCATTATAAGGCGCAAAGGTCACGCGAGCAAGCGCTTTGGCAAGAAAAACGTACAGAAGATAATAAAGCGTACTGGTCACAACTGTCCCAAAGAAAGTGCCCTCAAAAATCTGTGACCCGATGATTGTGGCCAAAAAGCCACCGATGATTGTGGAAGGGATAACGCCATACCCAATCGCAACGGCAATAGCCGCCAAAATCTTTTGACCATAGCGCGGGTTATCAATGTCAGAGCGATACCCGAATGCACGCATAATAAGCCGCCGCAGCATAAACCCAATCCAAAACGTGCCAATCAAAAGGAAGAGTGCAGGCAAAATATAATTTAAAACATGGTTTTGAGTTTCAGTATCAAGAGTCCTAAACCACACAAGGGGCGATTTTGCGATATCCCATATAAAGGCAATTAAGGCTTTAAGCCCTGTCAGAAAAGTGGAGGGCTGAATATATATTTCCTGCCGGAGTAAAAGTTTACCCAAAACATTTTGATTGCGCGCATTAATAAATGCCAAATTCAAATCATCAATACGCACCTGCAATACGTCAGCCTCAGCTATACGGCTGCGCACAAGAGCAAGTTCATCAGAAAGTTCTTTACGTTTTTGTGCAATAATCGGTAATTCTTTTGTGCCGTCTTTCGGTTCTTCGCCCATAGCATCGAGTTGTTTTTGCAGACTGCGGGCGCGGCGTTCATTTTCTTGCTTGGAAGCGGCAAGTTGGTTGGAAACATCATAAAGATAAGAAGTATTTTCCTCAAGCCCTGAAAGGTTAAAAGAATTATCTTTCAGCTTATTTTCAAGATCGCTCAAGCCCTTGGAAAATTCAACAAACTTTGCGTCTTCGGTGGTTTGGGCAGCCAATGCCGGCATACTTATCAAAAACAGCGCTAAAAGACAAAACCTGAAATATTGAAGCATCGTTACAATCCTTATTTTGTAAAGAGAAGTTTCATAACCTTAAAAGCATTTTGAGCCGTTGTGGCGCGCAAATTATCTGCCACGCACCAAAAACTAAAACCGTTTTCGGTGGAAAGATCCTGCCGTAAACGGCTGATGTAAACAGCATCTTCGCCTTGCACATCATTAAGACTGACATATCCGGCATCAACTTGCTTGTCAAAAACAACCACGCCGTCTGTTTCCGACATCAACTTGCGCGCGGCGTCAATATCTGTTTCAGTGGCGCATTCCACATTTACAAACGCACCCAAGCCGATAAACGCCGGGACAAAAGCCGCGTTGGCATGCACTTTCAAATTACCGCCCAAAACCTTTTTAATTTCCGCGTTAAACGCCCACTCAAAATCGGTATCTTCACCGATAAATTTGCCCACTTGCGGCAACACATTAAAAGCAATTTGCTTGTGAAACACATTTTCATCATCGGCAAGCGTTGCATTCATAAAAATCTTACGTGTCTGATTAAAAAGTTCATCCATGGCGGGCTTGCCGTAAACGGAAGTGGAGGCATAAGCCGAAATCACAAGTCGCACAATCGGAAATTGCGCATTCACCTTGGCAAGCGGAAGCAAAACCTGTGTGGTAAGCGCCGAGGGCACGGCAATCACCTTTGCGCCTTTGGCAGCCTGATTATTTAGCCCAGCAACAACCATTGGCACGCCAGAATCTGAAAATGTGGCAGCGCTCATATCAATAACCACATTGGAGGAAGCGGCGGCTTTGGAAATATACTTTTTCGCAACATCAGCTTCAGTTGCAAAAAACACGCATTCAGTTTGAGAAAAGTCAAATTCTTCCGGAGCATAGACGTCTAATTCATCATCTTCGCCGTATGAAACCATATTCCCCATCGGGCTTTTGGGCTCAAGCGCAAAAACATCAGAGGCGGCAACGCCGTTTTCACTTAAAAGGGAAAGCAACTCGCGTCCCGTATTATCCATGGCACCGACAACAGCAAATTTTGTCATCATTTTTTCCTTTCTTTGGAAACGTATTATAAATACAAATTCTTTAAATTTTATTTATCTTCTGCGTGAATGATTTTAAATTCAAGTGCAGGCAACAAACTTCTGCCGCCGGCTTTCATATCAGTAACATAAAAAGTGGCGTTCCAGATGTCGGCGCAGGTATAAGGGCTTAAGTATTGCAGTGTGCCGACATTCACGGTTTCGCCCACGGGTACTTTGATGTTGTTTTTCACTAAATTTGAGCCATACGGCTTACGTTCTTCGGTTTTACCGCGTCCTGAAAAGCGGATACGTGTTTGCTCAAACGATTTCGCCCAGTCATAATCGCCTTTTTGGGCGGTTTTATAGATATTGAGCGTAAATTTAATATCTTTAATACGCTTGTTGGAAACGCATTGCGGCGAGCTTGGCAACAAATCGGAAATATTAAACAAGAGCTCCACCTCATATTTTTGATTAACAGCGCGGATGGTTGTATCGCTTTTCATGGAAACTTCCCAATCGGTGCTTTGGGAAACAACATCCGGAAACCCGCTTTCTTGTGCCGAAAGCGCAAAAGGGCTGAAAATGAGAGTAAAAAGAAAAAGGCAAAATTTTTTCATAACAATCTCCTTTGGAAAACACAGCATTCAATTTAAAATTAATTTACCCGTTTCGCAACAAAAAAGAATTCAAAAATCAGATTCTTTTCAAAATTCAGAAAATTAAGTTTACAAACCGCTCAAAAATCTGCTTTCAAGTAAAAAAGGGCACAAAGAAATCATCGATTCGCTTACAAAAAAACACGGCACTGAAAGTACCGTGTTAAAGTTGGAACAATAAAGACTTAGCAATAAAATTATTCAGCTTTCGCTTTTTTAGTTTTTGTTGCCTTTTTCTCTGCTTTTTCCGATTGAGTTTCTTCTTTAGAAGCTTTTTTCTCAGCTTTCACTTCTTCAGCAGGAGCCTCTAAAGCAGCTTCTGCGGCAGCGGCGGCAGCCTTTTCAGCAGCAACGCGAGCCAAATCTTTAGCGCCTTTCACGTTGACATCACGGTCAACAAGCTCAATAATGGCCATCGGAGCGCAATCGCCGTATCTAAAACCGGCTTTCACAACGCGTGTATAACCGCCTTTGCGGTCTTTATAGCGTTCTGCCAAAGTGGAGAAAAGCTTGGAAACAACTTCATTATCGCGTAAAAAGGCAAGAGCCAAGCGACGGCTGTTCAGATCGCCTTTTTTGGCATAAGTGATCATACCGTCAGCAAAAGTGCGGAGCTCTTTTGCACGGGTTAAAGTTGTGCTGATTTGTTCATGCGTCAGCAAAGCATTTGTTAAGTTAGAGAACAAAGCTCTGCGTTGGCTTTTCGGCATATTAAAGCGTCTATGTTGATCGCCGTGTTTCATGGTATATTCCTTTCTTTTCTCAAATGTCTTGATGGTCAAGACGGGTAAACACAAGGTCTTTACCACAGCACTTTAGGTTGAAGAGCTTCAAACCAAGGCGCTATGTATAAAAACCACATTTGTAGCGCGCTTTTACCACACCTTTTTCAAAATTGCAACACCTTTTTTCATAAATTTGAACGCACAAGCTCTTTCGTGAGATAATTAAGAACCAAAAAGCCTTTGGAAGTGGCGCGTAAGGCGGTGTCTGTTTCCTCTAAAAAGCCTTCATTTTTCAAGCTGTTGAGCCTGTTTAAATCAAGCACTTCTTCAAGTTTTAAGCCTGTGATGTCATGAAAACGTTTTTTATCAAGACCTTGACGAAGCCTCAACCCCGTTATAACAAGCTCTTCCGCGCGTTCAAAGGCGGAGAGTTCTTCCGCTTTAAATCCATATTGAAGCGCATAAAACCGCCCCAGATGTTTTAAGCGCCCATGCGCCGATTGCCCAATCCCGATATAATCGCCACCTTGCCAATAAACCTTATTATGCGCCGATTCGTACGCTGTCGGGGCATAGTTTGAAACCTCGTAAAAAGGGTAACCAAAGCTTTCCGTCAGGGTGTTTGTCGCCTGATACATCAGGGCGGCGGTTTCATCGTCGGGGAGGGGGAGCTTGCGCTTGGCAAAAGGCGTGTTTTCCTCAATGGTCAGCTGATAAAGCGATAAATGCTTAAACCCAAGCTGAACGGCTTGTTCAAGCTCTTGCGCCCAAGCCTCGGGTGTTTGGTTTGGGCGTGCATAAATCAAATCCATGGAGTGGTTATCAAAGTTTTTCAGAACATTTTCAATCGCGTGCATCGCCTGCTTCAAGTTATGCGTCCGCCCCAAAGCACGTAAATCAGGGTCATTAAGAGCTTGCACGCCCAAGGAAAGCCTGTTGATACCCGCGTTATGAAGGGCTGAAAACATATCAGGATATTCCGTGTTTGGGTTGGCCTCCAAACTAATTTCGGGCTTCTCTGCATAGCCCCAAAGATTGCCGATTGTTTCTAAAATCAGCGCCACATACTTGGGCTCTATTAACGACGGCGTGCCGCCCCCGAAAAAGACAGAGCCAATTTTGCGCTCGGGCAAAAGCTGATGATAATTTTTTAAGGCCTCAAGATATGTTTGAACAACCGCCTGTTGGTCAACATTTTTCTCAACTTTTTTAAAAAAATCGCAATATGGGCACTTGCTTTTGCACCAAGGCCAATGGATATAGACGGCAAGATTTGCGGGCATTTTTTCCTCCACAAAAATTTTAGGCGTCTTAAAAGATTTGTCAACGAGTTTGCAAAAATAATCAGAAAAAACCCTGCTTAAAGCAGGGCTTTTTGTAAAGCAAGCTAAATTAGGCTTGCGTGAAGGCTTTTTCCTGCTTGCCGGCTTCATCAGCGGTTCTGGCAACATTAATCAGAATCGTTTGTGAAACTTCAGGGTGCAGGTTAATTCTCACTTGGTAAACGCCCAAATCTTTAATGGGTTTTTCCAAATAAATATAACGGCGCTCCACATCAAAGCCAGCCTCTTTAATAGCGGCGGCAATGTCGCGGATAGTAACTGACCCGTAAAGCTGACCAGTTTCAGCCGCCTGACGGATAAGAACAGCCTTAAAGCCTTGCAAAGCCTCAGCTTTTTTAGAGGCATCGTCAAACAAAGCTTTATTATGTGCTTCCAACTCGGCTTTTTGTTTCTCAAAATAAGCCACATTAGCCTCTGTTGCGCGCAGAGCCTTGTTTTGGGGCAAAAGATAATTACGAGCGTAGCCGTTTTTAACATTGACTTTATCGCCCATTTTACCCAATTTATCAACGTGTTCAAGCAAAATGACTTCCATCTTCATTCTCCTCTTACTGTGCCACATACGGCAACAAGCCGATGTAACGCGCACGTTTAATGGCGCGGGCGAGTTCACGTTGTTTTTTAGCCGAAACGGAAGTGATACGGCTCGGGATAATTTTACCTTTTTCGGAAATAAAGCGTGAAAGCAACTTCACATCTTTATAATCGATTCTCAACCCATTTTCACCGGAAAAGGGGCATGTTTTTCTTTTGAAAAAAGTTTGTTTTGCCATCATCATTCTCCTTAAGCGGTTTCTTCTTCAACAGCGGCAATGTCTTCATCGGAAGTCATTTCGTTGTTAAATTCATCAACTCTGATGGTCATATAGCGAATAATATCTTCGTTAAGGCGCATCAAGCGTTCATATTCAAAAATTGCTTTGGCAGGAGCGGTAATGTTTAACAAAACATAGTGCCCTTTGCGGTTTTTCTTAATGCGATAAGCGAGGTTTTTAAGCCCCCAGTTATCAACTTTTACAACTTCGCCGCCTTCTTTTTTCAAAGCATCGCTCAAGGTTGAAACAATGCTATTGACTTGTGAGGCGCCGAGATCTTGACGTGCAATAAGCACGCTTTCATAGTTTGCCATATAAAATCTCCTTATGGATTCTCAACAAATCAGGCGTTTTCACGCCATCGGTTAATGTATAGCCGCGCCCTAAAACGCGGCAAGGAACGGTGCCACTATACACAAAAACTTTCCAAATGCAAGCATTTTTTATAAAGATTATTTTAATAAATTTGTTATAATCTTCGCATAAAGCAGATTGAAAGGTAAAAAAATGAGAAAAATGAAGCTCTTGGCAATGTTTTTGACGGCGGTGACTTTGGCAGGCTGTGCAAGAGTTAATTTATGGGGAAATTCAGAACAAGAATATCCCCGACAAAAAGCCGTTTATGAAGTTATGCCGCCCCGAGCAGATGTCATAGCATTGCAAAACCTTAAAAATCGGATTGTCATCTACTGTGCCGATTCTCCATATGCCACTGCAGAAATGTGCGCAAAGAATTACGAACGTTCGGGCTATGTGCGTTTAACAAACATTCCTTCACAGCCAGCAGACAAAGATTTTCTAAAGGCAGACACTTATCCCACACGCCGTTGGCGTAAGGACGAACTGGTTCCAAGGTGGTAAAAGATGCAGGCGCACATCAGCACAATCGTCTTAAAAGGGCTTGAGGTTTTTGATGTTGATCTTCAAATTCAGGTAACTTCCGGCATACCGGCATTTACCATTGTAGGCTTGCCGGACAAAACGGTTGCCGAAAGCAAAGAGCGTGTCCGCGCGGCATTTTCAGCCTTAAACATTTCTTTTCCGGCCAAGAGGGTAACGGTTAATTTAGCACCCGCGGATTTGCTCAAAGAGGGCGCACACTTTGATTTACCGATTGCCGTTGCCATTTTGTGCTGTATGCAGATTTTGCCGCAGGAAGAATTTAACGATTATATCGTTTTAGGCGAGCTCGGGCTTGACGCATCTATCATGCCGGTGGCGGGCGTTTTGCCTGTGGCGGTGCACGCTAACCGCCTTGGTAAAGGGCTGATATGCCCGGCATCTCAAGGAAGTGAGGCTGTTTGGGGCGGTTTAAAAAGCATTATTGCTGTGCCGGATTTACTTTCATTGATTAATCATTTCAAAGGCGTTCAAACACTGCCTTTCCCAACGGCAAAACAAGTTCAAAATTCAAACTCAAAGCTTGATTTATCAGATATCAAAGGGCAAGAAGCAGCCAAGCGTGCTTTAGAAATTGCGGCGGCTGGCGGGCATAATATGCTGATGATTGGTCCGCCCGGTTCGGGCAAATCTATGCTTGCCGAGCGTTTAACAACCATTTTGCCACCTTTGTCGGCAGAAGAAGCGCTTGAAACTTCCATGATTCATTCTGTGGCAGGCGCCTTAAAAGATGGTGCGCTTGATTTAAGCCGTCCTTACCGCAACCCGCATCACAATGCCTCAACGCCGGCGCTTGTTGGTGGTGGCAAAAAGGCAATTCCCGGCGAAATTTCGTTAGCGCATAACGGTGTATTGTTTTTAGATGAGTTGCCTGAGTTTAACCGTAGTGCGCTTGAATCGTTGCGTCAGCCGCTTGAAAACGGCAAAATAACGGTTTCCAGAGCGGAATATCACCACACATATCCGGCGCATTTTCAACTGATTGCCGCCATGAACCCATGTCGGTGCGGATTTTTCGGGCTCGCGGGGCAGGAATGCAACAAAGCGCCCAAATGTGCCGCTGAATATCAGGCAAAGCTTTCAGGACCGTTGCTTGACCGCATAGATATCCACATCTTTGTGCCGCCGGTAAGCCCTTGGGACATTTTCGAAAAACAAAAGGGAGAATCCTCTAAAACTGTTCTAAAACGTGTAATTGCGGCAAGGAAAATTCAGCGTGAAAGATTTATAAAAATGGGCAGACCGGAGCTTTATACCAATGCGGAGCTCACGGCAGATTTATTAGATATGGCATCTTGGCTTGACAACGATGCAAAAAATATGTTAATAAGTTCAGCAGAGAAGTTAAAACTTTCGGCGCGCGGTTATCACCGCACTTTACGGTTGGCAAGAACAATTGCTGACTTGCAAAACGAATCGAACGTGCTTAAAATGCATATAGCAGAAGCACTCAATTACCGTAGAATAAAGCCGATGGGATAAAGGGAGAATATAATGAAGAAAAATAAAATGTCAAAAATTTTGCTTGGCGTGTTAACAGCGCTGTTTGTGGGCGTTGTTGGCATGAGCGCGGCATCAGCGACAAGTTTTTATCAATCACGCTCCGTCAGTGAGATGATGGATCGTCGCCGCAATGCCGTACCTTACCAGACAATCGGGGTGACGCAGCCTGATAGAATATTTGTATATCAAGCACCAGACGGGCAAGTACAAAGAAGCATTATTCACCCACAGTTAAGAAGAAGCGTTATTCAGCCGCGGGCAAGAAGAAACCTGTCAAAATGTGCCCAATCTCGCCAATCTCCCCAATCTCCCCAAAAACTTTGCAAACATTCGGTTGCTATGGAGCAAGTGCAACCGGTTGAGCGGGAAGTTTCCATTGAATTGGAATCCGAGCCGGAGCCTTTGATGCCAGTAGTAAAAAGAAAGCACGGCTACAAAAAGGCTGAACGTCCGCTCCCGAAGTCCAAGCCGATTGCCTTTTCAAAGCATAGAATTCCCGTTGAAGAAGACTTCGAAGAAGATTTAATGGTTCAGGATCTTGAACCTTATGAAATAAAAGACAATGAGAGCGAGATGGAGGCTTTTATTGTTAATGAGCCTGAAGAAGAGAGTGGTTGGGGGATCTTCTCTTTCCTCAAGCCTAAAAATAAAGACGGCAGTCTTTTCCCCGGAGGCGGTTGTGCAAATTGCCAAAAGAGCGGACCTTTGATTGATACGGGTCCGTGTACTTCATGCGATGACGGTCCGTTATTGTATGCCGAACCGTGCGAATCCTGCGGCGCTTTAATTGATGATGGTCCGTGCGAAACATGTGAAGAGCCTTTGTTGTACGCAGAGCCGTGCGAATCCTGCCCGACTGTCTTAGAACCCGGCACATGCGAATCCTGCCCAACTGTCTTAGACCCCGGCACATGCGAATCCTGCCCGACGGTTTTTGAGGGTGGATCTTGCGAATCTTGTGGCAGCGTCTTAGGTGGCGGCTGTTGCGGCTGTTCTTGCCCGACCAAGGTTGAAATGCCTGACTGTTGCTCATTGGCGCCGCTTTATTTAGCGCATGTTGATTTCAACTTGGGCGATGGCGGAATAGCTCAAACCAAAGTTGGTGACTATCGGTTCCGTATTTTCGGTTGCCGTCGTTATGATCGGAACGCCGTTTTGAATCAGGGACGTGTTTTGCAAAAGAACATGGATTTTGCCAAGGTGTTTGAGCAAACAACGGGCGATTGCTATAATATTGTCAAACTCCCGGATGACTTATGCTTACAAAAAGAGCCTTCGCCATTACCGGAATATATTTTAACGGCAGAAATTAACAACGTTTACATGGATATTTGTGACGGCTATGATTGGGATAATGCCAAAGCAAGTGGCACGCGTTCAGGTTCGGCAGAAATAACCGTTCACTGGAAGCTCTCAAACCTCACAAGAGATAAAATCTTGTGGCAGGGCACCACCACAGGTTATGCTGACTTAAAAGATGGCGTTGAAAACGGCGAAATTCAGCTCATTGAAGACGCTTTTGCCGATGCTTCAAGCAACTTGCGTATGCTCCCCGAGTTTGAAACGCAGCTCGCCAAGCGTTTAACGCCTGAAGAGTTAACGGCTGAGCGCCAAGCCTTAATTGATGAAGAAGTGGCGCTTGATCCGGCAAAATGCAATTACAAGCCGAATTTTGATCAATGCACACCTGAGGCACCGTGCGAAGTTGTAGATGACGCATGGGCACAAACACAGGTTGTGGATACCATGTGCATCATTGATCGTCCGCCTTATGAGAGCCTGACACCTGAAAATCTTTACAAAGTCAGAGCTTCCGTTGTAGAGATTAATGCTCCAAACGGCAAGAAAGGCTCAGGGCTGATTATCAGTGAAAACTTTGTTTTAACCTCGGCGGATTTAGCCGATGATGAGGCGGAAACCGTTTGGCTCAAGACCATTAACGGCAAGAGCTTAACGGGGCGTATTGTTCGCGTCAATACCGGCAAGAACATTGCGCTGATCAAGCTTGATGAGCCCACGGATTATACGCCGCTGTCGCTGAACCTTGATCTGCCAAAAGTCAACCAAGAAGGCTTTATGGTGTTAGGTATGCTCAATGTTGATAACTTTGCCGATGGTGAAAATTACATTGACAACAAAGGTAAAGTGACGGGCTATCGTTACAGCCAAGACAAAGGCACCGAGATCATGCTTGATACGGATGTCCAAAACATGACCATTGGTGGTGTTTTGGTGGACGAGCATGGCACAGTCAACGGTGTGGCGCACACGGGGCAAAAGACCGAAAATGGTAAAGATTTGTTCCTGCCGACTGAAACGGCGTTGCGCAGTGTTGGGCTTTCCATCTGTGAAAAGCTTTACGATAAGCCAAGCCCGTGGCAACGGACAGTATCTAAAGCCATAACGGTGAAGATTATGGACTCCAAGCCGCAAGCGCCAGAAGCTTTGCCTGTTGCAGAGCGTAAATAAATCAAAGCCCCGAGTTTTCTCGGGGCTTTTTTCATGGAATCAAAAACGCCCACAAAAGTGGACGTTTTTTGTTGCTTAACTAAAGCAAAAAAAAGGTACCTTAAAATTTTCTACTTGTCAAGCTCTAAAACCCGCAGTTTCGCGTTGGTTAACGCGTTGCATTTAAAGGTACCTTTAAATTGCTATGGTTCGACAGCCGTCGAATGTCATCCTGAACTTTGGCGCTTTAGCGCCATTCGTGAAGGATCCAGGAAAAAAGTAGCTAATTTGTTGTCCTGGATTCTTCGGCTTCGCCTCAGAATGACGTTAAGAGGCTGTTGCAAGTTAAGAGAGGAAAAGAAAATGCGATACATGATGTTTTTGTTAGGCTTGATGTTTGCAAATGTGGCAAATGCGATTGATTGTGAGAAGGTGCCGACTTGTGAAGAATTAGGTTATTCTACCGAAGATGATCCTTATTGTGCAGACAACGGTTATATGTATTGCCCTTTAGATTATTCTTATAAAAAGTGCGTTAACTATGATTGCGCCAAAATGGGTTTTACCGATTCGGACAAAACATCGTGGTGTGGGAAGCTCATCAAATGCAAAGGCAACGAAAGTTTCACAGCCTGTGCTTGTATTGAACCACAGCCGGAACCTTGCGCTGTCGGAAGCGTTTACTATGCCAACGGCGCATGTTCTTCTGTCGAAAAATATCAAGGTTGCGGCATACCCGTCGGTGTTGTGTATTATGTGACTGATAACGGCACTCATGGCAAGGTCATTAACTTAAAAGATTTGGGCAAAAGCGCGGGCGGTAAGTTTAATCCGGCTGATCCGTACAATAATTCTGTTTCTAAGGCTTTTGTATGGGGAATTGAAAATGATATTTCTAACCTGAAAAACTGGTATTGTAATAGCTTTAAATCTGTTGCACAAACAGAAGACAGAACGGCTGGTTTTTGGTCAGAGGGAAAAAATTATACCAATATTATTGCAAGCTATCAAAACGATGACTTGCAATATCCGGCGCCGGCAGCAAAAAAGTTTTATCCGCCGGAAGTTGAGCCGAAAAATCCGATTGTTGGGCAAGAAAAATGGTATTTACCGACCATCGGTGAGCTTATGGACTTGTTCGGGTACGATTATCAAAACTTGGGCATAGACGTAGGTTGCGATGAGATTAACACAGGCGCAACAGGAGAAATCAAGAAAATTGTCAATAACACTTTAAGCACGTTAAAGAATAATGGCGTGGATGCTGAAGAGCTTACCGAGAAAAAATATTCATCCTCATCAGAGTTTGATGCAAAGTACTCTTGGACACTTGATATGAAAGACGGAACAAGAACCTTCCACAGTAAGCATTACGGATTTTCTGTTCGCACAAGCCTAGCATTTTAGAAGAAATGAGACGATTGAAACTTGCAAGGTAGCGACCTCCTCATGACGTCATGCTGAACGAAGTGTAGCATCCAGGACAACAAACTCATCCATATTGTCATTCCGAACTTGTTTCGGAATCTCGTCAAACAGATGCTGAAACGAGTTCAGCATGACGATTCGGATATTTTTCCTCCTGGATTCTTCGGCTTTCTTGCTCATAAGATGTACGTGAGGACACTTCTTTATTTTTTGCACCCAAGCCGAGGAATGCGGAGAGCGTGTGCAGATAGAGTGATTTTAAGCCCGAAAGTACCGCAGCGCGCGAGGATAAAAACAACCCCGACGGGTTGTTTTTACCACAAGCGGCGTAGCTTTGTTAAAGTTGTGAGGAAGTGACAACAACCGATACAACTTTTACAAAGCAAGTGACCGAAACGAGTTAGTTTTGCGGTTAACGCAAAGCTTACGAGTAAGACCATAAAGGTACATGAGGAAACTTTCGGGCTTGAAATTGCTCTAGGTGCCAGCTATACGCATTCCTAGTAGGCAACAAGGCGGGCGGGGTTGCCTTGCAACAACATACACCTCTGCCCTGGGCTTAAAAGTGTGCCTGTTCCTTGGGTGATGGTCATCGTTTGACCACTGTCAAGTTTCACAATATATTCATAGCCACCTTGTTTGGAAAGGGCATCTTGCGCCATACCACCGGCCGCGCCGCCTAAAACCGCGCCACCTAAACCGCCCAACAAGTGCGCCGTGCTGCCGCTACCGATAGAGTAGCCCGCAATGCCACCGCCGGCAGCGCCGATAAGTGTGCCAAGCTCGTTGCCGCTCTTAACTTGAACTTGACGAACCGATAAAACGGTGCAGGGGCTTGCCGCCGAGGCTTGTCCGACAGAGCCGGTTGTATATTGATAGCTGTCAATATCTGATTGGCATGAAGCAAGCATGGCTGCCACGCCCAAGAGTGTTAAAATCTGTTTCATATTCGTCCTCCAAAATTAAGATTTCATACCTTATAATTTATATCCATAAATTTTCTTGTCAATACTGGACATTTCGGAATAATTGTTTTATAGTACGCAAAGTTTTAAAATTTTGATAATTTTTGAGGTCAAGAAAGATGTTAAAAAGAACAAAGATTGCGGCATTATTATCTTCTGCCGCGCCAATGGAAAAAGTTTTGCTCAAAGGTTGGGTGCGCACCCGCCGCGATGCGAAAGACTTCAGCTTTATTGAAGTCAATGACGGCTCCTGCTTAAAAAATATGCAAGTGATTGCTAATCAAGACCTTGAAAATTATGAAGAAATCAAAAAGCTTTCCACCGGCTCATCTGTGGCGGTTGAAGGCGCTTTAGTGCCAAGCCAAGGTGGCAATCAGAAGTTTGAAGTGAAGGCTGAAAAAATAGAAGTTTACAGCCTTGCACCGGACGATTTCCCGCTTCAAAAGAAAAAACACACGGACGAATTTTTGCGGTCTATCGCGCATTTACGCCCGCGCACCAACAAATATGGCGCGGCGTTTCGGATTCGCTCAGAACTTTCTTTTGCGATTCACAAGTTTTTCCACGAGCGCGGTTTCCGTTATGTCCACACGCCGATTATCACGGGCGCCGACTGCGAGGGAGCGGGCGAGATGTTTCAGGTCACAACACTTGATTTGAACAATCCACCCCGCGATAAAAACGGCAAAATTGATTATACGCGTGACTTTTTCGGGAAAGAGGCGCACTTAACCGTTTCGGGGCAATTAAATGGCGAGATGTACGCCACCGCCTTGGGCGATATTTACACCTTCGGCCCCACGTTTAGAGCCGAAAACTCAAACACACAGCGCCACGCCGCCGAGTTTTGGATGATTGAGCCTGAAATGGCATTTGCCGACATTCATGATGATATGGATTTGGCAGAAGATATGGTGCGTTATTGCGTTTTGCATATTATGGAAAACTGTGCCGAAGATTTAGAGTTGTTTGAAAAATTTGTTGACCCGACCTTAAAGCAAACGCTTGAAAACATTGCGCACAATAGCTTTGCGCGCATAACTTACACGGAAGCGATTGAAATTATGAAAAAATCGGGCAAAAAGTTTGAATATGAACCGGTTTACGGCATTGATATGCAAACAGAACACGAGCGCTTTTTAGCGGAAGAACATTTCAAAAAGCCGGTGATTGTGCGCGATTACCCTAAAGAGATTAAGGCGTTTTATATGCGGCTTAATGATGACGGCAAAACCGTGGCGGCGATGGATGTTTTAGTGCCGCGGATTGGCGAGCTGATTGGTGGTTCGCAACGTGAAGAGCGTTATGATGTTTTGGTTCAAAAAATTAAAGATTTGGGCATGAACATTGCAGATTATGACTGGTACCTCGATTCGCGTAAATACGGATCCGTACCGCACGCGGGTTTTGGCTTGGGCTTTGAGCGCATGATGATGCTTGTCACGGGCATTGCGAACATTCGCGATGTTTTGCCTTTCCCGCGGACCCCGAAATCAATCAATTTTTAGGAGAAAAAGATGTTGTTCAAATTGGCTTTGGCGACTTTTATCATTGCTTTGCCCCTCGGTGCGCACGCGGAGGAACAGCCTGCGTTTGAGGCGCTTCCGAGTGTTTCGGACACGTCTTTTGAAAACCCCGATGAAGCCTTGGGAAAGGCGGAAGAAATTACCATGCCGTTATGCGATGACGCCAAGCTTTATCAAAAAATCTTGGGTGAGGTGCGCGCTTTTTTAACAAGTGACGGCGAAATTTCCGTGATGGCCAAACGCCGCAACGCGCTGATTGGCGCCAACATTGAGGGCTTTGAAGAAATCCCTGTCGCAAATTTTTCACCCGAAACGGATAATAACACGGCAAACGCCTTGATAACACTTAAAATCAATCAAAAAGTGAGAGAGGAAGACATCAGACTTTGCCGCCAAAAGGGCGAGGGGAATTTGTATGTCATTTTGTACCCGTATCAAGATAATGTTAAAGGGCACATCATTAACTTGAACCGTTATGACACCACCAATGAGGGCGTGAGTTTTATTTATCCTTAGGGGTTGATTTTTTGAAAAAATTTATCTAAATCTTACAAAGAGGATAAGTTGAAGAATGAGCGAAAATAAGAATTTAGTTGTCATAAAGCCGCAGAGCAATTTACCTGCCGTCATAGATGAGGGCGGGCTATATTCTTATTTGGAGCAAATTAAGAAGTTTCCGGTTTTAACACAGGAAGAAGAAGATTCTTTAATAACGGATTTCAAACATAATGGCAATTTGCAGGCGGCGCAAAAGCTCATTACATCGCATTTACGTTTGGCAGCAAAAATTGCTTTAACATACAAGCGTTACGGTTTGCCGATGTCGGATATCATTTCGGAAGCAAACATCGGGTTGATGCAGGCGGTAAAAAAGTTTGATGAAAACAAAAAAGTCCGCTTGGCAACATATGCCATGTGGTGGATTAAGGCGGCGATTCATGATTATATTTTACGCTCTTGGTCTTTGGTCAAAATTGGCACGGTTGCGGCGCAGAAGAAGCTTTTTTATAATTTAGGGCGCATTAAGGCGCGCTTGGGGCTTTATGAAAACAAAGAGTTGGAGCCAAAAGTGGTCAAGCAGATTGCGGGCGAGTTGGTGGTTGATGAAAAGGACGTTGTGGAGATGAACCGCCGTCTGGCAGGCGATTCGTCGTTGAATACCGCTGTTTACACCGGCGATGATGAAAGCAAAGAAAAAATAGATATGCTAGCTGATAGCCGCCAAAACATAGAAGCGCGCTTGGCAAACAAGCAAGAAGCGGAATATAAGCGGCAAATTTTGCTTTCATGCTTAAAAACCTTGAATGAGCGCGAACAATATGTGCTTAAAAACCGCATGATGACCGAAAACCCGCAAACGCTTGATGAAATTGGCGAAAAATTTCAAATCAGCCGTGAGCGCGTGCGCCAGATTGAAAAACGTGCTTTTGAAAAACTTTCCGAACAGGTCAAAGCAAAAATAGCGGCTTAAGGGAAATGGATTTCGATTCTTTAATTCAAAAATTAAGTACGGCGGGCATCGAGTCGCCCCGCTTGGAAGCTAGGCTTTTGAAAGAAAATGCCTCTGACGAAAAAAAACTTGAACAAATGCTTCAGGCGCGCTTAAAACATCAGCCGTTAGATAAAATTTTAGGTCGGAAAGAGTTTTATAAATACACTTTTAAAGTAAATGCCGATGTCTTATCGCCCCGTCCTGATACGGAAACATTGGTGGAAGCCGCCGCAAAGCTTATTGAGCAAAATAAAATTAAAAACATTTTGGAGTTAGGTGTTGGCTCAGGGTGCATCTTGCTTTCATTGTTGGCAGATTTTCCCAATTTAAAAGGCAAGGGCATTGATAGAAGCGCTTCGGCACTAAAAATTGCGGCGGAAAATGCAAAATGTTTGGGCGTTGAAAGCCGTTGCTCTTTGCAAGAGGCGGATTGGTTTGACGAAGCGTTTATAAATCAAATCGGGGGTGGTTTTGAGATGGTTGTTTCTAACCCGCCTTACATCCCGCACCACGAAATTGAAACTTTGGAAACAGAAGTTAAAAAATATGATCCTTGGCTTGCTTTAGACGGCGGTCTTGACGGTCTTGAAAGTTATCGACGCATTGCAGATTTAGCCCCGAAGCTTGTCAAAGATGGTGGCTTTTTGCTTTTAGAAGCAGGAGTTCATCAGGCGGCGGATATCATCAAGATCATATGTTCAAAGGGGCTGCAACATTTCAAAACCGAGAAAGATTTAAGTGGCATTGAAAGGTGTATAATTTTTCAAAAAAGGGGTTGCAATTTATAAAGAAGGGTATATTATCCCTAATTGTTGCACAGAATGTTTTTTGTTTGATGCACTTTTTTCCGTTTAATTGTTTTTAGTTTTAACTCGAGCATTTTGCTTAAATAATGGTTGTATAAATATGAAAAAAAATAACAAGTTTCGTGGTGGCGGAAGCAATACTTTTTCGCTCAATTATAAATTTGACAGTGTCAGTCCCGCCGGTAAATATAACGGCACCGCGCTTGATCTGATCAAGCGTTACAATGATTTAGCCAAAGAAGCCCACAGCATGGGCGATTTTGTGGAAATGGAAGTATTCCGTCAATATGCGGAGCATTACCGCAAGGTTGTCACCGAGATTAACGAACGGCGCGGCTTTAAGCCGGAAAATCAGGCACAAAACGAAAAAGCTGAAGCACCGGTTGAACAAAAAGCGCCGGAAACATCTGCGGCGCAAAGTGTTTCGGAGCCTGTTTCAGTGCCTGCTTCAGAGCCTGTTCCGGAAGCACCGAAACCGCAGAAAAAATCGTTTAAGGTCATAGAGCTTTCATCTGCTGCGGCAGCGGAAGCCCCAACGCCCGAAAAGCCCAAACGCGCACCGCGCCGTAAGGCTCAAGCTGAAGAAACGGCTGTCTAAAAACGAGGTGCATCATGGCTTTTATGCTTGCCTTTTTGATTGTAACGGTTTCCTGTATTGCCATTACATATAAAATTATGGCAGGTTACAGCGGTTTCCCCGTGGCAATGCGTTTAATTGTTTTGTTGCTCTTAACAGTGGCGTGGTTTGGGCCGTTTATTTTGCGCTTTATTAAAAATCAGGGCTTCATAGCGTCTTCCATATATCCGCTTTTATCCAAAGTGAGCTATTTTTTCATGGGCTTTGCTTTTATTGTGATGATGCTTTTGGTGCTGCGTGAAGTGGTCTGGTACATTGTTTATTTCATTGCACGCAAGCCAAGCCTCAGTCCGGATAATGTGGCACTTTTAAATAAGTTAAATATCGGGGTGTTGGTTTTAGGATTTGTTATTTCTCTTTATAGTGTATGGGAAGCCAACAAAACGCCCGCCGTTCGCACCTTAAAAATTGAAGATCCGCGGATTACGGAAAACACAAAGCTTGTGGTTGCCTCTGATTTTCATATTGATCAGGCAACCCCGATGTTCCAAATTCGGCAGATTATAGATTTAATCAATGCGCAAAACCCTGATTATGTTTTGCTTGTGGGTGATATTGTTGACGGTACACCGGAGGAATTGGGCAGTAAAATTGATGAGCTCAAAAACTTAAAAGCCAAAAGAGTATATGTGAGTTTGGGTAATCACGAATTTTATCATGGGCACGCGAAGTGGATGATCAAATTTACCAAAATGGGCTTTGAAGTGTTGCATAATACGGGCACGGCCATAGGTGAAACGGGCATTTTCTTAGGTGGTGTGCCTGACGCAAATTCAGCAAAGGTTAATTTGAATTTTGCGGCGTATGGTTCCAAGCCCGATCAATACAAAATTTTGCTCTCGCACGCACCAACAGTTGCCGAAAGCTTGGCAGCAGGCGAGTTTGACTTGCAGCTTTCAGGTCATACGCACGGCGGGCAGATTTTCCCGTTTCATTATTTTGCCAAACAGTCTAATAACAACCATTTAGCCGGCAAATATACAGTTAACGGCAACACGTTGTTCATCACGCGTGGTGCCGGTTATTGGGGGCCACCGATGCGCCTTTTTGCCCCGTCTGACATCACGGTTGTAGAGTTAAGCGGAAAAAATAATGACTAAAAGACAAGTCCAGGTTTTAGACTGTGATGTTTTTATACCCGGCTTCCATGCGGAAATAAAAGCAAAAATGCAAAAGTTTGAGCAGATGATTAACTCGGCAGATGAAAATTTAGCTGAAGAGTTGATTGCACCGGAAGCATCTTTTTCAACACCCGCCGCGAAGGAGCTTTTGTATGGCGCAAAAGGTTATTTATCGGTTGTGCATTGGATGCGCAGTGGTTTTAGTGATGTCCAATGGCATGCTCAAGAGATGATTGCCGAGGGCAACAAAGTGGCGGTGCGTTGGGTTTTAACCGGCACGCACGATGGTGTCTTTTTGGGCAAAAAGCCGACTGGTGTGAAAATAAAAACCACAGTCATGAATTTTTACACGTTTAATCAAGAGGGCAAAATCACACAAGATATTGCCGCTGAAGGCATGATTGGGATTTTAAAACCCCTAGGCCTGTGCTGAAAAACGTTAATAACAAGCGTTGCCGTCATATTTCCAATTCACGACATAGCCGTTTTGAAGTGAAAAAGTAACGTCGCAAAACCTGTTCACAAGATAACCGCCGCGGGTTGTTGTGGTGGCCTGCATATAGGGTGAAAAGCCGTCAAACGAGGTTATCTGCGTTTGAGGGGTAACATACAGCTTTTGATCTGTATAGAGCAAAAGCTTAACATTATTGACCTGATACGTTTTTTGCGGAATGCCCAAAGTCTGCACAAGTTCTGCCTCTGACATACCGAGCATGGTGTTATATTTTGTTTCAAAACGTGTTTTCGGAAGCATAAAATGCCCACAGGCGCTTAAAACGATGAGCCCGAAAGGTAAAAAGAAAATTTTTTTCATGTTTTCTCCTCAAAATCTGAATTAAATTTAAGGCAATAGCGTTAAAATTCAATTAAAAGCCGAGATTTTGGCAAAAAAATTTATTTTTGTCATTTTTTACTTGCATGAGGGATAAAAATGTGATATAAAGAAAATATTCAAGTATTATTTTAACTATTAAAAAATTTATAATTATGAGTAAAAAAACAGTCGTATCGTTGGAAAACATCAATATGATGATTCTTTCTGAAAAAGTAAACAACGCAATTGAAGCCAATGCTCTTTCGGCACAAGAAACCCAAGCTCGTTTGGTGCAGATGTGCCTCCGGCATGACATACATCACTTCCCCAAAAACATTCCGTTTGTTGCGGTTGTGCGTCATTGTGCAGATGGTAAGAGTGTTGTTTATAATGTCAAACGTTCAAAGATAGCCGTCATTGATCAAGACAGTATCTCTTCGGAGACAAACATCGGCAAGCGGTTCAAAATCGGAGGCGTGGACTACATCTTGAAAGATACAATCAACGGTTTTCCGCGTTATGCACCAAGATTTTAACACAACGTATATGATGATTGGTTGAGTTGATAAAAACCTCGCTTGAAGCGAGGTTTTTTGCGTTTTAAACCACAATGTGCTTCAAAATATGCTCAAGCACCTCTGGAGCAGATTGTTTAAAATCTATGGATATGCCTGTGCTTTGACAACTTTGGGAGCGGTTATTATAAAGGCAAAAAGGCGTTTCAAATGTTTCGCCATAAAGAGGCGAATCATCAATATGGAAAGCAATGCCTTCTTTAAGACAAAATTGAGCTTTTGCCTTATTCCAAAGATCGTCATCAACCTTAAAAGAGCCGTCTGCCAAAAAAGAAACCTTATGTTGCGCATCATAAAAGTCCAGGATGGAAAAAATTTCAGAATAGGGAATTTTTTGCGCCAAAAGATATTTTTGAATTTCCGCTTTGCGCCCGCCGCTCAAAATATAAATGCGAATACCTTTTTGCAAAGCAAGGGTATTAAATTCTCTAAAAAAAGCGGGATTATCGGTAATCACTCCATGGTAATCTATGCCGATTTTAAGGTTCATCATACCCTCCCGATGGCTCTGAAAACAAATCTTTAATAGAGTTCGGACTCAAGACGGAAAGCGGATTAATTTCAATTTTAGGATTATCCAATTTCCCTTCCACGGCATAATTAACGGCAAAAATTGTGCCGTCTTTGCCCGCCAATGCTGTACCAACAAGAGGTATTCTGCCCAAAAACTGATTAATGCTATACGCCGGTGAGACAATCCCTTTGAGCTTAACATCCTGCGTTGTTTTGTTCACGGTGCCGTTAGCATTAATTCCCAAAACATTGCCGAACATATTAGCGTTTTTCAAGAACAGGATGCTGTTTTTATATTCAAACGGGGCGTCAAAGTGTGAAAATGATAAGCCTTCGCCGGTCAGCAAATCCACAATACCGCTAAAGGAAGCCACAGTTAAGACTTTGGCAAGAAGCGGTGTGTTATGTATGCTGAAATCGCGGATACGGGCATGCCCGATAAAGTTTTTATTTTGATCGCGTTTTGCCTCAATTTTCAAAATACCGCCGGTCATATTGTCGTAAAGGCGCAACACGCGCAAGGTGCTTCCAGCATTATTACTGTCAATAAAGAGCATGTGCTCATTATTCGGGCGCGGGGCATAGTCAAGCTTGAGCTTAATAGATTTATCCGTACCAAAATTACCAAAAACATGCATTTCATCAAGCCCGATACCGTTTTTGAAATTAGCACTCGCTGCCACGTTGCGGATGGAAGTTTTAGGGTTTGTCCAAAGTTTTTGAACGGAAATGAACACATCTGTATCAGGCATATTTTCAAGCGCGTCAGCGGAATCCGTAGCTGTTTCGGGTGTTTTTTGAGCAAGAGTATCTTTTTTCTCAAGGTTTTCATAAAGAGGCGTCAGGTCATAACTTTTACCGTTCACATCAATTTTAACCAGACTTTGCGCACCATTTTCTTTATATGACAAATCTATTTTAGCTTTAGCAGACGTGCGGGGTCCCTCAATTTTTTCAATGTTGATACTTTTTAACAATCCTTGTTGGTTAATGTCCAACTTACCGGCTAAATCAAATTCATTTTTATGGAGTGCAAACATCGGTACGGCGGATAATTTTTCATCAATAAATTCAATTTTGGCTTTTATTTGCCCGCTTTCTTCCAAAGGTTTAACAAAGCCCAAAAAGGCATAATCAATGGCAGCGTGTGTTAAATCAGCCTCAGCGTCAATATAAGTGTGTTGCTCATCTAAAACGGTAATATCGGCAGTTACATCAGCATAACCTTCAATATACGGGGCGCGTAAAATGGCAGATTGAAAACCGAGCTTTTTCTCAACTTCCTCATCAAGACGGAATTTTACTTGCGCCTTACTTTTATAATCGCGCGGTTTAAAAGATTCGTCCACTTCAAGCGCAAAGGAAATTTCATCTAAAGAGGCATTACCTTTTACAAAAAAGCCCTGATTGTCAACCGTAAGCTCTAAATCAGAGGCTTTGGCATGATGCCCCTTAATTTCCTTTAAGAGTTCCACATCGGTTAGCTTAGCTTTCACATCAACCTTCACATCATCCGGCTTAAGATCGTGAGAAAGTTCAAAATCAAGCCCGAGGTCAATATCAACATCGCCCTTAATTTCGTTCGGATTAATCCCCATTTCTTTGGTAAAGTTCAGCGGCGGATTATCAATATACCGAAGCGCATCGGTAATGGTAGAATTTCCCTGCAGATTGATTTTGATAAAGTTATGAGTTTTGTTCAAATCATAAAGCAAAACGTTGCCATCCGTTAAGATAATGCCATCTGAAACGCCCTTATCTGCATGGATATCAATGCTTGATTCATCAAAAAGGGCAGTTCCGTAAACATGTTCAACGGCAGGCAGCCCCTCTAAATAAGAGATAGAGGCATCAGAGGCGTATGCTTTGCCGTCAAGCTTTTGAAGCCCAAAGGTACGTGTTTTGTCAGAAAAACCGAATTCAAAAGTAAAACGCCCGTCAGTTGCCGTACCGGCATACAGATTTTTTTGGCACCATTCCCAAGCAGGCTCAGCCAGATACCGTGGCCAAAACTTAGATAAATCAGGCAAAGAAAACTGATCAATCTCGGCAGTAAAGATAATTTTGAGATCATCTAAAGCGCGTTCAAACAAAAATTTGCGATAACCGCTGATATCTAGGCTTAAGCGCGTTTTTTGCCCGCCTGTTTCAAAATCAGCGTTTTGAATGCTGATTTTGTTCATATCACCCGTGATAGAGCCATCCAGAACAAACGAATCAATCGCGTAATTAAATTTTTCTTCTTCATTAAACACCACTTCGCCGGCATGCCCATGAATATTGAAGTTAATTTTTTTTATGGCGGTGTCTAGTTCCTCGGTCAAATTATCGCGGTGTTGCAAAATCTGATTAAAATCCATTAAAGCCGTGATGGAGCCGTCAATCGGCACATTAATCCGAAAAGTGGAATCCGGTTCAGGGGTCACCAAATCGGCAGGCAAAAAGTCGGCAAAAGAGGTTTTCACGGTCAGCCCGTTATTTAAGGGGCTATAGATAGCCTTAACCCCCAAAGAAGCAAGCCTATCTTTCAAATCAAGCACACCGTCCGCTTGAAGTTCCAGATTAAGTAGGTTGCGCTTAAAATTAAAAGCCACATCTTTGAATTGCCATTGGCGAGCCAAATCCACTTCATGAAATTCAACTTCCGCCTCTTCAATCGAAATTTCATTAATGTAGCTTTCGGGATAGATTTTTTCATCAGCATTAAAACGCTCCAAAAAGCCCTCAAACCAATCCACATAGAGTTCAAATTTTTTCTTATTCAGTTCGTTTGTTTTGCCTTCTTCCAAGCCATAAGTTGTGAAAATGGAAACTTTCGGATGATAAACATGCACAGTACTTGGGGCAATAATACCGTTTAAGAGTGCACGCACGCTAAACGAAAGTGAAAGGTTTGGCGTATAAACGGCAAAGGTATCATCATTTTTCCGAAAGTTTACGTCTTTGGCAATAATTTTAACCGGTTGAATAGAGCGCACAAGCTCCAGATTAACATCACCGATACTCATGGTATATTGTGTATCTTCGGAGTTTAACGCCTGCATAATATAAGGCTTCAAAAACGGCACGGAAAGAGGACCTTGGTATAAAACCCAAAGGCAATATAAAAGACCTAAAAACAAAACAACGCCGAAATAATCAAACGTTTTGCGTACGTAATAAAAACGCCCTTTTTTCTTTACTTTGTTTTGAGCCATGCCAAAATCTCTTTATAATTTTGAAGATAGTAAAGGTTTTCATGAATACCGCTTTGGTAGCTTACAAGCGTTTTGGGCGCCTTCGCCAAGGCATACAAATCCTTAGCCTGTTGTGGCGGAACAAGCCAATCGCTTTCCGTCATCATCACCAACACGCGTGACTGAAGCTCAGGCATGATCGCGGTGTTATCATAAGCATCTCTAATTAACAAATCAAGGGGCAGGGGAATAGGCGGAAGATTTCCCCAGCCGAGCCTGCTTTGAATGGTGTCTAAAAAGCTTGTGAAAGGCACTTCCAAAACAACGCCTTCAAAAAGCCCTTCATCTTCGGTATGAACAGCGGCATAAAGCGCCTGATGTGTGCCCAAAGACATACCGTAAACAACAATATCTTTGTTTTCAAACCCAAGCTGATGCAAATAAGAAACGGCTTTCAGACTGTCTTCTTCCAAAAAACGTTGGCGGATTTTGTTTCCTTGCCCGCCAAACCCGCGGTGCTCGGGCAAAAAGACAGAATAACCGGCTTCATAAAAAGGCACAACTTTGTGATAATAATGCCCCAAATTAAACGCGTTACCATGCAAAAACAACACGATTTTCCCGTTGTTTTCAGGCGTTTTGTTAAGAGCGAGCCAACCTTTCACTTCCTGCCCGTCAGGATAAATATGGTAAAGAACTTCTTCGGCATCAAAACCATCGGCGCGCACTTTTTCCAAATCCGCCTGAAAGTCAAAGGGCAGAAAGAAAAACTTTTCCGGCATAAAATAAACCGCCGCGCACAAAAGAACATAAAGCCCCGCTAAAAGAAGTATAATTTTTTTAAGAAGTCGCATTATTCCCTACCTTGGCAGCTAATGCCGCCGCTAAAAACAAATCAATTTCACCGTCCAAAACCGCTTGGCAATCAGAGGTTTCGGCATTGGTGCGCAAATCTTTAACCAACCGATATGGTTGCAACACATACGAACGAATTTGATATCCCCAACCATTATCGCCTTGGGCATCGCGTTGTTCAGAGGCGGCATCGGCGCGCTTTTGCATTTCGCGTTCATAAAGCCGCGCTTTCAACATTTTCCATGCGTTATCGCGGTTTTGAAATTGCGAGCGTTGGGTTTGGCTTTGCACCACAATTCCTGTTGGTAAGTGCGTGATGCGCACGGCAGAATCAGTTTTGTTAATATGTTGCCCACCGGCGCCTGATGACCGATAAGTATCAATTCGGCAATCCGCCTCATTAATTTCAATATGAATAGAGTCATCAATCACGGGAAACACATTAACCGAGGCAAAGCTGGTGTGCCGACGTGCCGCGCTGTCAAAAGGAGAAATCCGTACCAAGCGGTGCACGCCACTTTCGGATTTCAGCCAGCCGTAAGCATTATGCCCCGAAATTTTGATGGTCACGGACTTAATGCCGGCAACATCGCCTTCGGTTTCTTCCTGATATTCCACTTTGTACGAATGTTTCTCGGCATAGCGCGTATACATACGCAGAAGCATTTCCGCCCAATCTTGCGCTTCTGTGCCGCCACTACCGGCATGAATTTCCAAATAAGCGTCATTAGCGTCCGCCTTGCCAGAGAGTAAAGCTTCAAGCTCCCCACGGCGCGTTTGTGCGCGCAAATCTTCCAGATGATGTAAAATATCGGTTTGCAAAGCCTCATCCGTATCGGCAAGTTCTGCCATTTCCTTATCATCGGCAAGGGCTTGGGCCATTTCCTGATATTGATGAATAGCCGTTTCCAGATTGTTTTTTTCACTCATTAGCTTTTGAGCCGCCGCGGCGTTTTGCCACAAATCCGGATTTTGAGAAAGCGCCGTTAATTCTTCCAGACGCAGGAGGGCATTATCATAATCAAAGAGACCTCCTCAGCAGGCTCAAAGACTGCTCAATCTCTTCTATAACATTTAACAATTCGGCTTTCATTAATATTCTCCTCCAACTTGGAAAGTATTATCTTCCGCTTCAATTTGGATCCCTTCACCAATCACGCGTTGTTCAGTGCTGTCAAAGTTATAATCAGGCTTAATAGCCTCTGTAATGACGGTTTCATCGCCAGGCTGTGAAAGTTTACCTGTCTTGGGGTTAATACGCACGAGCTTAATGCCCTGCGGAATCCGAAACGGCGTGTCGGGCACATCTTTAAGGGCATCTGCCATGAAATAATCAAAAATCGGCAACGCCGCGGCGGCACCTGTTTCCACGCGCCCCAAACTCACAGGCTCGTCATAGCCCACATAAACACCCGCCACCAAATCGGGTGAAAAGCCGATAAACCAAGCGTCTTTATTTTCATTGGTCGTGCCGGTTTTACCCGCCAAATGCTTGTTTAAGTGCCGGAGCCTTGCGCCTGTGCCGCGCACGGCAACGCCTTCCAAAATGGAAGTCATCTGATAAGCGGTGAGGGGGTCAATAATTTGCTCACGCAAATCAGGGTGCTCGGGCGGTGTTTGATTGTTCCACACATCAGCATAGCAATCCAAGCAATCAAAAGTATCATGCTTATAAATGGTGTGCCCGCTTCTGTCTTGAATACGCTCAATCAAATAAGGCTCAACCTTTTTACCACCATTAACAATAATGGCATACGCGCTGACCATATCCAAAACACGGGCATCAGCTGCGCCCAAAGCAGATGATAAAAATTGCGGCAAGTTGTCATTAATGCCCACACGTTTGGTCATTTCAGCCACTTTATCCATACCGATATCCTGCGCCAAACGGACAGTCATGAGGTTTTTGGATTTTTCCACCCCTTGGCGAAGCGTCATCAAGCCGCCAAAATTTTTACCGTAATTGACGGGCTTCCACTTCGGTAATCCATAGCCCTGATCCAAAACAAACGGCGCGTCCAAAATCAAGTCATTTGGCGAATATCCGAGTTCCAAAGCCGCCAAATAAACAAAGGGTTTGAAAGAAGAACCCGTCTGCCGATAAGCTTGCGTAGCACGGTTAAATTGTGATTTTTCAAATGAAAACCCGCCCACCAGCGCCAAAACCTTACCCGTATGCGGATCAATCACCGCCATACCGCCTTCCACATCAGGAATTTGACGGAGCGCATAAGCGTCCGGATTTTTACTGTTTTCAATTTTTTCAACATAAATCACATCGCCTGGCTTCAAAACGTTGCGCACATCATTTGGCACATTGCCGACATATTTATTTTTAAGGGCAGGCTTTGCCCAAGAAAGGTCGGAAAGATAAATTTTGCCTTTTTGCGCATCGGCTGTTTCAATCTCGGCAACCGTTTTTTCCGAAGTAAGGACCACGGCTTTTGCCCAAGTCGGTTCCGCGCCCTTTGTCAGTTCGGTTTCTTGAAGAGTTTGTTGATAATTACCTTCAAGCGAAATGTTTTTTTCAGCACCGCGCCAACCATGGCGAAGGTCATATTCTATCAGCCCTTTACGAAAAGCTTTTGTTGCAAGCGTTTGCAGGGTTGGATCAATAGTTGTTCGGACAATTAAACCGCCTTCGTAAAGCGCTTCATCGCCCAAGTTATGACTAATGGTGCGCCGCACTTCCTCGCTATAATATTCTGCGTCTTTCAAAAAGCCCGATTTTCTTTGAACAACTTCAAGGGGCTTGGCTTGAGCTTCGCGTGCCTCGTCTTCGGTAATATAACCATCTTCCGCCATCCGATCCAAAACCCAGTTGCGCCGTGCCACGGCAGCATCGTGCTTTTGAATGGGGTGATAATTGTTCGGTCCTTTGGGCAGCGCCGCCAAATAAGCTAATTCGTGAAGTTCAAGCTCATGAAGCGCTTTATCAAAATAGTTGAGTGCCGCCGCCGCCACACCGTAAGCACGGTTACCTAAGTAAATTTCATTAAGATAAAGTTCCAAAACATGATCTTTGGTAAAGGCTTTGTTCATACGGTTCGCCAAAATAGCTTCTTTAATTTTGCGAACATAAGAAACTTCAGAATTCAGCAAAAAGTTTTTAGCCACCTGTTGGGTAATGGTGGAAGCGCCCGAGGGGCGGCGTCCTTTGCCGAAATTTTTCACATTATTAATCACGGCGCGGACAATACCGATAAAGTCAATCCCACCATGTTCATAAAAATGCTTATCTTCCGCTGAGATAAAGGCCTGTTTCACTTTTTCGGGAATTTTATCAATCGGCACAAAAATACGTTTTTCGGCAGCATATTCCATCAAGAGTTGACCGTCACCGGCAAAAAGCCGCGTTGTGACAGGTGGTTCATATTTTGCCAGTTGACGATAATCGGGCAGATCCATGGAAAATTTGCTGAAAACGCCAATGAGAATCACAAGCCCTAAAACGGCAAAGAACAAACCGGTGCTGACGATGGTTGAAAAAAATTTAAACATTCCGAACCCTTTAAAAGTTTTTCTTGAGCCTCTTATAAAGCATTTTTTCAAAAATGCAATCCAAATTTTTAACTTCAATACAAAGCGGCAATTTCAGGATCATTAAAATACTTATCAATCGCCTTGCCTACGGAGTCAGCCAATTTGGCGCGGTAACTTTTTTGTTTGAGCAGACTTTCTTCACTGCGGTTAGAAAGATAGCCCATTTCCAAAAGCGCAGACGGAATATCGGGCGCTTTCAAAACAGCAAAGCCTGCAAAACGGTGCGTATCGCTGATGAGCTTGATGGATTTGCTCATTTCACTCACAATATACGAAGCAAACTTGCTTGATTTATTACGGCTGTCCGTTTGCGAAAGGGAGATAAGAATATCGTTAATTTCGCGCGAGTTTCCCGAAAAATCCACCCCGCCGATAATATCCACCTTATTTTCGCGTTCGGCCAAAGCAGCGGCCTCTTTATCGGACGCCGTCTCCGAAAGCGTGTAAACCGAAAGCCCTTTCGCGTTGCGGTTTAAAGCACTATCGGCGTGAATAGACATAAACAAATCAGCCTTATGCTTTTGCGCAATTTTCACACGTTGCCGTAAGGGAATGAAAATATCGGTACTGCGTGTCAAATAAACCGTATAGCCTTTTTTCTCCAAGAGGGCTTTAAGCTCTTTACCCATGGCAAGGGTGATGTTTTTTTCATAAGTTTTGCCATAAGCGCCAATCGCGCCGGGATCTTTACCGCCATGTCCGGGGTCAAGAACCACAATTTTTTTGCGTGTTTTTCTTGGTTTTTCAACATTTTTGGGCACCCAGGAAACCTTGTCTTCGGCAACGGTTTGCTTAGGCGCGCTGCTCTGATTGGAAAGGGCAAATTTGATGCCGGTTTTAGCCTTAAAATCGCGCTCTGAGCAAAGCACAATATCCATCACAAAGCGCCATTTCATATTGCTTTGAGGCTCCAAAACAAAGGCTTTTTTAATCAGTGCCGGTTTTTTAAGATCAAACACCACGCGCTTATTATTGCCCTCCAAATTGCCGATTCGCGTTTTAGAAACCAGATTGGTCGGGTCAGCGGAAAGGGTTTGTTTGATGTTCATATTATAAACATCCACAACCAAACGTTTAGGGTCATTTAATAAAAAAGCCTTATAATTAAAAGATGTATCGGATTCAAAAACAATCCGCACGCTTCCAACTTGTTGCCCAATGCGCATATTGGTAATGTTGCCTTGAGCCGCCAAAGCGTCAAAACTGCAAAAAAACAGCAACCCGAGGGCAAAAATGCCTGTTTTTTTACAAAAATCAAATAATTTTAAAAGGGCTTTTTTCATTTTTTCTCCACATATTCTCTTATTTTAACAGCAAGTCCTTACCAATCTGTTAAAAAATATTTGAACTCAACTTAAATTTAGGTATTGTATTTTAAAACAAATTCTGTATTGTAAAAGCAAATCGGAATTTTATGCACTGATTATAGGACGTTGAGTGAGATAAAAGTTTTGTTCTGTTTGAGGTGCCGCCGCTTGATCATTGCGATGTTGCGAGCCTCCGGTTTGTTAGGAATGCAAGGGTTTTTTAAGCAAGCGCTCATAATAAACAAGAACCAATGCGCTTGAATATTTAAACAAGGTTTTAAGGCGCGTTTCGGCGCTGTTTGCTGTGTTTTTGAAAATTCCCTTGTGATGTAAATAATTTTGCAAAAGCAAAAGAGGGAAAAATGACCAAAAGAATGTTAATTGATGATACACAGCCCGAAGAAACGCGGGTTGTAATTGTGGACGGCAACAAAGTTGAGGATGTTGAGTTTGAATCAAGTGCCCGCCGTCAGATTAAAGGCAATATTTACACAGCCAAGGTAATACGTGTGGAGCCGTCATTACAGGCCGCCTTTGTAGATTACGGTGGTAATCGGCACGGCTTTTTGGCCTTTGGCGAAATTCATCCGGATTATTATCATGTCAGCCCCGAGCTCTTAGAGTTGGTGGAACGTGAAACGGATGAAATTATTGAACGCAAAAAGCAATATTTAAAAGAGCGTGAAGAACAGCGTGAACGTTGGCGCGCCGAAAAACAAGCGCGTTACGAGGAGCAAAAAGCCAAAGAAGCGCTTGAAGCCCAAAAAGCCGCAGAAGCTGAAAATGAACAAACACCGCAAATTGAAGAACAGCAGGCTGAAGAAGCGCCCGCGGCAGAAATGAGCGAAGAACAAACAGCAGAACCCGCAGAAACTCAAACCTCAGAATCAGAGCAACCGCGCGGCAAAAGACGTTATAATAGACGGCGCTCAACGGAAAAAGCCGAAGAGGAGAAAAAAGAGGAGCTTAAAGTTTTGAGCGCCGATTCGCCTGATACGGGTGAAGTTGTGTACCAAACTGAAGAACAAACGGTCGATTCGGAAGAAACGGCGGAAGAAACGGAAGAAGATGAAACCGCCGAAGAATCAAGCTATGATGACGATGATTTTGACGCGGATTATGACTTTGAGCTTCAACGCAAGCTTATCCGTGCCCGCAAGCTTTATCATTACAGCACCATTCAGGATGTGATTAAGGAAGGCCAAACCCTTTTGATTCAAGTGGTCAAGGAAGAGCGTGGCAACAAAGGTGCCGCCTGCACCACTTATTTATCTTTGGCGGGGCGTTATTGTGTTTTAATGCCCAACCGCATTAAAAGCGGCGGTGTTTCGCGCAAAATTACGGATGCGGCAGATCGCAAGCGCTTGAAGGAAATTATGAAAACGCTGCCTTTAACGCCTGACATGTCCATGATTATCCGCACCGCGGGTGAAGATAAAACCAAAGCCGACATCGTTCGTGACTATAACTTCCTCATTCGCACATGGAACCACATTCGTTTAAGCGCCTTGAAGAACAAAGTGCCTTCGCTCATTTACGAAGAGGGCGATCTCATCAAACGCGCCTTGCGTGATATGTACACCAAAGACATTGCGGAGGTCATTGTGGATGGGCAGGCAGCCTTTAAGACCGCGCGTGACTTTGTCAAAATTTTATCACCGCATAATCTGAAAAAAATCAAATGTCGCAAACCGGGCGAGATGCCGGTGTTCCAACGTTATCAGGTTGAAACACAGCTTGATAAACTCCACAACCCGATTGTTCAGCTTGAATCGGGCGGTTATTTGGTCATTAACCCGACAGAAGCGCTGGTTGCCATTGATGTTAACTCGGGTCGTGCCACGCGTGAAAAAGACATTGAGGAAACAGCCTTAAAAACCAATCTGGAAGCCGCGGATGAAATTGCCAAACAGCTTAAAATGCGTAATTTAGCGGGGCTGATTGTGGTTGACTTTATTGATATGGAAGAGCCTCAAAACAATCACGCCGTTGAAAAGCGCATGAAAGAAGCCCTGAAAAATGATCGTTCGCGTATTCAAGTGGCGAAAATGAGCTGCTTCGGGCTGATTGAAATCTCGCGCCAAAGAATGCACTCGTCCTTCATTGAAAGCAACTACGTCACATGTCCGCATTGCCATGGTCAAGGCGTTGTACGCACAACGGAATCCGGCGCGATGCTTGTGTTGCGCGCCATTGAGGAGGAGGGTACCAAAAACAGGTCTTCCGGGCTTACGGTTTATGTGCCTTCGGATACGGCGTTTTATCTCTTAAATCAAAAGCGCGCCAATTTAACTGACTTGGAAGCGCGTTATAAAATGGAGATTACGATTGCCTCGGACGATACCATCACGAATGTTTCGGATTATCGTTTTGAACGCACAAAGGCTTCAAGAACCGCGTTGGAAAATGAGCAAGCCTCGGCAGCAACCACCGCTTATGCTGATGTTGAAGATGAGGAATACGAAACAAAAGAAAATCAGCCGGAAGAAAATGCTGAAGGGGAAGAATATCAGCAAAACCGTCATTATCGGGGGCGTCGTTCTCGTTTTGATCATCGCCGTGGCAGTCGGGGTTTTCGGCGGGGCTATAATAAAAACCGCGAACCCGAAAACAACAAAGAAGCGCCAGTGCTGTTGTATTCAAGCGATAAAGACATAAATATCTCAAGCACGGAAAATAAAAAAGAGGGCAAAACGGCGTGGTGGCGCAAATTAATCGGATAAAGCGTAAAATAAGGATGGCTTTGGCGGCAGGGCTGATACTTGTCGTCTCAGCCTTGCCCGCTTTTGCGCAAAATCTGCCACCGGTGATTTCTGATGATGAAACGGAAAGCCTTTTACATCAAATTGTGAGTCCGTTGTTTCAAGCGGCAGACATTCCGTTTCGGGCTGACAGAATATATATTTTAAGTGATAATTCGCTGAATGCTTTTGTCACGGCCGGCAATTATATGTTTGTGAATACGGGCACGTTTTTAGAGGCGGATAACGTCAATCAAATCAGCGGTGTTTTAGCCCATGAAACGGGGCATATTAAAGGCGGACACATTGCTAAGCAGCAGCTCAAACTTAATAATATGAACAAACTGATGGTTGCCTCTCTTTTGGCAGCGGGCGCCACAGCGGCGGCTTCGGGCAGGGCGGATGCCGCCATGGCGGTGCTGTTGGGCTCCAACAGCTCCATGCTGACAAACATGATGCGTTATCAGCTGGAAGATGAGCGGAGCGCCGATGAAAGCGCGGTTGAAATTTTGCGCCAAACAAAGCAATCACCTGTAGGTCTTCGGGATTTTATGAAAAAAATTCAAAAGCAAAATCTCTTGGGCGGATATGAGGAAAATCCGTATTTTCGCACACACCCTTTAAGCACGGAGCGATTGAATTTTTTTGAAAAAGCAGCGGCAAACTCGAAATATCACTCTGAAACGACAATGGATTCAAAGTTCAAAATGGTCAAGGCAAAGCTTGCGGGGTTTTTATTACCGCCCGAGCGGGTCTGGAAGCTTTATCCGCAAAGCGCACGAACGCCTGAGGCGCTTTATGCGCACGCCATTTTGTATCATCGCGCGGGCAGAACGAAAGAGGCCTTGCAAACGCTTGATCAATTAGCCGCAAAAGACCCTCAAAATCCATTTATTGATGAAATGCGCGGGCAATTTTTGTTTGAAAGTGGGCGTGTGTCGGAGGCGGTGACGGCATATGCAAAAGCTTTGAAAAAACGTCCAAACTCGTTGGAAATGAAGTTTGGATGGGCGCAAGCGGCACTGGAAGCCCCGCATGATAAAAAAACTTTGCAAAAAATTATCACAACGCTTAATCAAATTCAGCTCAAACGCCCGAATGTTTCGGCGTGGATGCTTTTAGCGCGGGCTTATGAAGAAAACGCGCAAAAGGCGGCAGCACTTTATGCCTCGGCGGCGTTTAGCTATGCTCTTGATAACAAGGAAGTTGCCCGCCGTCAGATTGCAGAGGCAGAAAAGCAAAATCCCTCACCGGAAATCAAGTTAAAATTGCATGACTTAAAAGCCCTTTTGGATAAAAAGGATTAAGGCTCGGCAGTGTGCTTTTGTGCCTGCCCACTCACACGCCCTTTCTGATCAAGCTGATATTCAATATAAGCATACGGAAAGTCAATGTTATTGCCGTGCAAATAAAAAGTATGGTCATGTTCGTTTGGGTTCATAATTTCTCCGCCCAAATCCAAAGCAATAAACTTTGCCGCCTGATAAGCTGAAACAACAGGCGCCAAGCGCAAAGGCTTATCTTTCAGCACAATAAAAGGCACATAAGCTTGTTCAAGAACCAAGTTGTTATGTCCCCACAAGCCGTTAAAGTTAAAAAGTTGCGCATGATCAGCAATCAGATAAACCGCATAAGATCGTCCTTGAGTGGCAGATAAAAATGTTCGGATCATGGAAGCAATAACGCTATCGGTATAAAGAAGGGCATTGTCATAAGTGTTCACGGTATATTCCAACCGATCTTTGCTCTCAGCAGCAGGCTTAAATTTTTCAAACTCTGCCTCGCGACCGGCGTAGCGGTTTTCATAAGGTGAGTGAGGGGAGCGCATGTGCAACACAACAAAATTTTTGCCATGCTGAAAATTGATTTTCTTTAAGAAATGAACAAGCCCTTCATCTTTGAAACGCCCAAAAATAAGTGGTTCAGAGTCATTATTAATCACAACGTCAATATCTTTCTCGGACAAATCCATTAAGAGTCTCGATTCCTGATTAGAAAAATAATGCGTTTTAAAACCGCTTTCGTGTGCAATGTGGAACAAATTAGATTTATGCCGCCGCAGCTCTTTCAAATTAGCCGGTTCGCGAATGGTGTTAAAGAACAAACGTGTCGAGGTTGCTGTTGAGATGCCCGATGAAAGAGCCCGTCCTAAATGTATATATGTGGGGGGGGGTAAGCAAATCCCTCTCTTGCAGCAAAGCTGCCAATTGCGGAAAAGTGGCGCGCTGATAGCCATAAAACGGCATGTGCGAAGCCGCCAAACTTTCCCCGAAAATCACAAGCACATTATCAGCCGTTGGTGCAGTTTCAACAACCTCATAAGGCTGATAGCTGATTTCCGAAGTTTGCATACCTTTGGGCAGATATTGGAAAAAATAGTACGAAAAAACATTGATACTATTATTAATGGAAGATCTGGTTGGCCCTGGCTGAAAATACCAAATACCTTTTGTTTCACGCAAGGCATGAAGCGGCTTGTGCGCCATCAGATAAAACACAACCACAAACATAAAGCGAAACCGGACAGATTTTTGCGAAGCGTTCCAAAAAAGAAACAAACCCATGCCATAAAACAAAAAAATGGTCAGCGGCACAAACCATGTCTGGCGCAAATAAGCGGGATCAAAAGTATCACGGTGTTCCAAAATAATGTTGTTAAGCTCGCTTGCTGAAATAGATTGCCCGAAATAAGCCATATAGCAAAGGTTTATCAGCTCCATCAAACCAAAAAGCACGGTAACGCCCACAATCATCGTCCGCCCGCAGAAAGAAAGCAAAATCAGAAAACCAAAGAATTCCAAGGCATAAAGAGGCTCAAAAACAACATGTGTTTGAACAAAAAATTTAATAATAAAATCGGGCAGAAACAAAATGCAAAATAAAAGAGAGGCAATAACAAAGTTATAGCGCAAAAAACCATGAATCGGTTTAAAAATTTTAAGAAACAGTTGTCGCATAGAAAACTCCATAAAACGCTCTAAAGATATACAATATTATTTGATATGGCAATAACTAATTTTTTTTTAATAAATAGGTGTTACTTTTGAACGCAAAGGATAAAGCTGATGAAAAAATATTCCAAAGATTTTCTTTTGGGGGAGAAAGTAAAAATTTATCAACCGACAGACGGCTATCGCGCTTCTTCGGACGCTGTTTTCTTGTCTTCTTTAATCGGTTATGTCAAAAAAGGGGATGCCATTTTAGATGTCGGTTCAGGCACAGGCGCCGTTTCGCTTTGCTTGGCATACCGATTCCCTGAAACGCCCATTGTCGGTATGGAAATTCAACCGGAATTAGTGGCTTTGGCAAACAAAAGCGCCACGGCAAATGGTTTTAAAAACCTTTCATACATAGAGGCTGATATTTCCGCAAAGAAAGTGCCGCTTAAGGCCGACAGCTTCACCCATGTTGTGACCAATCCGCCTTATTTTGAAAACGAACACCCTTCACCCAAGGAAAGTAAATCCCTTGCGCATAATATGAACGGCTGTTCTTTGGAACAATGGCTGCAATTTTGCTTAAAAATGCTTAAATCTAACGGATGGCTTTACTTAATTGAGCTTCCTCAAAATTTATCAGATGTTTTAGGGGCGTTAAAAGGGAAAGCCGGCAACATCAGGCTTATTTCTCTTTTTTCCAAAAGCGGTCAAAATGCAAAGCGGATTTTAATTTGCGCGCAAAAGTCTTCAAAAGCGCCGTTGGAGATTTTGCCCTCGTTCAGAGTTCACGACCAAAACGGAACTTTTACGAATGGAGCGCAATCCATTTTACGAAACGGAGAAAGTTTTTTTTAGCAGTCTGAAAACAAACAGAGGAGATGAAAAATGATGAAATATATTTTAGCGGTTTTAGTTGTTCTTTTTGCTTTCAAGGCAAATGCTGGACAAGAGTTTGAAGCCTGCCGCTCAAAGGCAACGGATGATAATCAGTTAGCGCTGTGTATGAAAGCTGAAACAGCACGCCTTTTGAAAGAAACGCAGGAAATTTATCTCAATATGTCAAAAAATGACCTCGGAAAAGCCTGGAACAAAGGTGAAGGACTCGTGAAGGGCAATTTAAAAGACATGTACAACAGTTGGTTAGCGTATCGGAACCGCTTTTGCTCCATGTTTACGGCGGTGTCCGTCAACACATTTGGCTCTGAATCTTATGATAAAGAGCGCTGCCTCTTAAACTTAACGAATGATCATTATGAGCTGATGAAAAGCGCCATAATTAACGCCGTGAGCGGGAGTGAGGAAAGCAACATAGATTAATCTGTTCGCAAAAGTTTCAGATAAAATCGGCTGCCTTTTTGAGGTTCGGATTGAACACGGATCTCAGCTTGAAGAAGGCGGCTGATTTTTTGCACAATAGCAAGCCCTAAGCCGGCGCCGTCAGCTTTAGCTTTTTTGGCGTTTGTGCCGCGGTAAAATTCATTAAAAATAGACTTTTGCTCTTCGAGGCTGATTCCTTCGCCGTCATCACAAACCTCAATTTCAACAAAGCTTTTTTCCACACGGCAACAGATGCTCACTTTGGTGGCGGCAAATTTAAGCGCGTTGCTTAAAAGGTTGCGCAAAATTCTTTCCAAAAGAAAGGGATCTGTAAAAATCACAACATTGCAAATAGAAAATTCAAAAGCCAAGTCTTGACAAGCGGCAATATCTTGAAATTCTTGCCCTAAGTCGCTTAATAAAATGCCGATGTTATAAGGCTTTTTGCAAACTTCTGTTCCGCCGTACTGAAGCTTGGACAGATCCAAAACATTATTGAGCAGATTTTTCAAATTTTCCGTTGTTTGGCATATTTTCTGCCAAATTTTAAGCTGCTCATCAGAAAGATTGCCCGTTTCAAACAAATCCATAAAAAGCAGAAGCGCTTGGAGCGGTTGGCGCAAATCATGACTTGCCTGCGCCAAAAAATATGATTTTTCCTTATCCGCGCGCGCCATTTTATCCCGCGCTTCAATCAGAGGCGTCAAATCCTGAAGCGTGCCTGCCAAAATCTCCTGTGAGCGCACAGAGAAAAACGCCGCCCGAATTTGACAATGCCGCAACTGCCCGTCAAGCGTTTGAAGTGAAAGCTCAAAGCTGTTTTGCCCTTTGGTGTGCGAAAGCCGGCGCAGTTTTTTAAAAAATTTTTTATATTCACAAATGGGCAGAATGTCTTTCAAAGACAAATTTCGTTGCTCTTCACTGTTGGCACCGATCATGCGGTACACTTCTTCGGAGCATGAAAAACGGCGTGCTTTCAAATCAAGCTCCCAATAGCCAAGCCCGGCAAGCTTTTCCATAAAAGCCAACCTTTTAGGTGCCGAGCTGAAAAATTCCTGAAGCTCGTAATTTGATTTTGTTTTTTTGCTCATAAGGCAGATATAATCCTTAAATCCAGACTTCAAAGTTCAAAATTTCAAACAATGTTTTAAAATCCGCGTGACAATTTAAAAAAGTTGGATTATCTTAAGCACAAAGAATGTTTTATCAGGGAGGAAAACTTGAAAGAACAATACACATCGGAGCAAAGCCGCGCCTTTTATTTCGGCATATTTTCGCTTGCCATTTTTGCCGCGGTCTTTTTTGCGATGGCTTTTTCAAAACACAATTATAAACACGTTGATAAGGATTTTTATTATCTCAATGCCTCGTTCGGTCGCACCGATGGCTTACTGGTAGGCGATAAAGTGCGTATGGCAGGCGTGGATGTTGGTCGCGTTGTGAGCGCTAAGCTCGGGTTGGGTTATCATGCGCTTTTAACAATGGAAATTAAGGAAGGCATTGAAATCCCTGATGATAGCAGCGCTTCAATTGTGAGCTCCGGGCTGATGGGCAATAAATATATTGAGATTGAGCCGGGCGGCTCGGAAGACTTTTTGCCGCATGGCGGTCAATTTAATTATACACAGGACGCCATTGTTTTAGAGGAACTTTTGGATCGGATTGTTACAATCGGAAAAAATAAAGACAAGCAGGCAAAACCTGTTTCGGAAGAGGAGTTTGAAAATGAATAAAAAGCCGGTGGAAACCATTATGGGTTTTGTTGTTTTAATTGTTGCGGTGCTGTTTTTGCTTTTTGCTTACCGCGTGTCGGATTTGCAGGTTGTGAAGGGCTATGAGATCAACGCACGCTTTTTGAAAGTAGGCGGTTTGAGTGTGGGCTCTGATGTGCGTATTAACGGCGTCAAAGTCGGCACGGTGGTCAATCAAAAGCTTGATCCTGAGGATTATATGGTGGATGTTGTCATGAGCATTGCAAACAACATACGCCTCCCCATAGACAGTGAAGCCGCCATTGTCGGCGATGGCTTAATGGGCGATAAGTTTATCAAATTAGAGCCCGGCAAAGCGGGAGAATATTTAACAAACGGCGATACTTTGGCAAACACCAAAGATTTCAAGACGCTCGAAGATATGGTCGGTGAAATTATCTTTATGGTGACAGACAATGGAAAATAAGCTTTACATTTTAGCAGCATTCGCCGTTATGGGCATAAGCACCGCTCAAGCCGCGCAGGTGGAAATGAACACGGCGCAAATGCAGGCAATGGATAAAATCACAGGACGCGTGAGCCTGATTGAAGTGCCGGTTGGCGGTGAAACAAAGTTTGGATCATTTTCGGTGGTGGTGCGTTCTTGTCAGGCTAAAACGGAAGATGAAACACCTGAAAATGTGGCTTTTGTGGATGTCACGGACAAAAGTTTTGATAAGGAAGAATACAACATTTTTAAAGGTTGGATGTTTTCTTCCTCCCCCTCTGTTCACGCTGTCGAACACCCAATATATGACGTTTGGCTTTTAAAGTGCGCTAATACGGAAGTTTCGCCCGAGCGCTTGCTCACCCCTGAGGCTTTAGCGGCGCGTGATGCGCTTCCAAGCTTACAGGAAGTTAAGAAATCAACAGAAGAAAACATAAAAATAGAGGTAGAAGAAGAGACTCCACAAACCATTCGGTTTGAAAATTCCATGTATCGGGAAGAACCTGCGCCGCAACCGGAGCAAACGGCTCCTATGCCGAGTGAAGACGGTACGCCGCAAAATCTGCTCAATATTGATGAAGATTATGTCCCAATGCCTGATGAGGAAACGGTCACGCTTCCGGCGGAAGAGTTTTCGGCAGCTGTTGCGGTAGAAACGGAAAACCTGCGCGAAGAAGCGGCAGAGGCAGATGCCTTAAATGCAGCCATAGATGCCGAGCTTGCCGCTCACGCAGATTAAATCTTCAGCTTTTGGTCAAGTTCTTCTAACGCGTCAATGTATGAACTGATGAGCGATAAACCCTTGTTCCAAAAATCGGGCTTAAAGACATCTAAGCCAAAAGGTTGCAAAATCTGTTTATAATCGCCAATCGCCGTTTGGGAAAGAAGCGTTAAATATTTGTCGGGAAAGTCTTTAACCGTTTTTTCCGAGTATACCTGATAAAGCGAGTTAACCAAGCAATCCGCAAAGGAATAAGCATAAACATAAAACGGCAGGAAAAAGAAATGCCCCACGCTTGACCATATATAGGCGCAATCTGCCCCAACATCTACTGAAGGACCTAAGCTTTCGCGCATTTCTTCAAGCCAAATTTGGCATAGGCGCTCGGTAGAAAGCTCGCCTTGTTGACGCTCGGCATGCGCGCGTGTTTCAAAAAAGTGGAAGGCAATCTGGCGCACGGCGGTGTTAATCATATCATTAACCTTGCCCGCCAAAAGGCAAAGCTTCGCCTTATCATCTTTTTGATTTTTAAGCATATCCTGAAATACCAACATTTCGCCAAAAACGGACGCCACCTCTTCGGTTGTCATCCGTGAATGTTCGTTTAGCTCGCCGTTTTGAAGCCTGAGCTGATGATGACACCCATGCCCCAATTCATGCGCCAAAGTTAAAACATCGTTTTGCTTGCCCATAAAATTTAAGAACAAATAAGGGTGCATAGTGGCAAGCGGCCCGCTGCAATAAGCGCCACTCCGTTTGCCATCGCGCGGTGGCACGTCAATCCAGTTGTGTGTAAAAAAGTCTTGCGCAATTTTATGAAGTTTGGGCGAAAAGTTTCGATAACCTTGAAGCACCATTTGCACCGATTCGTCCCAAGAATAGGATATATCACTGCAAAACGGCAACGGCGCGTTTCTATCCCAATAACTGATTTTTTTAACACCTAGCCATTTCGCTTTTAACTTATAAAAACGGTATGCCAAATTTTGATAATTGGCGCGAACGGTTTGCGCTAAAGTTTCCACCACTTCATCGGGCACATCTTCCGCCATGTTGCGCGCGGAAACAGGCGTTTTGTAGCCACGCTTTTGATCTTCAATCGCCTTGTCTTTGATAATCATATTATAAATAAGCGTGAAAAGTGGCGCATTTTCTTGCGCCACGCGGTTGATTTCCGCGCCGGCGGCATGGCGGATTTCAGCACTCGGATCAAGCGTGAGTTTGCTGATTTCAGCGTCATTATATGTTTTGCCGTTGAGATGATAAACAAGCCGAGAAGAAGTTTCTTCATAAAGGCGCACCCAAGCTTCAGACGAGGTGACGGATTTTTCAAGCAAAACTTCTTCAACGGCCTCAGAAAGTTCATATTTTTTATACTTGCGCACCCGATCCAAAAACGGCTTATAAAACGCCACGTTTTTATCTTGAAGCCATTCGTTGATCTTGCTTTCAGGCAGTTTGTTAAGCTCCAAGCTGAAAAACACCAACGGTTTGGCATATTCGGTAAGCTTTTCTGAAATGTTTTGATAAAACGCCATAGCTTCAGCGTTTTTCATCTGCGTTGACATATTGAGATAAGCAAAACCGCCGAGTCTCGCCGCAAGTTTTGCGCGTTTTTCGGTATCTTTTAACGCGTCCAAAAACTCTTTTGCACTCAAATTTTTGAGCTTGCCTTTATATTTGAAGGCAAACGCCGTGGCAGATTTTTGATAAGTTTTCAAATCTTTTTCAATTTGCGGATCGTTGATGTCTTTGTAAAAATCCGACAAATCCCATGCCGGTAGATTATTCTTCAGGTTTTGCTTGTTCATCATTTTCTCCTTCCAAATCCAAGCGTGCTTTTTCAAGCAGCTGCATATCTTCACGGATATTTTTGTTTTGTTCATAAAATTCATCTAATTCGGGGTGATGTTCGGCAGGTTGGTCAAGCTCAGGCTCAAACAAATAATTTGCCCAAGGCGTTGGCTGCTCTCCGTTAAGCCAATTTTTAACCCCCTCGGCAATAACACCGGCATCGCACACGGTGCTTTTGAATATAGCTTCAGAAAAGCAGATGGCCTTATTTTTCGGACAATCAAGCATTTGCGTCATCATCGCTTTGGTGCAAGGAATAAAACCACGCTCCAATTTGTCTTGCCGTGGCGAAAAGGCAATTAGCGCAAAGAACATCAGGTAAAGAATGCCCAAAAGACTGATGCTTAGCCCGAACCAATGGATTTTAACAAAATTAAGCATGGTGGCGTTTTTTCAAATAAGTTTCCAATAAAGCCAATTCTTCTTGTGTGTTGGCGCTAGCAAGCTCTTCCGCATCGCCCACAAGCGCCGTGCATTTTAAGCCCATTTGGCGCGCAATTTGCACAGCATCTGTCAAATAATACTCGCCGGCGGCATTTTCATGGCCGATGTGTGATAAAATTTCAAATAAATCCTTGCCATTAAAGGTCATAAAGCCCGAGTTGCAAAAATCAATAGCACGCTCTTCCTCGGTGGCGTCTTTATATTCTACAATGCCTAAAAGCTCATCGCCTTGCATTTTAAGCCGCCCGTAACGCGCCGGATCTGCCATGTGTGTGCCAAAAACCACCACGCTGTAACCCTCGCTGACTTTATTAACCGCGCGTTCTAAAGTTTGGACGGTAATTAATGGCGTGTCGCCGAAAATAACCATCACGGCGCCATCAAATCCTTTCAACGCCTCACGTGCGCAATTCACGGCATGCCCCGTGCCAAGCTGTTTGTCCTGAACACAAGTTGGGTGCGGCGCAACGGTTTTCTTGACCAGATCTCCTTCAGGTGAAACGACAGTCACAATTTTAGAAATGCCCATACTTTCAAGCGTTTCAATAATGTGTTTAATCATGGGCTTACCGCACACGGGCATCATAACTTTGGGCAAATCAGATTTCATTCTTGTACCTTTGCCTGCACCTAAAATAATTGCCGCCGCATTTATTGTCATTGTGTTCTCCTTTTTTATAGTTTCTTAAGAGTTATGCTCTTATACTATATAAAAATGTCAGATTCGTTAACAGGTGGAAAATTTTATGAATAAACAATTTTTTACAATTTGTTTCATTGCCCTGATGAGCATAAGTAATATATCAACGGCTCGAGTGTTGGGCATAGGTGAAGAATCTCAAGAGCCGGCAACAGATATGACAGCCGCTTTCCAAACTCCGAAAGAGGGCATGCCCAACCCCGACAATTTGGATGAAGTGATTTCGTTTTTTAGAAACCGTTTTGAAACAGCGCCGGTCAGTACGGCGGAACAAACGGGCAGTATGGATATTTTAACGGCAACAGACGTTCAGCATAGTGCCGAATATATCAAGCAGATGCAGGAGCAGAAAAAGACCATATTTGAAAAAATATATGATAAAGCCATTGAAAAAATATCAGGCACCTCAAATGAAACAGCTGTGGAGAAAGAAGAATTGCGTTTTTATGAGCTGATTCCGGAACAACCGCAGACAGCTCAAAATCAAGCACCGTTGCCGAACATTCCGCTTGTTAATGTCACGCTCCCCGGCGGGCGTAAAGTGGTAGCGCCCGCACGCGAGCACATCCCGTATTTGCTGGTATCTTTAAATATTTTGCCCAATGGCCTAATTGAGGTTAATGAAGAAGTAACGGTTGTAGCAAACGGACAAAAGCTGAGAAACGGTTTAGTTCGTATTATTCCGAAGTTTACATCATCGCGTTTAAACATCAAGAAAAAGCTAGATGTCAAGCTTTTAGACGCTGAAATCAACAATCAGCCCATACCGCACATTTTGGAAGAAATCGGGAACAATTATTACATTAAAGCCAAGAAAGAATATCAGTTAGCCCCCGGTGTTTATACCTATCATTTCCGGTATTTGGTTGATCGCAAGCTTTGGTATTATGATGACTTTGCTGAGCTTTATTGGGATATTGCCGGCAGGTCTTGGAATTTAGTCATTACATCAGCCAATGCTGTTGTTTCATTACCGGAAGGTCAGAAGTTTTTAGGCCAAAATGCACTTGTCGGGCAGGGCATGCGCTTGTTCGCAAACCGCTCTGTTATCGTTTCACTCTCTGACAATGCGTTAGGTTTTGCCTCCACTACGCCGCTTTTGCCGGGTGAGGGGATGCACCTTTTGGTTTCTCTTGATAAAAACTTTTTTTTAGAGCCGGATTTTAACCAATATGTCATGTGGTTTATCACGGATTACGGTAATATTTTGATAGCATTTTTAGGATTTATCGCCGTATTGATATCTTATATTTTATCGTGGCGCTATCTGAAAAATCATAAACCGCATCTTTTGGGATCATTTAAGTTAACGGCACCGATTGCGCGTCTTCTCATTAAGAACAACTTTGATAAAATAGCATTTGTCTCAGGCTTGTTAGAGTTATATCGTAAAAACGTTATTGACATTCAGAAACAAGATTCTTCTTTAATGCTGATTAAGCGGACAGATCAGGTACAAATGCTTAATCAGGGTGAAAAAAACGTCATGAAGCATCTTTTTGCAAGCCATGAATCGGTTATTACGGCAGATGATCGGAACCTACTGAAGTTTCAGCGCGCAAAAGCGAGCTTGGAACGTTATACCGGCAGAATGGTTAAGCTTTTAAAATGGCAGTTAAACATCGGTTATTTGTTCTTTAGCGTGATGATGTTACTTTTAACTGAAGCTGGCATTGCGGGGCTTTCGGTTAATCCGTGGCAGACGGGGCTGATTTTAATTTCATTTAGCGTCACGCTCACCTTTTACATTTGGATGTTTAGAAGACCCACAAAGCACGGCATTAAAAAATACATTTTGCGTTCTGTAGCTGTTTTCTTCATTCTAGCTTCGGTTTTATTTACGGGTGTTTACATCAGTTTTATCAGCGCCCTGCTTTTAACGGCAACGCTTTCTGTTATTTTTGAATATTCTGCATTGTTTGGTGCGCGGAGCGGGCTATTGAAGTCAAAAGTCAAAGAGGCAGAGGAACTCGGAAAATATCTGCAGCGCAATGCGCCGCAATTAAACAACAGCATAGAATTTTCGCGCCATCAGCCCGAAATTTATGCCTTTGATCTGGTGCCTTTTTATCCCCAAAATAGCGCAAATACAGCAAGCTATAAGTTGGATTTAGCACAGACGCTAGAGCAAATGCTTAATTAATTTGTGTATTTATGATAAAATGCTTGCGTTCTATAAAAAATAGGGGTTTAATAAAAGCAGCATGCGGGTATAATTCAATGGTAGAATGAGAGCTTCCCAAGCTTTTAATGCGGGTTCGATTCCCGTTACCCGCTCCAAAATAAAAAATTATTTTGTTCGCGGACGGGAATACCGCCTGGGCATCTAGTTTCGCCACGGTCGCTTTCGCTTCCCTTGCTCAACAAGATGTTCCCGGAGCTTGCAGATAAAAACCTGACATTAAGTCAGCTTTTTACTTTGCGCTCCCGTTACCCGCTCCAAAATAAAAAATTATTTTGTTTATCAGCAAGAATATATCAGTAATGATATAAAGGGGGTCTGTTATGTCACAATTAAGTAAGCTTTATTTATGGATGCTTCAACGTTGCGTCCAAGGTACCAAAGAAAAAGGTTGGTCCATGTTGGGCATGTTTGGTGTTTTAATAATTGTGGCGTTGTTAGGTTTTGGAGGTAATTACCTTTATCTCCAATTAAAAAATGCCGAAAAGGCAGAGACCTTGCATAATGATTTACGTAATTCCTTTGCAGTTTTATCTGATATCATCGTTAAGCAGACGATGCTTGAAAATATAACCATGGCAGGTGTTGTTGGTAGTGGTGTTTTTCCTGAAGCCTTAATAAAAAAAGATAACACGGTTGAGGATTATTTCGGCAACCGCATAGATGTGGCGTATCGCCAAAAACAAGGTGAAAATTCAACGCCTTATGTTGCCTACCAAACCCTGATTTCAAGCTCAAATCGTGCACAGATTTGTGGTGTTTATTTGAAGCTTTTGGAAAACCAACCCAAAAAAGATTATTTGCGTTTAGTGGATACGGTCACGATTATTGATCGCGGCAATCCCAACAATAACATCACCTTTTGCGCGGACAATAGCACGGAAGAATGCCGCAGGGATGTATGGGCATCGCTTTCTGATTTAAATGGTGAAAATCGCAATGAAATTTGTAATTTTTATTGCAAAGAATATCCGTGCCTTTTAAGCATATATTTAACGCAAAACTAAAATTTTTCGTTCCTTATTTCAACCTTTTATCAGCTTTAAAGACGGCTGAAAGAACATAATTTTCCTTAAAAAGGAGGAAAATATGTTAACACAGCAGCCCAAATTTGAAAAAAAGAAAAATTTTCACGCTCAAAATCGCCATCCGCGGAACACGCCGGATTTCCACATTGACGGACTTCCGCAAGACACGCTGATAGACTTGCAAAACGGAGGTTTAGACGATGTCGAAACCTTTAATTGCGATATGTATAATTTAGGCGATATGGATAACCTCCCCGAAAGTGATCAAAAGATGATTTCTAAAAACCAAAGCTGCAAAGAATACCGCTTTTGATATATGGAAAAGTGATAAGCCCGTATTATATCTTTGCCATCAACAACCAAAGGAGGAAAATATGGCAAAAGAAAACGGACTAAATCGTTATTTGGCAAATATTGCCGTTTTGAACATCAAGTTGCATAACCTGCATTGGAACGTGACCGGACGTGATTTTAAGACCATCCACAAACTGACGGAACATTTATATAAAGAGTTCCAAGAGCAGTTTGATACGGTGGCGGAAACCCTTAAAATGCAGGGCGAGCTTCCCATAGCAAGCATGGCGGATTATTTGGAAACGGCGGAAATTGAAGAAATTGAAAGCCGTGATTACACAGCCGTTGAGGTTTTGGAGCTTTTGGATGAAGATTGCGGCAAAATCATTGATATGGCGTTAGAAATAAGGGAAGAGGCTGAAAAGCAGGGCGATTTCTTAACCGTCAATTTGTTTGAGGAATATCTCGCGAAGTTTTATAAAAAGTCGTGGATGATTCGCGCCATGTTATCGGAAGAGGATGCCTTGGAATATGCCGAATATGTGGAGGATAACTTGGAAGATGAAGACGACCCCGAAGAGGAAGAAGAAAAAAACGCAACTTCCAAACGCAAGAAAAAGTAAAAACGCCCGAAAGGGCGTTTTTACTAGGGTTCATCCGCTAAGCGCATAAACGCCCCGATATAATAATCTTCCTTAGAATCAGCAAGTTGTCCGTAAATTGTTAAAAGCGGTCCTTCAAGATAAAAGTAGGCATTAACATTTTCACTACATGAACCCTCTTTTGTAACATCATAAGCTGTTGCATTTTCAGAATAATAGAGCTTTATCGGAAGGCAAAAATTGCATACAAAATAAGAAGGTTTCACAGGCGCGCAAAACAGCCCTGTTCTTTCTGCGCTATAAATAATTAACAAGTGTTTATTTCCGGAGCCTTCTCTTGTCTTAATTTTATTGATATAAACTTCACCCTTGAAAAACGGACCGTCAATTGCTTTCCATTTCCCGAAATATTCTTGAAAAGGATCGTAAGATTCGCGCTCAATGGAGTCTACTTTTGTTTCTAACATTTTCTTTTCAATAGGAAGCTGTTGTCCGGCTGATATGGCATCGTCTTCTTTAACGCCCAAATTTCGGTAAAGGTCATGAGTCTTATATTCGTAGGCAAATACTGCCCCTGAAAACAAAAGAACAGAAGTAAGAATAAATAACTTTTTCATAAAAAATCTCCTTAAGAGAAAAGTAGATAAAAAAGATTTATATTTATTTAATAAGAAAAAACACTTGCTCTTTTTTACGAAGGCGATTATAAACAAACTGACGTCGGCGTAGCTCATCAGGATAGAGCAACAGTTTCCTAAACTGTGGGTAGTGGGTTCGAGTCCCGCCGCTGACGCCAAATTTATTTGGCGCAAGGTGGACTCGAACCCCTTGGGGCTGGAGGAATAAAAAACTGCCTTAACGGCAGTTTTTTAGACGACAGGTGTATGTTTGTTAGCTTGCGTACCCGCGGCAGCGAGGATAGCAAGCGTTACAAACAGAACCGCTACATTCTTTTTTCCTTTTTGTTACTTATTCTTATTTAACTGTGCCAAATAATAGCCTTCATCACTTTGCAATAACC
>CANRJO010000002.1 GCA_947630965.1 uncultured Alphaproteobacteria bacterium
TTATGCGCAAACTTATCCTCTTTGCTAACTCTTCCCTTAAGCCTTGTGTATAACTCTTTTATCTGGGTTGATGACGTACGGAGTTCGCAACCAACGCATTACGTCACTCTGAGCGGAGCCTATAAAAACAACAAAAGCAATTGTTGTTTTTTAGGCGACATCACGCGATTGTTAGCTTGCGAGGTGCCGACAGGCGCCAAAGCAAGCGTTACAGAGCGGTGACCGAAGCGAGTTAGTTTTGCGATTAACGCAAAACTTACGAGCAAGAAGCCGAAGAATCCAGGTGAAAACAAATTCATCCTTATTGTCATGCTGAACTCGTTTCAGCATCTCACTTTTATGAGATCCCGAAACAAGTTCGGGATGACATTAGGGGTTTCAGAGTGACATCCAGAGGTGGTTGCAAGCGTCTATCGCCCCTCACAAGTTCAATTCGCCTCATGTCTTCTAAAACTCAAGGCTAGCACGGATAAAACGATCAGCCAGAGATTTTGAAAGACTGTTTCTCTCGCCATTGATGTCCATATAAATGCTTCTGCAAGCATTAGCCTCATACTCTGATGAAACGATATAAGTTCCTGTTATTTCCGCCGCCTCAACACCTTGACTTTCCAAAGTTTTAAGCGTGTTATTGATTTTTGTTAAATTTTCACCCGTTCCGCCTGTTTTCCAAGCGTCTGTCATTTGCTCAAGATCATAGCCATAAACTTGCAACATTTCCCCGATTGCCGGAAAATACCATTTCCCTTGCCCAACAATCGTATTCTTGGGGTCAACACCTACCGGATAAAACTGATGTGTCGCCCAGGCCGCCGTTGCAATGCAATATAGATGGTAGTCTTTTGTTTCCTTTGAATAAGTGTTATTTTGGCATTCTGCTTTGCTTGATTTCGTTTCAAGAAGAATTTCGGTATTTTTTTGCCCGTCAAAGAGCTCGGGATTGTGTGCCTTAAACTCTTGAAGCATAAGCAGACCCGTAAAGTTTGTAAGCCCTTCAACATCCACGCCATCAAGCCCCCAAGGAATGCCTTTCTGGCTGTTATCAAACGGCTTTGCGGGATCAAAAACATAATTATTGTTGCTAACTGTTAAATTTTTTAGGCTGATGACTTTGCCGCCACCGGCGCAGTTTGTGTCATACACTACCCCAACCGCGATTTTTTCTTTAGTATAATCTTGAACATCGTCACAAGACCCATCCGCATAAAAGACATCACCAATATTGCAACGCGGTTTCAGGCAGCTGCAAAGCGTCATTTTTTTGTTGCCTTTGCATTTGATAATCTCTGCGCACCATGATGTTTTGTCGGATTCCGTAAAGCCCATTTTGTTGCAATCTATATTGACACATTTTTTATAAGAATGGTCTAGAGGGCAGAACATATAGCCATTTTCGGCGCAATAAGGATCATCTTTCGTGGAATAACCCAATTCTTCACACGTTGGCACTTTCTCACAATCAATCGCATTTGCCACATTCGCAAACATCAAACCCAACAAAAACATCAAATATCGCATTTCTTTTCCCTTTCTTTACTTGCAAGCAACTCCGTCCGTCACTCTGAGCGTCAGCGAAGAGTCCAGGTGGAAAAATATAGCTAATTTATTGTCCTGGATGCTTCACTCCGTTCAGCATGACGTAGAGCGGCTGTCGAATCTTCTTGCTCGTAAGTGTTGCCTATAATGGCAACACTAACTCGCTTCGGTCACCGCTCTGTAACGCTTGCATCGGCGCCTGTCAGCGCCTCGCAAGCTAACAATCGCGTGATTTCGCTTTCCAAACACCAATTACTTTTGGTGTTTGGAAAACTCTACGTCAAAAAAAGGGTACCCTTAAATGCAACACTTTTTAAAATCGTGAACCCTTGTTTCTGCTTGATTTTTTATTATTGACAAAGGCACTTTTTTAAGGTACCTTTAAATTGCTATGCAAAAAGGCGTATCGTGAATGTAAGTTGGGGAAAAGTGTAAATAAATTTATGCGATGAAAGATGCGATTTCCGCCTTTAAAGCGTCAAGCCCCAAGCGTTTTTCGGCACTTGTGGACAAAACCTCGGGAAATGCGGCGGCGTGCTCATGAAGTTGCGCGTGCGTTTTTTCTAAAAGATGTGTCTGTTCCGCTTTGCTGATTTTATCTGTCTTTGTTAAAACAACCTGATAATTTACCGCCGCTTGCGATAAAAGTTTCATGGTTTCAAAATCAACCTCTTTTAAGCCAAGTCTGCTGTCTGCAAGCAAAAACACACGCCGCAACGTTGGGCGCCCGCATAAATAAGCAAACATATTGTCCTGCCATTTTTTCACTTCCGCGGGCGGCGCCTTGGCATAGCCATAGCCCGGCAAATCAACAAGATAAAGTTTGCCGTCTAAATCAAAATAATTCAGTTGTTGCGTCCGCCCCGGTTGCGCCGATGTTTTGGCTAAATCGCGTCTATTAAAAAGCGCGTTGATCAGGCTTGACTTTCCGACATTGGAACGTCCGACAAACGCCACTTCGGGGCGGTCAGCCTGCGGGAGTTGCGTTAAATTTGCCACACTCAAAACAAACCGGCACGGGCGCGTGAACAAACGCCGCCCCTCTTCAAGCCTTTGCTGATTTTGTTGTGGCGTCTGTTCCATTATTCCACCCCGTTTTGGCGCATAATGACTTTTTGTTGAATGATGGAAAGAATGTTGCTCAATGTCCAGTAAATGACCAAACCTGAGGCAAAGTGCCCCAACATTAATGTAAAGATAAAGGGCATGAGCGCAAACATCCGCGCTTGATCTTTGTTGGCGGGCGCAGGATTCAGCTTTTGCTGAATCCACATCGTCAAGCCCATCAAAATCGGCCATATGCCAATGTCTAAAAGCGCAGGCAACGGAATGTGCGACCAAACCGAGATTGTTAGCGGATCCGGCGCTGATAAATCCTTAATCCACCCAATAAACGGCGCGTGGCGAATTTCAAGCGAGATGTTCAACACTTTATAAAGCGAGAAAAACACCGGAATCTGAATAAATAACGGCAAGCAACCCGCTGCAGGGTTGATTTTCTCACGTCGATAAAGCTCCAAGGTGGCTTGTTGTAAAAGTTGCTTGTTATCTTTATATTGCTCTTGCAAGGCCGTCACTTTGGGTTGAACTTTCTTCATCTTGGACATGCTCTCAAAAGATTTGTTCGCAATGGGGAACATCAAAAGCCTTAAAAGCGCGGCAAAAAGCAAAATCGCCCAACCCATGTTGCCGATAACACTATATAAAAACGCCAAAACATAGAAGAAAGGCTTGGTCAAAAAGTAATACCAACCAAAATCTACCGCGAGGTCAAATTTCTTGATGTTCTGATTTTTTTCATAAGCATCTAAGAGCTTGATTTCTTTGGCGCCCGCAAAAAAGCGAACTTCGCTATCCGCAACGGCACCTGCCGGCGCTTGCAAAGCGGCACCGCGATAATCAATTTGATAAAGATCATTCCCGTTATTGCTGAACTTCAAGGCGGCAGGCTCGTTTTCATTCAAGACAAAGGCGCTGAACCAGTAGCGGTCGGAAAAGCCCGCCCAACCTTCGCGTACTTCAAAATTTTCGGGTTCGTCCTGATCAAGCTTCGTGTAGCGGATTTCTTTCAAGCTACCGTCCACAACCGCTGAAATACCCTGATGCACCACCGCGCGTTTGTCGCTTGCTTGCGGATTATCATGCCGACTGATTAAGCCGTAAGGATAAAGCGTGATCGGCGCTGATGTATTGTTTTCAACGCTTTGACGAATGTTAAACAAATAATTCTCATCCACTGAGATTGTTTCAATAAACTTTAAGCCCTGTCCGTTTTCCCATTCCAAAACCAAAGGCGTTTCGGGCGTGAGTTTTTCCGTGCGGGTGTGCCAAAGCGTGTTTGCGTCCGGAACTTTAATTTGCGGATCTGCCGCCAACCAGCCGAATTGCGCAAAATATGCTCCTTCCGTGTTGGAAGGCGCTAGCAACACAACATCTTCACTATTAGGATCAAGTGTTTGTTTGTAGCGTTTTAAGGAAAGATTATCAAAACGAAGCCCCTTTATGCGTACACTACCGCTTAATGCCGGCGTGGCAATCTCAAGCCGAGGATCTTGTTCTAAAACTTCCGTCGCGGAAAGATTTTTGGCTTGTGTATCTGTTTCTGCGGGCTGCGCGGCAACCTCTTCTACCTTTGCTTCAGGCTCGGCGGGCACAGGTTGCGGCGTGCCGGGCAAGAAATAATTCACAGCATAAATCAGCCCAATGGAAAGGATAATTGCCAGATACAAGTTTTTTGTTTCTTCTTTCACTTGAAAACTCCTTTTTATTTAACTTGTTTTGTTTTTAGTATAGATTTTAGGAAAACGCAAGCAGATAAAGCGTTTTGTTGATTATTGTTTTTTCTTGGGTGGAACAGGATCATAGCCCGAGCCACCCCAAGGATGACACCGCAAAAGTCTTTTAGTGCCTAACCATAAGCCTTTCAAAACACCGTGTGTTTCTATTGCCTCAAGCATATATTGCGAGCATGTCGGGCGATAACGGCAACATTCGGCACAAAAAGGCGAGATAAACTTTTGATAAAACTTAATCAGGCAAATCAGCGGTGTTTTCATCTGTTTTCTTCAACTGATTGTTTATTTTTTTGACGGCCGTGCGTAAGTCTTTTAAGAGGTTTTTATATGGGCAACAAAAAGTGTTAAAGCGGCTGATTAAAACATAATCCGTTCGGGGCATTGCCTCAAGTGGAAAAACCTCGCGCATGGCGGCGCGCAAGCGCCTTTTGGAGCGGTTGCGAATGTATGCCTTGCCTATTTTTTTGGTTGCCGTAAAGCCAACCCGCCAGTTCTCAATGTTTTCAGATACAGAAAGAGCCGCTTGCAGAATGAGCGTGTTTGTAACAACATGCACGCCTCCTTGAGCGACTCTTAAAAAATCTTTCCTCTTTTTAAGAATGACGGATTTTGCCGGCATTTTCTTAAGCCGAAAGTTTTTTACGACCTTTCAAGCGACGTGCCGCCAAAACTTTGCGACCGCCGATTGAAGCCATACGTGCACGAAAACCATGGCGCCGCGCACGGACAATTTTACTGGGTTGGAATGTTCTTTTCATAAGTTTTCTCCGGTTAATTATTGTTATTTAAAGCCTAAAAAAGGCTCTCGGTATTTGTTCAAGAGCCTTATAACTTGCTTTTTTTCTTGAGTCAAGCAAAAATTATAACGGAATGGCAATTAAAACTTTTAAGCCACCCATGCTGCTTTTATCAAGCGTGATGGTTCCGCCGTGCGAAACAATAATGTCTTTGGCAATGGAAAGCCCCAAGCCGACACCACCTGTTTCCTTGTTGCGTGAGCCCTCAATGCGGTAAAACGCCTTGAAAACCTCTTCACGCTTGTCTTTGGGAATGCCAGGGCCGTCATCTTCCACCGTGATTTCCATTTTGTTATTATTGCTTTCAAGGTTTACAGCAACAGTTTTGCCATAATAAAAAGCATTGGAGATGATGTTTGTGAGGGCGCGTTTTAAGGCTTGCTCACGCCCTTGAATGGCGCTGACTTCATCGTGCGTGGTATAACGAATGAGCGCTTTGGAGTTGCGGAATTTGTTTAAAATACTCATAATCAGCTCATTCATATCTACAAAGCTGTTTTGCTCACCTGCCTCGCCGCTGACAAACGCTAAATAACCGTCTAGCATTTTTTCCATTTCGCTGATGTCTTCCAAAAACTCTTTGTTATCCGTGTTTTTGGGCAACATCGCGAGCTGAAGTTTCATGCGCGTTAAAGGCGTGCGCAAATCATGCGAGACGCCTGCGAGCATTTGCGTGCGCTCAGAAATCTGCCTGTTAATGCGCTCTTTCATCTTGGTAAAAGCAATGCCCGCCTTGCGCACCTCGGATGATCCGTAAGGCTTGAAAGGCGTGTTGATGCCTTTACCAAAGTCTTCCGCCGCCTCAGCAAGTTGCTTGATGGAGCGTGCTTGGACTCGTAAAAACATGGTTGATACCACAAAAAGCAAAAGCGAAGTGCCGACCATCCATGCGATAAACCCGAAGATTGAGGTGCTAAAAATGTTTTTGGTGGGTGTTTCAAAACGGAACAGGCCGTTTCCTGTGTCAATTAAAGCCAAAAGCGTAGAACGCCCCTCTTCAAGATAAAGTTGGGTTAAGGCATCAGGAAAATCCGCTTTCAAAGACTCTTCAAAAAAGCCCGTGACAAGCTTGTTTTGTTTGGAGGTTTTGCTTAAAACGGAATGTTTTGTTTCATTATCATAATATGTGACATCCAGATCATATAAATTGTGCGAAAGCATTTTAATTTTTCCAAATTGATCGGGGAAATCCTCGGTTAACTGCACAACAAAAGCCATATTTGAGGACAAATTATTGGAAAGCCTGCGTCCTACCTTGCTCCAGTTGCCGTTAAAAAATGCGATGATGGACACAACCTGAACCACAATCAGCGGAATAAAAATCAGGAGCATGGTGCGGAAAAACAGCGTTTTCGGCAGAAGCTTCAATTTGAGGTAACGAAGTAAGTTATCTACTTTATTCGGAAATGTAATATGCATAAGTATCTCCTTTATTTATTCGGGCAGAAGCATATAGCCTTTGCCGCGAATCGTTTGTAAATGACGCGGGTTTTTAGAATCTTTTTCAATTTTTTTCCTTAAGCGGGTGATTTGCACATCAATGGAACGCAGGCTTTGATCGCCACCCAAAATTTCCGAGAGTTCCTCTCGTGATAAAATCTGCCCCGATTTCATGGCGAGCGCGTTTAATAATGCCTGCTCCACCGGCGTGATATGAATAATATTGCCTGATTTCGTTAAAAGCTCTTTTTTAGACGGATCAAAAATACATAGCCCTAAATCCAACGGGGCATTTTCATCATTTTTTTGAGGCGCGCGTTTTAAGATGTTTTTAACTCTCAAAACAAGCTCCTGCGGTTCAAACGGTTTGGGCAGATAGTCATCCGCGCCGTTTTCCAGCCCTTTGATCCGATCACACGTTTCACCCATGGCGGTCAGCATCATCACCGGCACATTATTTTCAAGGCGTAACGCTTTTAAAAAGTCAAAGCCGTTTTCGCCGGGCATCATTACGTCAACAATCAAAAGGTCAAACTTATATTGTTTGAGGAACATGCGCGCTTCGGCGGCGTCTTTGGCGCCACTGACGGTAAAACCATTTTCACGCAAAAAGCGCTGAAGCAGATTGCGCAGCCTTGTATCATCATCAACAACTAAAATGTGCGGTTCGTCACTTTGCATTAGGCTCTCTTTTTGGTTTTTGCAGTGCGCGCTTTTGAGGCGGCTTTCGGTGTGGGCGCTTTTTTCACCACAATTTTTGCCTCAACCGTTTTAACCTTTTCCAAAGAGCGGATATAATCCAAGCTCTTTTGGAAATACTGATAACCTGTGATAAATGTTAAAACGGCGGCAATCCAGAGCAAAAACTCGCCAATTCTGCCCCAAACCCAAAAACCGTTAAAAAGCATCATGGACAGGGCTGTCATCTGGAAACCCGTTTTCCATTTTGCCAAGCGCGTGACCGGCAACCCAACATTGACTTCACGCAAAAACTCGCGCAGGCCGGAAACCAAAATTTCGCGGCACAAAATAACAAACGCGGGAATGTAACTTAAGGTTGTCCAAAGCATTCCAGGCTTGACTAAAATCACAACCAACGCGGATGTGACCAAAAGTTTATCGGCAATGGGGTCAAGCAAACGCCCAAGTGCCGATGTCTGATGGCGCAGGCGCGCGAGGTAACCGTCAAAATAGTCCGTGATGGCGGCCATCACAAACAAGACGGCCACAAACATGGAGCAGGCAAAAGATTGCACATAGGCTGAGAGAAAGATAAAAACAATTACGGCAATCCTTGATATTGTGAGCATATTCGGCAGATTATACACGGCATTTTCCCTTCATAAAAATTTTCCAAACAAATATAGTATAAAACTTTTTTTTAATGATGGAAGTATTTAAATATTTTTTCAGCCGTTTTTTTACTGATGCCTTCCACTTTCATCAAATCTGGGATGAGCGCCTGTTTAATATCCTCCGCCGAGCCAAAGTGCGCAAGCAGATCGCGCTTTCTTTTGGCGCCAATGCCCTCAATTTCATCAAGACTTGATTTATAAATGGATTTTGCGCGTTTTTTGCGGTGCGTGCCAATTGCGAATCGATGCGCCTCGTCGCGCAGATTTTGTAGATAAAACGCCACAGGCGATCGATACGGCAATGCAAAGCTTTCACGCCCCAAAATATGGTAAAATTCTTTGCCTGCGTTGCGCTCTGGACCTTTGGATATGGCAATAATCGTGATGCCTGTTAAATCAAAATTTTTCAGGCTTTCATGCACGGCGTGAAGTTGCCCTAAACCGCCGTCAAGCAAAATGACATCGGGGCGATTTTCGGGCGTTAGTTTTTCAAAACGGCGCGTTAAAACTTCTTGCATCATGGCGAAGTCGTCGTTTGTGATGTTTGGGTTTTTGATGTTAAACGTGCGGTAGGCTTTTTTATCAAAGCCTTCGGGGGTTGCCACAACCATAGCCCCCACGGCAAAACTTCCCTGATTGTGCGAGTTATCATAAATTTCTATGCGTTTGGGAAGGTTTGGCAACCCGAAATATGTTTTCATTTCCTCAAGGTTTTTCTGCACCGAAGATTCCATGGCAATTTTCCGTTCCAGTGCCGCCAGAGCATTATTTTTGGCATTTTCAATCAGTTTTGCTTTTTTGCCGCGTTCAAATGTTAAGATTTTAACGCCGAGCGCTTCTTCCAAAAAGTTTGCGCTATCTAAAGTTTCAGAAATATAAATTTCTTTGGGCGGGATGTGATTGGCATAAAACTCACTGATAAATGCCTCCAAAATTTCAGCATCTGTCGCGTCTTCTGTTTGTTTCGGGAAATATGGCACATTGCCGCAGTTTTGCCCGCCGCGAATGATAAAAAGCTGAATGCAGACTAGTCCGTTTTTGCGCGCAATGGCAATAATATCAACAGATTTCAAGTCAGCATATTCCACCAAATAACCCGTCTGAACCGAGGTCAGAGCCTTGATTCTATCACGCAACGCCAAAGCCTGCTCGTAGTCCATATTTTCACTTGCGGCGCGCATTTGCTTGGAAAGCGTTTCCTGAATTTTGGCATTTTTGCCTTCCAAGAAATCCACCACATCGCGGACAAGCGCGCGGTAATCATCCTTGCTGATTTTATCACAACACGGCGCCGAGCAACGCTTAATTTGGTATAAAAGGCACGGGCGCTCGCGGTTTTTGAACTGTGTGTCGCGACAAGAACGGAGCAAAAACGCCTTTTGGAGCGTGTCCATCACGTTGTTGACCGCCATGGCGTTCACAAAAGGTCCGAAATAGCGGCATTTATCGGCGCGGCGTCCACGGGCTTTGCGCAGGGCGGGATAATCTTCCGCCAAGTTAATCATCAGGTGCGGAAAGGTTTTATCGTCTTTGAGCAAGATGTTAAACCGCGGCGAAAAGCGCTTAATCAGCTCATTTTCCATTAAAAGCGCCTTTGCCTCGTTTTCAACAATAATAAACTCCATGCGATCCACTTCCGCCACCATGCGCTTTAAGCGAAGCGGTAATTTATCAAACTTAGTGTAAGCCACAATGCGCTTTTTGATGTTTTTGGCTTTGCCGACGTAAAGAACCTCGCCCGAGGCGCTGATCATGCGGTAAACGCCCGGCTTTTCAGGTGCAAGCCGAACATTTTTTTCAAGAACTTCTAAACCGTGTTGAATATTTGACATCTTTACCTCATGAGGTATAATATAACGCATATTTTTGAAAAGTGAAAACATAATTTTACGATTTTGCTTGCATTTTTGTTTTGAACGTGTTATATGTAAGGCAAATTTTGGAATGGATGTTAGATGATTATCAATAGTAATGATAAGTTACAAAGAAACATCTTGACCAACAAGTGTTTCTACCAAACTACCGCTCAAATTATGCGCGATTTTGAGCAGAAGGGCTATGCCAACTCTGCCGATGAAACCGCTAAAGTAATTACTGCTTATCATGCCCTTGTTCAGAAAAAAACTAAAAACAACTACAGCAAAGATTATAATGAAGCTTTCGGCAAAATAGATAATGCCATTCGGAATATGGCGAACAAAGTTTTTTATACCTATGATAAAGAAAGCTTTGATTATGCTTATCACTCCTTCCAAAATTTTGATTATATCAATGCCATTATCGGGCGGCAACGTATGAAAAAGCAAAAGCCTTAGGGTGGCTGTTGACTTTTTTGTTTTATCCGTTGCAAACTTTATAACGCCTTATTAAACTTATTTTATCAGAAACAATAAAAAAGAGGAACTTATGAAACAAATCTCTCTCATTGGGTGCGGGCGTTGGGGCACGTTTTTAGGTTGGTATGCCGCCAACTATTGTGTTGACCAAGTTTTACTTTACGATATTCCGACATCACCGAATTTTATTGAGCTTAAAGAAACGCGCAAAAACGCCTATTTAAGCTTAAGCGACAATATGTATTTGAAAGAGAAAATTGCCGATGTTTTAGAATCAGATGACATCATCATCTCTATCGGATGCCAACATTTGAGGAGTTTGGCGCGTGAGCTCAATGGTTATAATTTGGCGGGCAAAAACTTTTTACTCGCGATGAAAGGGCTTGAGGAGCCGAGCGGCACCATTTTGGTTGATGTATTCCGCCAAGAAGTTAAGCAAGATGTGCATGTGGCGTGCCTTGGCGGCCCGGGTCATGTGCAGGATTATATGAAAAAAGTGCCCTCTTGCGCTGTGATTGACAGTTATGAAGAGGCGGCTAAAGAACATTGGATTAATTTGTTGCAAAGTGATCTCATCCGTTTTTATTACGGCAATGACGTGATTGGCAATCAGATTGGGGCGGCGCTTAAAAACGTAGTCGGTCTTGCCGCCGGCATTTTAGACGGTTTAGAGTGGTATGGTCTTAAAGGCGCTTTAATGGCGCGCGCGCCTGTTGAAGTTGGGCGCTTTATCAAGCATTATGGCGGCAACCCGCTTTCAGCGTATGGCTTGGCGCATTTAGGCGATTATGAAGCCACGCTTTTTTCAAAGCACAGTCACAACCGCATGTATGGCGAGATGTTTGCCAAAGGCGAGCGTTTCGGCAAGCTTGCCGAGGGTGTGCCAACGCTTAAAGCGGTTAAGCTGATTGCTGATAAGGAAAATATCGATATGCCGATTTGCCAGATGCTTTATAAGGTGATTTATGAAGAGGCAGAGATTAAGGAATCGATTAGGGTGCTATTTGATCGTTCCCTAAAAAGAGAATTTTAAGGAAACCCATCTCATGGGCGCCTAGAGTGATTTTTTGCTCAAAAGTGTCCTCATGTACCTTTTACGTACACTCCGGTACTTTTGAGCAAAAAATCACTCTAATCACCTCATTATCTGGCTTTCCTTGCTTTGGCGTCTGTCGCCGCCTCGCAAGCTAACATACGCGTGATGTCGCCTATAAAACAATAATTACTTTTATTGTTTTATAGGCTTTCTTGCTCGTAAGCTCTGCTCTATGAGCAATCGCTAACTCGCTTCGGTCACCGCTCTGTAACGCTTGCTTTGGCGTCTGTCGCCGCCTCGCAAGCTAACATACGCGTTATCTCGCTTTCCAAACAACAATTACTTTTGTTGTTTGGAAAGCTCTACTGTTAATTGGAGGCCGAGGGCGCGGAGGGCTTTGCAAATGGTTTCAAAGCGGGGTTTTGTGTTGCCGTTTAAGGATTTATATAGTCCCTCGCGTGTGACACCCATTTTTTGAGCCAGTTCGTTCATCCCGCGCGCACGCGCGACATCATTGATGGCTTGAACCATAAATTCAGGGTCGTTTTCTTCAGCAGCTGCGCGTAAATAAGCAGCAATAGTCTCTTCGCTGTCAAGATAATCCACGACATCCCATTTGCTTAATTTACAGTCGTCTTTTGTAACTTTTAGAGACATTTTTTCAACTCCTTTGCTTTTTCAATATCTTTGCTTTTAAGAGCTTAGATGTCAAGTTTTTTATTTTTGTATGACGTTGGGTGTGTCCGCCCCGATACGTCACTCTGAGCGGAGCGAAGAGTCCAGGAGGAAAAACGAATCAAATTGTCATGCTGAACTCGTTTCAGCATCTTGTTTATGAGATCCCGAAACAAGTTCGGGATGACAATAAGGATGAGTTTGTTTTCACCTGGATTCTTCAACCCCTAAAGGGGTTTCAGAATGACGTACAGAGCGGGTTGCAGGCACCACCCGCCGTTCCACAGGATGACAGAGAGAGTAAAAGAAAAGGCGCCGGGAGGCGCCTTTTCTGAGGAAAGGAAGGATTAATAATATTTCCAAGCAACTGCTGGATTCTTTACATCGCACCATTTAATAGCCGTGGCAACAGCAACGGGTGTTGGGGTACCCGAGTTCCCGCCATGCGCGTCAGGTGATCCAATGTCGTTACTACTATTGCCGACGTAAAACTTGTCCAAGCCATTAAATGGAGAGTCATCATAGCTCGCACTACCAGCACCTGCGGTAACACCAACAAGACCTGAGCCTTGCCCGGAGCCCCAATCGCCTGTTACAACCGTCACGCAAGCTTCCGTGCTCAGGCCGGTATATTCAATCGTAAATGCAGCACCATCATTAGCTGAGGATAAATCAGAGGCTTTAATATATACTTTACCACCAAATGCGTTGGATAACTCAAAATCAGAGTCTGAAGAGTAATTAGACGCAGTCAACTGTGTGGCATTGTACATATCATTCGGGACAATACCGAACTTAACGGCTTGACCGTTACCTAAGCCCACGTATGTGCCTTGAGTGGAAAATAATGTACGGATGTTTGCCACCAACATGGAAACCTGATCCGTTGTCTTGTTAATTTTGTATTTGTTCATGGCCTTGGAATAACCGGCGATACCGCCAACGGACAACACGCCGATAATGGCAAGCACGCCTAACATTTCAACCATCGAACGGCCCTGCTCGTTAAAATTTCTCATCAAATTTCTCCTTTGTCATAATTGAATTATATGCCGTTGCCCAAGGGTATCAGCATAAAAGGACAACCCCTTTAATATTGAGTTTAAGGCATAAGGTCTTAAAAATCTGTTAAAAAATAATACATTATTGGGGATTAATTGTATATTTTTTTTGTTTTTTCGCCCGTTTCTATTGTTACCGTTGGGATTTTGACCTCTTCTATCGCTTTGCTTTTTTCGCGCACAATGCGGCAACTTCCGTATAAAACACCGTGTTTTAAGCTTGTTGGCGCCTCCGCGGCATACTCAAAATATTCCCCAGGGTTGAGCTCCGGTAACTCGCCCTTGAAGCCAACCTCGGTATTGTAAAAATTGTTGCCCTGCTCGTCCGTGATGCAAAAGTCTTTCCCTAAAAGCTGAATTTTCTCAAACGTGTTGTTCTCTATGCGCAGATAATATGCGCACGGGGCATCATCTAACATGGCTTGGCAGGCGGAAATTTCTATCCCGTTCGTTTGTGTGGTGATGTATTCCGGCTCAAATGACATTTTGTTTTCCTTACGTTTTTAACTTTTAATTAACTTTTTAGGCAAAGAAAACCCTTATCTCCCTCTTGTCCACAAGAATCTCTTTCCTAAAACCGGCGGTTTTAAATAGAATCGAGAGGGTGAGGTGTTTCGGGAATGATAATATGATTCAATTTTTCCTGGATCCTTCACTGCGTTCAGGATGACGGAGGGAGGGGGTTGCGCCTTTTATTATTCCGCGGTTGTTTCCACCAAACGATCCAGACTTTCTGTTTCCGTTTCCTGATAACCCTTGAAATCTTCCGCCGCTTTTTCTGCCGCGGTTTCCGCCGCCTTTTCAGCCGCTTTTTCTATTTTGGGTTGGACAAGATCTTGAAATAGCTCTTCCGTCTTGGCTTTTTCTTCTTCCTGGTCTTTTTCTTTTGCCTTTTCTTTTTCTTCATCTTTTGCTTTGGCTTTGTCCGCCTTTTTCTTTTCACCAAGGCCGACTTTTTCGCCCTCTTTCTTTAGCATCTCCATGGTGTCTTCAGGGATAAGGCTCTCAATCGGCGCTGCAAATTTGCCTGCTAACTGATAATAATGCGACTCCTTAAATATGCCTTCTTGCGATTCCTCAGGCAACAACCAACTCATTAAAATGTTAAACAAAATTACAATCAGCGCCGCGCGTACCACACCGAAGAACAATCCTAAAAGCCTATCTAAAGCGCTTAATTTACTCGTGCGCAGCTTGCCTACCATGCGATCCGTTGATAAAATCCACACCACGAAAAATACCACCAAAATCACAAGCCCCGTCACAATGCCTGACATCAGCTCGCTTGCAATGTATTTGTGCGCCACGGGCGTTAAAACCGGCAGTAAATAGACTTCCAGAACTGCCACCAAAACCCAACCGACAATGGATAAAACCTCTTTGACGAAACCGCGGCAAAGCGCAATCAGCGCCGAAATTGCCGTGATGATTAAGATGATGACATCCAAGTTATTGAGCTGCTGCATCACATTCTCCTTAATTAAACCAGTTGACTAACCGATGCACGTTGCCGATTTCATACGTGCTTAAAGCGCCGGCCTTTTTCTCTTTGCCGAACGTGGGCGGGACAATCGCATTCGTGAAACCCAATTTTTGCGCCTCTTTCAAGCGCAAGCCTGGTTGCGTTACCGCGCGAACCTCGCCCGAAAGCCCGATTTCGCCAAAAACAACCATATCCGAGGGCAATGGCTTGTTCGTGAGCGAGGATATAACCGCCATCGCCACCGCTAAATCCGCCGCCGGTTCGGTGATTTTTAAGCCACCGGCAATGTTTAAGTAAACATCTTGCGCGCTCAAATTCATGCCGCAACGCGCTTCCAAAACCGCCAAAATCATCGACAGGCGGTTAGAATCCCAACCGACAACGGCGCGCTTGGCACCGCTATAGCCACTTGAGCTCACAAGCGCCTGAATTTCCATTAAGACAGGGCGCGAACCTTCAATGCCTGCAAAAACACACGAGCCTGAAACATTGCCCTGACGTTCCGCCAAAAACAACGCGGAGGGGTTTTCCACCTCAACAAGCCCTTTATCCTGCATTTCAAACACGCCAATTTCATCGGTGGCGCCGTAACGGTTTTTCACTGCACGCAAAATGCGGAAATGATGCCCGCGCTCGCCTTCAAAATAAAGCACTGTATCCACCATGTGTTCCAAAACGCGCGGCCCTGCAATCGCGCCCTGCTTTGTGACATGCCCTACCAAAAACAGCACAAAACCTTTGCGCTTGGCAAGTTTGATCAGCTCATAGGCGGTCGCGCGCACCTGCGCCACACTTCCAGGGGTGGACTCGACATCTTCCAAATACATCGTCTGAATGGAATCGATAATCACAACGGCGGGTTTTGCCTTTTCAAGCGTGGCAATAATGTCTTTGACTTCTGTGGTGCTTGCCAATTTCACAGGCGATTGCGCCAAACCTAAACGCTCGGCACGGATACGCACTTGATCAATGGCTTCCTCGCCCGAAATATAAAAACATTCGTTCTCGGCAGAGGCGTTTGCGACACTTGCGCATACCTGCAACAAAAGCGTGGATTTGCCAATGCCTGGATCGCCGCCAACCAAAATTGCCGACCCTGGCACCAAGCCGCCGCCCGTAACACGGTCTATTTCACGAATGTTTGTTTTGATACGTTGAAATGTTTGCGCCGAGCCGCTTAACGGCACAAAATCTATGATGCCGCCCTTCTTTTTATTATTGATGACGGAAAAACCCGAGGCTTCAACTTTTTCTTCCTCAATGGTGTTCCACTCGCCGCAAGAATCGCATTTGCCCTGCCATTTCGGATATGTGGCGCCGCAGTTTTGACATACATATTGCATGGTGCTCTTTTTTGCCATTTTTAAACATCCATTTTAATCGGCCCGCGTGCGCAACCGTTGATGAATTGGCACACATAGGGGTTATCGGTTTTATCCATTTCTTTGACGGTTCCCTGCCAGATGATTTTGCCCTCATAAAGCATGGCAACCTTATCCGCAATTTTGCGCGCTGATGCCATATCGTGCGTGATGGTTAAGGTTGTGGCGCCCAAGCCTTTGGCTGATTCAACAATCAGGTCATTAATGACATCCGCCATAATGGGATCCAATCCCGTGGTGGGTTCGTCAAAGAAAATAATCTCGGGCTTGGTGATGACTGCACGCGCCAAACCAACGCGCTTTTGCATGCCGCCCGAAAGCTCGGAAGGCGCTAAATCAGCCACATCGGGGGCAAGCCCGACCTGACGCAAAACACGCACTGCCTCAACCTTGGCGCTCGCCCGATCGATTTTTTGATTTTCTAAAAGCGAAAACGCCACGTTTTCCCAAACAGTTAGACTATCAAACAAGGCACCGCCTTGGAAGAGCATGCCCATTTTAGCGTGCATGTCTTTGAGATTTTTGCCTTTGGTTCCGACCGTTTCTTCGCCGTCAATTTTAATGGAGCCGGCATCAGGCGTTAAAAGCCCCTGAATGCACTTGATGAGCACCGACTTGCCCGTGCCCGAGCCGCCGATGACCACCAATGATTGGCCTTTTTCAATATCTAAATCCACCCCATTTAAAACATGCTTTTTGCCAAAAGATTTGTAGAGGTTCCGAATTGAGATTTTTGTGTTTGTTTCCATCTTCGCGCACCCTTACTTTGAAAAGAAAATTTCGGTGATAATGTAGTTGAAAATCAAGATCAGAATTGAGGCCGAGACAACCGCATTGGTTGTTGCCTCGCCAACGCCTTGCGCACCGCCTCTGGAGCGATAACCGTTGTAGCAACCCATGACTGCTATGATAAACCCGAACACCGCCGCTTTGACCAAGCCTGATATAATATTTAAGGCTTCCATATCCTCCAAGGTGGAGTTAATGTAATTGGCAGGATTGAAACCTAACTTGTAAACGCCGACCACATAGCCGCCGAAAATACCGATAACATCGCCAATTAAAACCAAAAGGGGTAGCACAATCACGCCCGACCAAATCCGTGGCGCAACTAAATATTTGAAAGGATTTGTGGATAAGGTGACCAAAGCATCAATCTGCTCTGTCACACGCATGGTGCCAATTTCGGCAGCCATCGCCGCACCAATGCGCCCCGCCACCATTAAGGCAGACAACACAGGCGCTAGCTCGCGCGTGACCGAAATAAGCACCACGGAAGCAATGGCTTTTTCAGCTCCGAAACGCGCAAAGCCTGAATAACTCTGCAGGGCAATGACCATACCGGCAAAAATGGTTGTGAGACCGACCACCGGCAAAGAATAAAACCCCATATCCAACAATTGACGTAAGAAATTCTTGCCGTAATATGGCGGCGTGAAACAATGGTACAACGCTTGCAAGACAAACTGCATTAACTCGCCGAAGCGTATAACAAATTGTACCAACGGCTTACCTAAAGATCTTAAAAAGTTTTCAAATTTATGTGCTCTCATCATCTTCCCCTTCAAAGAACATCTTTATTTTAGAAATTTTTTAGCCTAAATCAAGGGCGCATTTAACTTTATAACAATCTTATCTGTGGCGGAACTTTCAAAAGGACAAAGCCTTAAAAGCGGAATTGAAACGTCTTCAAAGTGCCAAAACGCAGGCTTGGGCATACGTTCAACCGCTGTCCTTTTCACAAGTTCCACCACCAAATTTATTTGTGCATTTGGCTCAAAGGGCAGTCGGCACACACCAACGCCGCGCACTTCTAAAAGCCCCGCCAAAACAGCCGGCACCGACGCTGATATTAGCGCGCCTTCGCGGGTTAAATCCACCCTATCATCTGCCACCAAAGAAGCGCCTTTGTCTTGGATGAGTCGCAAGGCTAAATCCGACTTACCGGCGCCTGAACGACCGATCAGTAAAACACCTTTGCCTTGAAGTTTGACGCATGTGGCGTGAATATTTTTCATTCTTCCTCCTCCAAAACATCAGGCTTTCGTACTGCGCTCAAAAAACGCTCTTTCTCTTTTGGCGGCACAAGTACTTTTATACGTCTGCCCGTCTGATAAGGCTCAATATTTATTTTGATGATGTTTTTGGGTAAATACGCGCCCATTTTTTCAGGCCATTCAATCAGGCAGACTGCGCCGCTTAGGGCCTCTTCCATATTAAGTTCCCAAATTTCCTCAGCATTTTTAAGGCGGTATAAATCAAAATGATAAATCTCAAAATCAGGCGCTTCATAGGTTTGCACCAACGTAAAAGTGGGGCTTGGCACCTCGGGTGCGTTTGTTAAATGTTTGATAAAAGCGCGGGCAAAAACGGATTTTCCCATACCTAACGTACCGAAAAGCGCGTAAACATCGCCTTTATGGCTGACGTCCGCAAACGCCTCCGCCAAGGCTATCGTTACTTGTTCATCAGGACAATCGTAAATGAAAGCCGGCATTTTTACCCGAAAATTCCTTTCAAACGTTTGGGCGGTTCAATGATTTTGATGGTGGCTTTGCGGGATTGTATTCTGCGCCAATCCCAAGGTTTGTAAAACTTGCCCTGCCATAAGCCGCGGCGCGCTTTTTGCGCCTGCATTTCATAAGGATAATAAATGTCCGTGACTGCCGTGTTTGCCACCGCCCAACCAGCATTGACCAACGCTGCACCTAAGTCATACGGACCGTAATTACATGTGCCCAACAATTTCCCCTGTTTATCCTGATCTAAAACGTGGCACTCAATCTCATTATCTTTAATCCAGCTTTTGAGCCAATTCGCCGCCTGCTGTCCGCAATTATATGACCGACCGCGTCCATCTGCGCAAGTCTGCTTGGGCTCCGGCGCATCAATACCGAACAAAACAAGCGAATACCCCTGAAGAACAAGCGTATCCGCATTTAAAACGCGGGCAGAACCGTAAATCGCCGGATAATCCATGGGGTTGAAACCTTGCGGCTCAGCTTCTTCTACGGGCTCGATCTCAACATCTTCCTCATAAGCGCCGTACAACTTCGGTGAAGCATCTTCTTCCGTTTGCTCCGTTTTTACCTCAGCTTTTTTTTGCCTTTGCGCCGGACGCGGCTTTTCTTCCTTGGCAGATTGCTCCGTTCCAATGAAACTTAGAAGAGAATCCTTTAAACCGCCAATGCCGTTGTTAAAAAGCCCGAAAGTGTACATCATAAACATCGCGATCAGAGCCAAAATCAGCGTTGCCATCATACAACCCAATCCGCGCAAAACCATCTTGCCGAAAATATATAAAATGAGGAGCCCTGCCAGTAAACCAACAAAACCCAAGCCCTGCATAAACAAGCTGTTGCTCTGCGCACCGGAACCGCCTAAGTAAAGCACGGCAATTAAAGATAAACCCACAAAAACCTTTTTTATAAACGCCATTTTTATGCCCTTTTCGGTTTAATTTACCCTATTAAAACACAGTTTTTTTCAGATTGCAATCAATTAATCATACAAAGGGGGCAAAGGTGTTTTTGTTTCTTTTTGTTTCCTTTTTTGCTTTAAGATTTTCTGAAATGTATCGGCAAAAACTTTAGCATTAAACGTTTCTGCTTTGCTCGTACCATAAAGATTTTGAATGAGAATATCAATTTGTTCTTTAAATTCGGGCATATTTGCTGCATTAGCAACATCATTTAAGTTTGTGATTGTCTTTTCAGGATAAAAACCCGTTGCCCAAGAAACTAAAGCATCGCGCAAGGAACGGTAGTCATTCTGATAAGCTTTTTGCAGAATATATTTCGGGAACTGCCTTGTTTCGCACTGAGGCTTTTCACCGTGACGCCGGAACAAAAAAGCACTTAAAAAAAGCCCTGCCAAAAATGCCGCCGCCACTGCCAATGCCATCCAGAGGCTTTGCAGGGACTTATCTTGAGGCAGTTGAGCTTCAGGTTTTGGCGCCAGATTTTTTTGGGGCTCAAGGTTTGTTTCAGCGGTTACTTCGGGTTGTTCTTGTTCTTTAGGTGCGCTTTCAGCATTAAGAGCATCACTTGCCGTCACATTTATTGTTTGCGCCGGCACAACTGCACGCTCCATTTTTTGTGTGGTTGTATTAAACCAATCCACACTTATTTCAGGGATTGTCAATTGACCCGCTTTTTCAGGAACATACACGTTTGTTACTTTTTTTTGCCCGGCAACAAGCCCCTGACGCAACAAATTAATGCCATCCGTTTTTTCGGCATATTGCTTAAAATCAGGCGTGGCGGGGAAAGAAATTTCCGGTAATTGCGTGAAACTTATGCCATCTGCCTCAAGCGTTATTTGGCGCCGAAAAGGCTCGCCTTGCAGGATCTCGGATGCGGGCGTTAACATTTCAGCCTTAAGCGTGACGTTTTTGGCAGGGAGCCACCAATCTTTTGCCTCAGGCGATGCCGGTAGAACATTGATACTTTGTGCAGGTGCGCGTAAACTAACTGGGCGCTCAATGTTTAGAAAACCTTGCATCCCAATGTTGAATATACCCCCGAAATCAAGCGACATATTTTGCATGGGATCGCCTAAAACATGACCGTCAAATGTTGCCGCCGGAATTTCTAGCTGACCACTTTTTTGCGCAAACATCGCGTATTTAAAAACAATTTTTCTTTGTGTCTGTCCATTGACAACTTCTGTGCTGATATCTGGATTTCCCAAGCTTAAAATCAGCCAATCATTGTTATTGTTTTCAAAAACGGGTTCGCCACCTTGCAAGCCACCCGAATCCGTTAAGATGATGTTATAGTTCAGCTCTTGTTGCACATAATAAGCTTTGGGTGGATTAACAACCTCGCCTTTCATGGAAAACGAGGCTTCGGGCGCGACTTGCGTATTAGTTGTTGTGGGCGCTTCTCCAATATCTAAGACTTTGATTTCAATAGGAGCGCTTTGTTCTGTACCAATATGAATTGCAGGTATCTGCTGAATGCCTGGTTTTAAGGAAATCAGCCCGATTTGCCACTTCATTGTTGAAGTCGCGTTGCCATTTATAACATAATCTTGTTTTGAAACAGTTCTGGAATAAATTTTAAAAGTAGGGCTCAAAACACTAAAATCCGGCTCACCGGAAACATTGCCCTCGGCGGTTAAGGTCAGCATAAAGACCTCACCTAACGGGACTTCCGAACGGTTGACACTTGCCCTGATTTGCGCTGCCGAAGCGAAAGAAGAATAAAGGCATAAAATTAATCCAAATAAAAATTTTTTCATGTTCATTCTCCATACCTGTTTTTCAAATATTCCCGGCGGATAAAGGCGCGCAACAAGCCACCCTTATCTTCCGGAATTTGGCGATAAACTTGTTCTCGCGCTTGTGCGGTTTCGCTATAATTTTCGTTTCTACTGCTTTCTTTTGCCTGAAACGGATGTTCTTCTTTTTGATCTGCCGTCATATCAGAAGCTTCATTTTGCTCTTGGTTCTCATCTTGTTGAGATTCATCTTCCTGCGTTTTTTTATCTATCTGATTGCTTCCGCCATTTTGTGCTTTTGAATCTTCTGATTCTTCTTTTTCCGAGCCTTTGTCTTCACCTGTAAATTTTTCTTTATCTACCTCGTCACCGTCTTCTTGGTTTTCCGAACTTTGGGAAAGTTCTTGTTTTTCGCCGCCAGCCATTGCCATTTGATTTTGCTGTGGAGATTCCTGCATTTTTTTAATGTATTCCAAATTAAAACGCGCATCTTCATGGTTAGGATCTTTTTCTAAAACCTGTTCATATACTTTAATTGCTTCCTCTGTCTGCCCTGATTTTGCAAGCGCATTGGCATAATTATATCGCATTTCATTATCTTCACCCTCCGAAAATGCCTCTAGCGCTTTCTGATAATTGCCCGCGCGATAATATGAAGCCCCTTTCCATTCTTGATTTTGAAATTTTTCAGCGGCTTCATCAAATTTTTTATCTTCAAACATCTTTTGAGCAAGGACATTATCGCTTAACCAAAAACCTGCTTCGGCACGCACACCCCATGATAAAATAAGCAAAACGACCAACGCGCCTTTTCTAAAAAAGTAAAGGCAACATAAAAGCGGTAGGAACAAAAGGTAATAACCGTCATCTGCGCGAGAGTAAAGTTTGTTGGCGTTTGTATCAAGTATGGCGCTTGGCTTTGCTGAAATTTGCGATGTGATATGCGATAAGTTGTTTTCTTTTTCAACAAATATGCCATCGCCTATTGAGGCGATTTTTAATAAACTATCTTGAGATTTGTTTGAAACGTTTATTGCTGAAACTTTTATGCCGCTTTCCAACGCACGCTTTGCCGCCGATGCCGCCTGATTGAAACTTTCGCCCGTGCCGGTACTGAAAATGACAATATTACCTTTTGCATAACCCGCATTTTTGATGCGCTCAACCGCTAAATCTATGGCGCGGTCAACCCTGTTACCATTTATGGGCATAATGTCCGTGTTTAATGCGGGAAGTAAGTTTGTGATGAGGTTGACATCTGTTGATAAAGGCGAAACAATAAAAGGCTCCGCACTGTAAACAATCAACCCCGTTTCAAAATCAGTCATTGCTGATAAAAAATCCGTCATTTCAATTTTGGCACGAATTAAATTATCCTCTTTATTCATATCGGAAGATAAATCCAACAGCACAAAAACAGGGGTTTCATTGAAAAGGCGCATATCTTGCTTTTGCCGCCATGATGGACCTGCCGCTGATAAAACGGCAATGATGAGCGCGGAATTGATGAGAAATTGTTTTAATTTATGCGCGCTATCTTTGTTTTTTATCAGCAAATATTGGAGCAATTTTTTATCACAAACTTTTTCCCAACTGCTTTTGGTATCTTTCTCTCTTATTGCTTTCCAAAACATCAAAAGCGGGAAAATCAGCAATAACAACAACCATGGCCTTAAAAACTGAAAAGTAACCATCTGTTCCATTTTTAAAACCTCCACATCAAGATAAGCCCTAGGCAAGAAAGGATAATGGCTGCTAAGAGCGGTATCCAGTAAAGATCTATCTGCGGGCGGGTAAATGCCTGCTCTTTTTGCGTGGGCTCCATTTCATCAATCGTTTTATACACTTCAATGAGCGCGTTTAAATTGTTTGCCTGAAAAGCTTTTCCATTTGTACTGTTGGCTAAGGCGGTTAACTCGCTATTTTCCAAGTTATCATTTTCAATCCCAAAAATTGAGCTGAAAAACGAAAATCCATCAAGCCCAACACTTATCGTATAAACTTTGGCATCTTCTTGCTTTGCTAACGCTAAGGCTTGCTCCATATTCAGACTGCCGTCATTATTTTCGCCGTCTGTGAGTAAAATAATGATTTTATCATTTAGGCTTTCGCCCGTATTCTTTAAGGTTTTGAGTGCCATACCAACAGCATCACCAATGGCTGTGGAATTGCCTGCCATGCCTGCCGCCATGGAATCTAACACCTCTAACACCGCCTGATGATCATAAGTCAGCGGGGCTTGTAAATAAGCCCTTGTGCCAAACAAAACAAGCCCTAGGCGGTCTTGCGGTCTGTTTTTTACAAAATCAGAAACCACCGCACGAACTGCCTGTAAGCGCGAAATTCGATTGCCTTGATAGGAAAAATCTTTCTCTAACATAGAAGTTGAAATATCCGTCACAAGCAAAATATCACGCGCATTTTGCGGCGTGCGCACAGGCTCGCCCAAAAAAACGGGACGCGCCGCTGCAAGTGTGAGCAAGAGCCAAATCAGGCTTAAGAAAATCAGGTGGCGCTTTTGATTAAAAGCATCTGTCGCACCGATTGATTTCGGGGTTTTATTGGCTATTTGTTTAAAATCTGAGACAAATGGCACCTTCAGCGCCTTTTCCTCAAGGGCTTGCACCGAACTCATAAAATGCCGCCAAATGAAAGGCACAACTAACAATAAAAACATCCATGGATAAAGAAAAGTGATCATAAATTTTCCCCTATCCATTTTTGTATAAACAGGCGCACTTCTTCAAAATCAGGCTCTTTAAAATTTTTGCTTTGGGCAATATAGGGGGCATAAAGCAACAAATCAGCCGCTTTGCCTTTAAGTTTATTTTTACTGTGCGTGTTTAAGAAATTGAGCCAATCCGCACCCGAAAGACCAACTGCATCAGGAAATTTGAGTCTGCAAATGCGGCGCAAAATTTCAGAAGCTAAACGCACGGTTTGAATATTATTTTCCGGCGCGTTTTTTAATAACCTTAAAGCATAAAACTTTTTGCTTTTTATGTACCAAATTTTGCTTAATTTATAAATAAAATAAGCTGCGCAAGCTAAAATAATCAGAACAAACCAACCGTACCCCGGCACAAAAGCCAAGATATCAGCAGGCAGATGAATATCTCTTAAAAGCGGCAGATTGTCTTCCATCATTTACCTTCATCTCAAGTTTTAAAACAATTTAGGACGTTTTCATATAAATATCAAGTCTAAAAAAAACGATTCATTAATTGAAAATTTAATTTTTTGTGCTATGAGGCTCTATAATTGACCGATTTTTTATGAGGATAATTTCAAGATGGAAACACAACAACTTACGGATATCATGACAAACACCGCTTCACAAATGTCTTTGTGGGATATGGTCTGGGCATCAGATACGGTCACAAAGCTTGTGATGATTGGGCTGATTGCTGCCTCGGTGTGGTCGTGGGCGATTATTTTTGAAAAGTTTGCCACTTTGCGCCATGTGCGTCGGCTTTCCAAAAATTTTGAGGAAGCCTTTTGGTCGGGTGGCTCGCTTGATAAACTTTATGATAGCATCGGCTCCAAAGCGCGTGATCCGATGTCAGCCATGTTTATGGCGGCTATGAAAGAGTGGCGCCGCACGAATATTCTTAAATCTAAGACAGACCGCGGTTTACGTGGAGCATCGCTCCAACAGCGCGTGGAAAAAGCCATGTCTATTTCCATGGATAAAGAACTTGACGAGCTTGATCATCGTATGGGCTTTTTGGCTTCCACCGGTTCTGTTGCCCCGCTTGTAGGGCTGTTCGGCACTGTCTGGGGCATTATCAACAGCTTTAACGCCATTGCCTTAACGCAAAGTAACTCGCTCTCAGCGATGGCGCCCGGTATTGCAGAGGCTCTTTTTACCACGGCTTTCGGGCTGATTGCCGCTATTCCCGCCGTTGTGGCTTATAATATGATTACGTCTGAAATTGACCGCTATGCCAAACGACTCGAGAATTTCAGCGGCGAATTTTTGAGCATTCTTTCCCGCGAGCTTGACGATAACGCTATTAAAGCAGAACTTGCCGGAGAATAATTATGCGCAACACATCTTCCCGACGCCCGAATCGACGCAACGCCACAATTAACATCACAAACCTGATGGATGTGATGATGGTTTTGCTCGTGGTGTTTATGGTTGCCGCGCCTTTGATGACTTCAGGCATTGCGCTTAATCTGCCGAAGGTGGGCGGAAAGTCGTTTGAAGGCAAGGAAACTTCCATTAACATCAGTGTGGATAAAGAAGGGCGCTATTACATCGGCAAAACAGAGGTGGAGCCTGATAAGATTATTGCCAAAGTTAAGGCTATCCGTGGTGAAAATAGTGAAGCCACCGTGACAATCTCGGGTGATACGGAATCGGCTTACGGGCGCGTGATTAACCTGATGGCGCTCTTAAAAGAAGCTGGTTTTGAAAAAGTGGGGCTCAAAACGGAACCTCGCCCACTGAACAAAGGATAACGCCCGTTGATGAAACCTTACCTTTACAGATCTATCGGTTTGCATATTGTGGTTTTTCTGCTGTTTGTGTTGGATTTGCCCTTTATGCACGCGCGCATGACCATTGGTCAGGCACCGATTATTGTTGATCTGAAAGATGTGAAACTCGCGGAAATGACCAACTTGCCGCCCAAAGCTGTGATTGGGGATGAAAATAAAAAAGCAACGGCGCCAAAGGAAAAAAAGCCTGAATTTACACACGAGGAAACCAAAAAGCCCGATACCCCGCCGCCGGCGCCTGAAATGAAAAAGGAAGATAAAGCCGACTATGTGAAAGAAGTAAAACCTGAGCCCGCGCCAACGCCTCAACCCAAGCCAAAGCCCAAACCTGAGCCGAAGCCCAAACCGAAGCCGCAGGAAAAACCAAAACCTCAAGCACCCACGAAGCCTAAGGAACAGCCCAAGCCTAAAGCTAAAGCGCAACCCAAGCAAGCTTCGAACAATACGGTTGCTAATCCGCTTAAGAGCTTAATGGATTCCGTTTCCGCCATGGAAAAAGAGATCGGCGAGGAGGCACCTGCCGTGATTAAAGAAGGCACACCTGTTGCTAATATGGGCATTGAGGGTGGTCGCGAGGGATCGTATTTTAGCGAGCTAACCATTTCTGAAACGGATGCCATTGCGGGGCGTTTAAGAGAATGTTGGAATTTGGATCCCGGCGCGCGTGGTATTGAAAATATGGTGGTTGAAATTCGCGCCACGCTGAACCGTGACGGCTCTTTGAAAGATGTGAAGATTTTGGACACCGCGCGTTATAATGCCGATCCACATTTCCGCGCCATTGCCGAAAGCGCCCGCCGCGCCGTGTGGAGTTGCGCCAACAAAGACAATGTGAATATCTATAAGCTCTTCCCTGAAAAGTATGCCGATAAATACAGTTTGTGGCAAACGCTTTTGTTGCGCTTTAATCCGATGGATGCCAGCATCCAATAAACTTATTTTTTGAGTTCAATGATGATATCGCGTTTTTTCGTGTCGTAGCACAAAACCGCCTTGCCTTTTCTGAAAGCCAAAGCATATTTGCCAAACATTTCATAACGCCAACCTTGAAGTGCGGGGTTTTCTTTGTCGTTATTTCCACAGGCAATTTGGCGCAAATCCTGCTCGGAAGCCACAAGCCGCGCCACAACGCCCTCTTGCTCGCTCCTGATTTTTAAAACCATACGCAAAACTTCCATTAAAGCGGCAGCTGTTGAAGGAACAACAAATTGCTTCTCACGTTCAATTTTGCGTAAATCGTTATTTAAGGGCTCGGCAAGTGCTTTTTGCACTGCCTCAACAATCTCAACACCGAGTTTGCCTTTGGCAATGTCAGAACGCATGTTGCGTACTTTCGCAAGCTCTTCAATGCTCTGCGGTGCCGCGGCGGCAATGTTTATTAAAATCTCATCTTTGATAAGTGTTCGACGCGGCAGGTTATGTTTCATGGCTCTTAATTCGCGCCATGTCGCCAACGCTTTCAGTACCGCCAAAAACTTGGGGCTATGCGCCGTATGATGTATTTTTTGCCAAGCATTCTCCGGATCGGGCTTGTACAAAGCCTCATTGCAAAGCGCGGCGGTTTCTTCTTTTATCCAACTCTCGCGCTTGTGCGTTTTAAGATAATCCGCCAAATATTGATAACACGGAATTAAAAATGTGACATCACGGAGCGCGTATTCCAGTTGCGTTTTATCAAGCGGGCGCTTGCTCCAATCCGTTAACCTGCTTGATTTATCAAGCTCAGTCTGCGTTATCGCGCGAACCAAGCCATCATAACTGATTGATGCGCCAAAACCTGCCACCATGGCGGCAATCTGCGTATCAAAGACAGGGGTTGGAATTTTGCCGCTGATGTTATAAAAAATCTCAATATCTTGCCGCCCCGAATGCAAAACTTTTAAGATTTTTTTGTTTTGCATAATTTCTAAGAAAGGTCCTAAATCTAGCCCTTGCGCCAAAGGGTCAACAATGGCAGCATCGTCTAACCAACCCACTTGCAAAAGGCAAAGTAACGGATAATAGCTTTTTTCGCGGACAAACTCGGTATCTACCGTTATAAATTTTTGCTTTTTCAGCTCGCGGCAAAGCGCTTCTAAATCTTCGGTATTTTCAATTATTCTCATTTTCTTTTCCTAAAATGGGATTTTAAGGGGGATTACTTAATATTTTTTTAATTTTGTGTTGCTTTTTCGTGAAAGTGATTCTAAAACTAAACCAGATTAAAAAATAAAAAGAGGAAATTATGAAAGAATATCGGACTCATACCTGCGGCGAACTCCGCAACACCCATATCGGGCAAAAAGTTAAGCTCGCCGGCTGGATTCATCGCAAACGCAACCTGGGTAATTTGTGCTTTGTGGACTTGCGCGATCATTACGGCATAACACAATGCGTTGTGGATTCATCGTCCGATTTGTTTGAAAAAATTGAAAATACGCGCGTGGAAAGCGTGGTTGGCTTTGAGGGCGAAGTTGTGGCGCGTGAAAGCGTTAATAAAAATATGCCAACCGGCGATATTGAAATTAAGGTTTCAAGCATGGTGGTTTATTCCGAGGCCGATGTTTTGCCGATTCAGGTTTTTGGCGAAGATGACTCTCCTGAAGAATTGCGCTTGAAATATCGGTTTTTGGATTTGCGCAAAGAGCGGATTCATAACAACATCAAACTCCGCTCGCAAGTAATTGCCGAAATGCGCCGCTTGATGACCGAGCAAGGCTTTACAGAATATCAAACCCCTATTTTGACCGCGTCATCGCCCGAGGGCGCGCGCGACTTTTTGGTGCCTTCGCGGATTAATCCGGGGCGGTTTTATGCCTTGCCCCAAGCGCCACAACAGTTCAAGCAACTTTTAATGGTTTCGGGCTTTGATAAATATTTTCAAATTGCGCCGTGTTTCCGTGATGAAGATCCGCGCGCCGACCGTAGCCCTGGCGAATTTTATCAGCTTGATATGGAAATGTCTTTTGCCACGCAAGAAGATGTCTTTGGCGTGATTGAACATACCATGGGTGGCATTTTTAACAAATTCGCCAATGGTAAAACCGTTTCGCAAGCACCTTGGGTTCGCATTCCGTTTAGAGAGGCGATGCTTAAATATGGCTCTGATAAGCCTGACTTGCGCAACCCGCTCATCATTCAAGACGCAACAGACTTTTTTCACAATTCCGGCTTTGGGCTTTATGATTCCAAAGTCCAAAATGATGAAAAAATTCGCGCTATTGTCGCACCTCAAGCCGGCGATAAGCCGCGCTCGTTCTTTGATAAAATGGACGGCTTTGCTAAAGAAGAAAATATGGGCGGCGTGGCGTATGTGGCATTTTCTGCCGCAGGCGCCAAAGGTATTGCCAAATTTTTGAGCGCCGAAAAGCTTGATGAACTTAAGCAAAAATTCGGCGTTGCCGAAGGCGATGCTATTCTTTTTGTTGGCGGAAAAGAAAAGGTTTTGAATAAATTTGCCGGCAAACTCCGCAATAAATTGGGCGAAGAGCTTGGCTTGTTTGATTATAACACATTCAAAATTTGCTGGATTGTTGATTTCCCGATGTATGAGGAAAATGAAGAAACCGGCAAGGTGGAATTTTCACATAATCCGTTTTCTATGCCCCAAGGCGGTATGGATGCTCTGCAAAACAAAAATCCGCTTGATATTTTGGCTTATCAGTATGATATGGTTTGTAACGGCGTGGAGCTTGCCTCGGGCGCGGTGCGTAATCATAAGCCCGAAATTATGTATAAGGCGTTTGAAATTGCCGGTTATGATCACTCGGTTGTTGATTCTAAATTCGGCGGTATGATTAATGCTTTTAAATATGGCGCGCCACCGCACGCAGGAGCGGCGCCAGGGGTTGACCGTACAGTGATGTTGCTCCTTGATGAGCCAATTATTCGTGATGTGATTATCTTTCCGCTAAACGGCAAAGCGCAAGACTTGTTGATGCAGGCGCCGAATGTGGTGACGGAGGAGCAGCTTGCAGAACTCCATATTGCTATCGTAAAGAAAGACGTATAGCTGGCAGGGGAATGCGTCTAATGGACGATTCATCGTTCAAAAAGAGGATTTGAAATTCACGTACGCTTAAGGTCTTACTCGTAAGGGTTGCCAGAAATGGCAACCCTAACTCGTTTCGGTCACTTGCTTTGTAAAAGTTGTATCGGTCGTTATCACTTCCTCACAACTTTAACAAAGCTACGCCGCTTGTGGTAAAAACAACCCGTCGGGGTTGTTTTTATCCTCGCGCGCTAAAATTCCAAATCCTCTTTTCTCACTTCTACTCGCCTCATTATCCGCATTCCCGCGGACTATGAAAAAAAATAAGAATTAGTTTTTTATCCTCATTCCCAAGGACTATGAAATAGCCTACTGACGTCATTCTGACGACCGTAGGGAGGAAGAATCCAGGTGGAAATAAATTCATCCTTATTGTCATGCTGAATTCGTTTCAGCATCTTCCTTATGAGATCCCGAAACAAGTTCGGGATGACATTTTGATTTCTTTTTTCCTGGATCCTTCACTGCGTTCAGGATGATGTTGTGTGCCTGTTGGCGTCTTGGAAGCAACTTCACGCGTGATGTCATAAAAAAATACTTGCAAAAATCAGATTTTTATTTAACATAAACCCTGCCGTCGTTGGGCGGTGGTGTTCACAAAACATCTTTACCAACTAAACTCCTTGTTAAGGGGAGTTTCCGATATAAGGCTTTTGCTCGAATAAGGAAAACTGACAGTTGGCAGTTTTGTGGCTCCCCACCTTTTTTATAAAGGTGGTTTTCTTTAACCTCAAGGAGCTGAAAATGAAAATAAAAAACAAAGATCTGACACTTTACATCAAAAAAACAATGATGACGCTTTTTCGTGAAGAACGTATTAAAAGGGGCGAAACTCTGGAACAAACGGCGCGTAAAATCAACATTCCGCTTTATGAACTTGATTTCTTGGAATGCGGAAGAGGCTGTATTTCTTGGAAAAAAATGATTGATTATTTAGAAATGTACAATAAAACGCTTAAAATTACTTTAGAAGACGACCCCGATGAAAGTAGCTAATTTGTTGCCCTGGATCCTTCACTGCGTTCAGGATGACGGACGGAGAGGGTTGCCACCATAGCAAGCTAACAATCGCGTGATGTCATAAAAAAATACTTGCAAAAATCAGATTTTTATTTAACATAATCTCTGCCGTCGTTGGGCGGTGGTGTTCACAAAACACTTTTCTAGTAAACTCCTTAAATAAGGGGAGTTTCCGATATAAGGCTTTTGCTCGAATAAGGAAGACTGATTACTAGCAGTTTTGTGGCTCCCCACCTTTTTTATAAAGGTGGTTTTCTTTAACCTCAAGGAGCTGAAAATGAAATTAAAAAACAAAGATCTGACACTTTACATCAAAAAAACAATCATGATGCTTTTTCGTGAAGAACGCCTCAAAAGGGGCGAAACTCTGGAACAAACGGCACGCAAAATTGATATTCCGCTTTATGAACTTGATTTCTTGGAATGTGGGAAAAATTGCCTTTCTTGGCGCAAAATGATTGATTATCTAGAGATGTACAATAAAACGCTTAAAATTACTTTAGAAGACGACCCCGATGAAAGTACCAACGACTTTTGAATAGAAAAGGCGTCTAGCAGACACCTAGACGCCTTTTCTTCAGGTTAAAAAAAACGGATTATTCAACTGCAGGACTTCCATCAGCTTGATATACCGTTGTTATATCATCTTCTGTTGTTAGCATGTAGCTGCCGTCAGCATATACATCGCAACACTTCAGGTTATCCGCAACCAACGAGCCATCCTCCCGATATAACGCCACGCGATCCGTTGCTTCCAACTTATACCAACCGTTGGCATAAACATGTTTTTTAAAAAACTTGTCTATCAGAAGTGTTCCGTCAGGCCGATACATAGACCAACCATCCTCGGTTTCCAACATGTAGTAACCATTTTCAAAAATGTACTTTTGCTTAAATAACAAGTTGAAAAGCTCGCGCAAGTACCATCCGATTTGTTTTAAAATAGTTTTCATAATTATTATTTTTTAAGGATTAAACAAAATAATTTTTTTCTAAAGAATATATTATTTTCTTTTTAGAAAGAAATCAACAAAAAACCTCCGAATACACCAAGTATTCAGAGGTTTTTGTTTTAAAAACGCTTACTCCATTATTAAAAATAAGGAACCATCATCCCGATAAAATGCCGTGCCGTCCGCCGTTGTGACTACAGACAAGCCTTTGCGCTGAATATGGCAATTTTGTATTTTATCAGCAATCAAGGCCTCATCAGCACCATACAAAGCTCTGTTCTCCGGCGATTCTAGAAGGTACCAACCGTTTTTGTAAACAAAGCAAAACAACAAATTATCAGCAACTAACGACTCATCTTTCCGATACAAAGCCATACCTTCTTTTGACTTTAATTGATACCAACCGTTCAAATAAACATCGCAATGCTTGAGTTTATCCGCAACCAAACTTCCGTCTGCGCGGTACAAAGTCGTGCCTTTCTTTGTTTGCAGAAAATACCACCCGTTATGAAAAACATGGCAATCTTCCAAATGATCAGCAACCAAAGACTCATCAGCTTGATACAATGCAAAAGATTTATCTGTTTTCAGTTTATACCAACCGTTGTCAAAAACTTGGCACTTTTTCAGTTTATCGGCAACAAGCGAATCATCGGCGCGATATAATGCGGTTCCGTTTGCCGTTTCTAACGCATACCAACTGTTTGGATAAACGTCACAATCTTTTAACTGATTGGCAACCAAGGAGCCGTTTTTGCGGTATAAAGCATTGCCACAAGCCGAGCGCAACATGTACCAACCGTTATCAAAAATGTACCTGTGTTTCAAACATACGTGGTAAAACTTACGTAAGCGCCACTGAATTTTTTTCAAAATAGTCTTCATAATTATTATTTTTTAGGATTAAACAAAATAATTTTTTTCTAAACAATATATTATCTTATTTTTAGAAAAAATCAATAAAAAAGCGTCTTCGAATAAAAAAACTCCGGATACCGATGTAACCGAAGTTTTAAGCTTTTGCGCTAATAATCTCTTTCTAACAACATGCCGTCAGATCGGTATAAAGCACGACCTTTTTTCGTTCTTACTTCATACTTTCCGTCAGCGTAAACATCGCACCACTTTAGTTTATTGGCAACAAGCGATTCATCAGCGCGGTATAATGCAATTCCGTTTGCCGTTTCTAATGCATACCAACCGTTGTCATAAACATTGCACCAATTCAACTTATCAGCCACAAGCGATTCATCGGCGCGGTATAATGCGGCTCCGTTTGGCGTTCCCAACTCATACCAATTGTTGTCAAAAAGATTGCACCAGTTCAAATTATCAGCAACAAGCGAATCATCGGCGCGGTATAATGCGGTTCCATTTTTCGTTCCCAACTCATACCAATTGTTAATCCAAATATAGCAATAAGTCAATTTATCCGCAACCAAACTTCCGTCAGATCGGTATAAAGCCGTTCCGTTTGGCGTTCTTATAAAATACCACCCATTTTCAAAAACATACCTGTCCTTTAAAAAATAGTCATGATAAAGCTTGCGCAAATGCTGCTTAATCTTTTTCAAAATAGTTTTCATAATTTTTATTTTTTTAATAATCATACAAAATAATTTTCTTTCGGGGCGGATGTTAGCATCTTTTTTATGGAAATCAACAAAAAAATCCCAAGCAATACTAAAATGCAGCTCTTGGAATAAAGCTGTTACGTATTTATTGACTTATTTGGGCATATTTGGTAACATTTGAAAAAGCATTGTTCATATTGGCTTTATAAAATTATTCAGAATGCCTAAATTTTATTCTCCGGGAATGGTAACCGCCGAAATTCAATTTATGGTTAGTGTTTTATTTTATGCTTATCTCGCAAAACACCACATGGCAACAGGTTTGGAATATGTGCTTGGGGCATTGTTCATGATTATAGCATTTATGATGATGCAAAAGTCTTTAGTAAAAATCATTGGAATAAAGAGTTATTTTGAAGTTCCGAAAATGGTTTTAAAAAGAATAAAAAGCAAATCCTAACTGCTTGAGATTATAAAAAAAACGGCTCTTGCGAGCCGTTTTTTGATTTTTTAGAAGTGATCATCACACTTTTTGATCAATTCTTCAATGTTCTCAGGCGGCCAACCCGGCGTATCCATACCAAGATGAATGCCCATCTTTGCCAAAACTTCCTTGATTTCGTTCAAGGACTTGCGCCCAAAGTTCGGGGTGCGCAACATTTCGGCTTCGGTCTTTTGAACCAAATCGCCAATATAAACGATATTGTCGTTCTTGAGGCAGTTTGCTGAACGCACGGAAAGCTCCAATTCTTCCACTTTCTTTAACAGATTGCGGTTGAAAGGCAACTCTTCCTTAATGTCTTCCGCCTCAGCCTCAGGCTCATCAAAGTTAATAAACGGTTTGAGCTGGTCTTGCAAAATACGCGCCGCAAAAGCAACCGCATCTTCAGGCGTGACCACGCCATTTGTTTCAACAACCATGGTGAGCTTGTCATAGTCCGTGATTTGACCGACACGCGTATTTTCCACCTTATAAGAAACCTTTTTAACAGGCGAATAAATGGCATCAACGGCAATCAAGCCAATCGGGGCATCCAAAGGCTTGTTTTGCGAAGCCGGAACATAACCCTTGCCGGTATCCACCGTTAATTCCATATTGATTTTGCCGCCGGCATCTAAGTTGCAGATGACATGATCAGGGTTCATAATTTCCACATCATGACCTGTTTCAATCATGGCCGCTGTAACCGTGCAGGGACCTTCTGCCTTCAAGGTCATCATTTTTTGCCCCTCGCTATGAACAGCCACAGCCAAACCTTTGATGTTTAAGACAATATCCGTCACATCTTCACGAACGCCCGGAATGACCGAAAATTCGTGCAAAACGCCGTCAATTTTGATGGCTGTGACAGCACCGCCTTGTAAAGACGACAAAAGAACGCGTCTTAAAGCATTACCTAAAGTTAAGCCGAAACCGCGTTCCAGGGGCTCTACCACTATTTTAGACTTATGTCCGCCTTCGCCGGATGTAACTTCTAAATTAGTCGGTTTAATAAGTTCTTGCCAATTCTTTTGAATCACCGGTATACCCTCTTTCTAATTTTGTGCACAATTTGAAATCGTTAAACAGCGGAGATTGTAAAGCCAACCTCCGCTGACCAAAAAATAATTTTAGACGCGGCGGCGCTTTCTTAAGCGACAGCCGTTATGCGGAATAGGTGTAACATCCTTAATAGATGTAATTGTAAACCCAACCACCTGCAAAGCTCTGATTGCCGACTCGCGCCCTGAACCCGGTCCTTTAACTTCAACTTCCAAAGTTTTCATACCGTTTTCCTGCGCTTTTTTACCGGCTTCCTCTGCGGCAACCTGCGCGGCATAAGGGGTGGACTTACGAGAGCCCTTGAAGCCCTGTGCGCCTGCGGTTGACCATGCAACAGTATTGCCCTGTGCATCAGTAATGGTTACGCGGGTGTTGTTAAATGTTGAATTCACGTGGGCAACGCCGGAAGTGATATTCTTTTTTTCTTTTTTCTTAACACGTTGTGTTGTAACTGCTTTTGCCATTGCTACCTCACCTTACTTCTTCTTATTGGCGACGGTTTTGCGTTTGCCTTTACGGGTACGCGCATTTTGTTTGGTGCTTTGACCGCGAACAGGCAAGCCCTTACGGTGACGCAAGCCGCGATAGCACCCCAAATCCATCAATCGTTTAATGTTAACGCCAACTTCACGGCGAAGTTCGCCTTCAACTAAATAGTCCTTATCAATAACCTCACGGATTTTGGCGACATCTTCTTCGCTTAAATCCTGCACGCGCGAATCGGCATTAACGCCAGATTTTGCGCAAATGTCTTGAGCAGTTTTTCTCCCAATGCCAAAGATGTAGGTCAGCGCGATCTCAATCTTCTTTGCGGTGGGAATGTTTACGCCAGCTATACGAGCCAAATTGTCTCTCCATCAACAAAAAATTAAAACATTTTATTTAAAAAATTGATCACCATTTTTCAAAATTAAGCGGATTATATCCAAAAAAAAATAAGAGTCAAGCAAGATTTAACAAAAAATTTATTTTTTTTCAAAAAAGCTTACTTTGCTTCGCTCAATCCAAGGATTCGCGCTATTTTTTGCGCCGTGGCCTCAATGGTGCCTGTGCCGTCCACGCAACTTAAAAGCCCCTCTTTCTCAAAATAAGGGATTGTCGGATATGTGAGCATGCGATAATTGACCAACCTGTTTTGCACAGTGGCGCGATTATCGTCTTGTCGGCGGGAAAAGCTTGTGCCACCGCAAACATCGCACACGCCGTAAACCTTGGGCTTTAAGAACTTGTCATGATAGCCCTGCCCGCATTGCATGCAGGAATAGCGCCCTAAAATGCGCTCCATGATGATTTCATCGGGTACCTGAATTTCAATGACGCGATTAAGCTTGATTTTCTTTTCCGCCAACATTTTTTCCAAAACTTCCGCCTGAAAAAGTGTGCGCGGAAAGCCGTCTAAAATAAAGCCATTGGCGCAATCCTGCGCGTCAATGCGGTTTGAAACCATTTCAATGATCATTTCATCGGTGGCAAACTCGCCCCGATCAAGCGCGGCTTTCAAGCTTTTACCTAACGGCGTGTCTTTTTGGGCTTCGGCACGCAACATCTCGCCGGTGGAAAGGTGGCAAATGTGCGCACGTTCTTTTAAGATGCGCGCCTGCGTGCCTTTACCGCACCCTGGTGCACCCGTTAAAACAATATGAAGCCCGGCGCCCTTTTGATCCATTACTTTCTTCTCTTGTTTTGCAGAAGTTGCGCCTTTTTAATAAGCCCTTCGTACTGATACGCAATCAGGTGCGATTGAACCTGCGTCACAAAATCCATGGTGACCTGCACCACGATCAAAAGCGTTGTACCACCTAAAACAAACGGTACAGAGAGTTTGGAAATCAGGACTTCAGGCACAATGCACAAAACCGTTAAATACGCCGCGCCCAAAACGGTTAAGCGCGTGATAACGTAATCAAGGTATTCCGCGGTGTTTTTGCCGGGACGAATGCCCGCGATGAAGCCGCCGTGCTTTTTCAAGTTATCCGCCGTTTCCTCGGGGTTAAATACCACAGCGGTGTAGAAAAACGAGAAAAACACAATCAAAAAGGCGTAAAGCGCCAAATAAACCGGTTGGCCGTGACCGAGCCATTGGCTCAGGCTTTGCGCCCAAGACGGACCGTTTTGCGCCGAGAGGTTGGCAACTGTTATTGGCAAAAGCAACAACGAGCTTGCAAAAATCGGCGGAATAACGCCTGTGGGGTTAATTTTGAGCGGCAAGTGCGATGTTTCCGCCGCGCTGATGCGCATGCCCATTTGACGTTTGGGATATTGGATGATGATTTTGCGTTGCGCGCGCTCCACAAACACAATCACATAAATGAGCGCTAAAGCCATGACCAAAAGCAAAGCAATGGTTAATAACGACATGGAGCCGACACGCCCTAATTCAAACGTGCGCGCCAAGGCTGTCGGGATGTTGGCGATAATGCCGACCGTGATGATAAGCGACGAGCCGTTGCCCACACCGCGCGAGGTGATTTGATCGCCCAGCCAAACCACAAACATGGTGCCACCGACCAGCGAAACAATGGTTGTAAACTTAAACACAAAGCTCGGGATAACCACCGCCGAAGCGCCGGCGCCGCTTGTCATGCTTTCAAGACCAACGGCAATGCCGTAGCCTTGAATAATGGTGATGAACACTGTTAAAATTTTGGTATAATGCGTGACCTTGCGATGCCCCGCCTCGCCTTCTTTCTTCAAAGCTTGCAAGGACGGGATAATCGATTGCCCGAGTTGGATGATGATGGAGGCGGAAATGTAAGGGAAGATGTTTAAGGCAAAAATGGTCATACGTTCCAAAGCACCACCGGAAAACATATTAAACATGCCCAAAATGCCGCCGTTGTGCTGTGAAAAAACCTCAGAGAGGATGTTCGGATCAATGCCCGGCAACGGAATAAACGTGCCAAGGCGAAACACAACCAACGCCATGATGGTAAACCATAATCTTTTTTTCAGTTCGTCAGCTTTGCTAAAGGCGGACATATCCAAGTTTGCCGCCATTTTTTCTGCCAATGATGCCATTTTCTTTTCCTTTAAAATTACACACATAAACAGGGCGCTTACAGCCCTTTTGGCATAGTTAATACACCATTTAAAACAAATTGCAACAAAATAATGCGTTTTGTACAGAAAGAGGCGGAATCTTACTTGCTCGTCCAGTTTGGTGAGGAAGGAATATCCGTCAACGTTGTTGTCGCAGATGCTGTCGGGTGGTATGAAACACCTTTATAAACCAATGTGTCCGTCAAGTTAGAGGCGGTGATTTCTATAGTTTCCGGCCAAAGATCCGAACCACCCTCTAACTCCAGAAAAACGGGTTTTTGCGGGGTGCCTGACAATACCAAATTATACTTATATTGCTTTTCATTTGTCATGCGCTCCGTAATATTGAAAGTAACCCGGCTTCCTTCCTCAATAACATATTCTCCCTTATGATCATAAGCAAAAAGTTTTTCTGCCGTTATGTTCGCCGTTGTTCCCTTAAATCTGAAAGGAGCTCCGTTAGAAAAAGTGTTTGCTTTCGTAATATTTATTTGCGCATTCTCAAAAGTTAACTCTGAGCCATGAAAAACACTTCCGTTAGGATTTGTGAAAGAGGCTGTCAAATCGGTGCCCGCAAATTGAACTTTTGAGGATGTGAAAACATTACAATGTATAGAGTTAATATCAAGGTCAATTTTATCTTTTAAAACATAAGTTGCCTTATTGAACGCCACATTTATTTGATTTTCTGTCACCTTAGAATCATAAATTAAAGAAACATTTTCTAAAGAAATCTCGTTTTCTGTATTAGAACTGTTAAGGTAAACATTGTTATTGTGAGTTATGCTGTCTTGATGATGCAGATTAATGTTTTTGAAAGCGGTGTTGTTTTCTGCCGTAATGACTGTTTTATTTGCTTGATTCGCGGAAGTTGATAACGTATGTCCGCCACCGTCAATCGTAGTGTTGGCGGCAAGCGTAAAGCCTTGGTTTGTTGGAATTGTGATGTCGCTTTTCATCGTGATGAGCTTGCATTTTCCTGAACCGGCGAGGTATTTAAGTTCGTCGTAGTTGGTCGCGATACAAGCTTTTTGACAAAGTGTTAAATTTTCATTGCCCCTACATTTAATGATGTCAGCGCACCACGATGTTTTGTCCGATTCTGTAAAGCCAAGCTTGGTGCAATCGTAATTGACGCATCTTTTATAGGACTTATCAAAAGGGCAATACATATACCCGTTATCCGCACAGTTCGGGTCATTATCTTTGGAATAACCCAAGCTCGCGCAATCTGGCACTTTCTCACAATCCATGGCATTTGCCACATTCGCAAACATCAAAGCCAACAAAAACAAAATATAGCGCATTTTCTTCTCCTTATTCGAATCGATCAAAAAAAGGGTACCTTTAAATGCAACGCGTTAACCAACGCAAAATTGCGGGTTTTAGAGCTTGACAAGCCCATTTTTTTAGGGTACCTTTTTTTGCTTTTAGCGATCTTTACAATCAAGGAAAAATTAAAATGTTTTGAAAACTCGATGTTCATTCGAGCTATTAACTTTTTGAAATATAACGAAAAAAGGTACCTTAAAAAAGTGCCTTTGTCAATAATAAAAAATCAAGTAAATTCAATGTTTCGTGGTTTTTAAAAGTATAGCAATTTTAAGGTACCCTTTTTTTGATATATTCGAATCGAGAGGGGGAAATTTTTTTCTAAACAAGGAAAATGGACTATTTTGGGCTTTAAGCAACGCAAATTCGGGAATATGCCGTATTTTGCACCCCCTCAATGCTAAAAGCCCAAAGCCTCTTTTAAAAAAAGACGTTTGTCTTTGGAGTAAAGATTTTAAAAAATCGCTCAGAAATTAGACAAATGGTCGTTTTTTAAGAGGTTAAAGGAAGGGTAAGGATGCGTAAAGTAGCGGCAATTATTTTTTTGGGCCTCATCAGCTTAAGCACTTCTGTGTATGGCGCATGTTTTAACGAGTGCAAAGCCGTGCCGGAATGTGCCAAAATGGGGTATAAATTACAAGGGGATATTTTCTGCCCTGATGGTTACATTACGTGTCCGTTCGATTCCCAATATATTTGGTGTAAAGAATATACCTGTAAAGATGGACGTTATAGTGATACGGAAGAGCTAACGGGCGAGAAAGGTTACGTTTGCGATGAGGTAGATTATCATCATCGGAAGTGTTATCATTGCCATTGTGATCCTGACCCCGAAGAGTGTCAATGGAGTAATCTCAACAAAGGCGTTGGCGAGTTAGGCGATAGATGTTGTGACGGGCACTATGCCAGTTGTAGAAATTTATGCCAAGACAAGGTCAGCGTGCCGGCTCACGCGCATGGTAATAAAGAGTCTTGCACGGGGTGCAATATTACAAAAGATATTATCACAAGTTGGTCATGTGATGACTGGTATGATCAAATGGGCGAAGCCTGTTATGCCCGCCAATGCCCCGATGGTTATACCATAACAGATGCTCGTATTGAGGATTGTGGACGCACAAAAGATCAAGGTTGGACATGGGAGAGCAAAGGTCAAAGCGGCGAGCAGATTTGCGGCAAATGCACCGCAAAGAGTTGTTCAGGCGATTACAGCACAGATTACCCAGGCGTGGATAGTTGTGGCGATAGCGGCTCCAAGGGGTGGACTTGGAACCAAAGCGGTTGGAGTGGCGATGACGCCTGCGGCAAATGTACGGCAAAAGAGTGTTTACCAGGTTTTAGCACACAATATTCAAGTATAGCGAGTTGTGGCACAAGTGGCAACAAGGGTTGGACATGGGAGCAATCAGATCAATATGCGGGTAATGACATTTGCGGGAAATGCACCAAGAAAGAATGTGAAGAAGGTGACACTGACCCCGATATCAAGAGTTGCAAGTTTGAAAGCGATTATTTAGGAAGCAAGACTGAAAACGGATATTATAGCGAAGATAAAAAGTGTTACACTTGCCATTGTGCGGCGAATGATACGAACTGTCATTGGAGTGAGGGAAACAAAGGTCAGGGCAGATTGGAAACAAAATGTTGCAATGGTAAATATGCTACCTGCACATCAAATTGCGTTAAAGTTGAAGTGCCGGATCATGGTCAATGTGCTGATCGTTGCACAGGCTGTGAAACGGAAGTTTGTTCAGCATATAGTTGCGATAAAGGTTATCAAAAGGATAATTCACAGACAAAATGCGAAGTGGCGCCTTGTGCCAATGGTACGGCAACGGAAGCGAGCAAATGCGGGAATGGAACCGGTGCTGCAAATGGTTGGGAAACGAGCACTGACACAGGTCATTTAAGTGGTGAGAAGAAGTGTTATCAATGTACCATGAAAGATTGTCCGACAGGTGAGAGCACCGATTATCAAGATGTCAGCAAGTGTGGCACAGGTGCTTCTAAGGGAGCCGGGTGGACGAATAAGGGCACAACAAATTATCATGGCGACACAAGATGTTACAGTTGCAGTAAGAAAGCATGCACGGGTGGTTACGATACAAAATATAAAGATGTCAACAGCTGCGGCAAAGCGGGCGACAGTGGTTGGGACTGGAGCACAAACGGTTGGAGCGGTGATGAAGTGTGTGGTAAATGCACGCCTAAAACATGCCCGAATGGATACAGCAGCGAAAAGAAGAGTATTGATGATTGCGGCACCACAAAAGATAAAGGTTGGACATTTGAAAAATCTTCCACCAATTCCGGAGAGAATGTTTGCGGTAAGTGTGATGCTCGCCAGTGCCCAACTGATGAGAACACAAATGCTTCAGCATCAGATTGTGGCACAAGCGGTGAAAACGGTTGGACAAAGAAAACAACGGGGCATTTTGCGGGAGATAATGCTTGCTATAAGTGCGAGAAAAAGGTATGTGAAGGAGGTTCTAGCACCAAGTACCAAAGCATAAGTGACTGCTCGGCGGGGTGTGCAACTTACCACTCTGAGGGTTATTCAGGTGATCAAAAGTGTGGCGTTTGCTATTATACCGTTGATGAGCAGGTTCCTGAGAATGCAACATGTACGTACACAACCAAATGCGAGAGAGGCACAGCCTGTACGAAATGGGATTGTAACGAGGGCTATACAAAATCAGCAGATGGCAAGAAATGTGATGTTGCCAAATGTCCGGAGGGATACGACGTACAGAAACAATCAGGCCCTGATTGCGGTAATGAAAGTGGTTGGCGTGTGGAAACTCTGGGCAAGAGCGGCAATAAAAATTGCGGTAAATGCATTTGTGAGTCTAGTTGCACCTGGGACAATAACAATAAAGGCGAAAAAGGATCCTTAACTAATAAATGTTGCAATGGTAAATATGCCAATTGCACCAATAACTGCCCGAATGTTCAGGTGCCTCCGAACGCTTATGGAACAAACCCTTGCACGGCTTGCAATCAAGCGGTCAGATACGGCGGTTGGGAATGTAATGAAGGTTTCTTGAAATTAGACGGCGCATGCGTTGAGCAATGCAAAGACCCGCAAGTGGACTATGAAACTTGTTGGAATGGAAGTTTCGCCTCAGGCGGCGGTTTGTCTGACTGCGATAAGCAAGGCTATAAACACTCCAAAGGGGATTGCACTAACTTTATTGCTTGTCCGACGAATGCTAATAAAATCCGTTGCTTACATTAGAGCGCAAGTGCAATATATTAAAGACCGCCCCGAAAGTTCGGGACGGTCTTTTTCTTGAAAATAACCTTAAGCGTTTACAATCAGGCACTTTTTACAATTAATAGCTTTCGCTACACCGGCAAACAATGAAACAACAAAAACAAAATATATTTCTTTCCATTCCTTGCGTCTGCCTGCTGATGTTATTCTGAGGCGAAACTGAAGAATCTAGGTGGAAAATATAGCTCATTTGTTGTCCTGGACTCTTTGCCTATGGCTCAGAGTGACGGTTTGGAGTGTGTTTTACTCCTTTCCCGATGTTCGAGGTTGGCGAATCGATCAAAAAAAGGGTACCTTTAAATTGCTATATCAGAGCAACAAAAAACGTCCATTTTGAAATGGACGTTTTTGTTAAGAACGATATTTTTTTCTAGCTTCTTATTCTTGCGGTTGCTTTCCGATTAAAGGCATTTATAAAAGCCACCGCAAGTGTCACGGCTAGCGCGGAGCCCTGCCTTCACACAATCCTCTTTAGAAAAGGCATAATCCTCCGAGCAGCAACTTTTATAATACCATCTGTGATAAGGGCAAGGGTTTGTTAACCGATAACCTGCCTGGCATTTTGTTAGAGTATAACCTTCTGCCCGGCATTTTTCTTCCGGTTGTTTTTGTGAGGAACCAGTGCTCGTGTTACCCGAGCTCTCGCCCGGCAAAAACATCACTCCGGCATGAGCCGAAAACGCAAATGAGCCTAAAAAGAGCAATGTTAAGATTGTTAATTTCGTTTTGACCATCTCAAATATCCTTTCTCTTTAAATTATAAGCAAAAAATTTGAAAACTCAAGTGTTTTTTCAACCAATGACTTCTCGCCGCCCGACATGGTCTGCCGCGCTGACAATGCCTTCTTCTTCCATGCGGTCAATGAGCGCCGCGGCGCGGTTATAACCAATGCGGAGTTTGCGCTGAATATAACTTGTGGAGGCCTTTTTATCATTTCGGACAATGTTGACAGCTTCTCTATATAAATCTTCCTCGCCGCCCATGCCGGTGCTATCAAAAACAGCGCCTGTGTCTTTGGTGTTTGAAAGTTCGCCTTCCGTTACATCGCTGACGTATTCGGGTGCACCTTGGGTTTTGAGATATTCCACCACCGCCTCAACCTCGCTATCTTTAACAAAACTGCCGTGCACACGCAACGGACGCAAGCCCGCGGGCATATAAAGCATATCGCCCATGCCTAAAAGTTGTTCGGCGCCCATCTCGCCCAAAATGGTGCGGCTATCAATTTTAGACGTCACCTGAAAGCTGATGCGGCTTGGGAAGTTTGCCTTGATGGTGCCCGTAATGACATCAACGGACGGGCGTTGGGTGGACATAATCAGGTGTAGGCCTGCCGCACGCGCCATTTGCGCCAACCGCTGAATGGCGGCTTCTACCTCTTTGCCCGCTACAAGCATGAGATCAGCCATTTCATCAACCACAATCACAATGTAAGGCAAAGGCGTGGTATCAAGGGGCTGTTCTTCATATATCGGCTTGCCGGATTCGGCATCAAAGCCAACTTGAATGGTGCGGGTTAAATTTTCGCCGCTTTCGCGGAGCTCTTTAAGCTTTTGATTATAACCTGCAATGTTGCGCACATTAAGCTGCGCCATTTTGCGGTAACGCTCTTCCATCTCGCGCACCGCCCATTTGAGGCCGACAACAGCTTTGGCGGAATCCGTAATCACTGGCGTTAAAAGGTGCGGAATGCCGTTATACATTGAAAATTCAAGCATTTTCGGGTCAATCAATATCAGCTTGCATTCCTCAGGCGTCATGCGGAACAAAAGCGATAAAATCATCGAGTTCACACCAACCGATTTACCGGAACCCGTTGTTCCTGCTACCAAAAGGTGGGGCATTTTGGCTAAATCGGCGTAAGTGTTTTTGCCGCCAATATCTTTACCTAAAACCACATTGAGCGTGTTTTTTGTTTCGCGGAAATTCGGATCCTCCAAAAGATCTTTGAGCCAGACGGTTTCACGCTTTTTGTTTGGTATTTCAATGCCGATGGTGTTAGACCCCGGAACAACGGCAATACGGACTGAAACAGCAAACATGGAGCGCGCAATATCATCCGCCAGACCAATCACACGGGCGGTTTTTGTGCCGGGCGCCGGCTCAAGCTCATAAAGCGTGACAACAGGGCCTGGGCGCATACGCACGATTTTGCCGTTTACGCTGAACTCTTGTAAAACCTTCTCAAGCTTGCGCGCAACCTCTTCTAATTCTTTTTGGCTGATTTCCTGACCGCCAGTATCTTTCGGGCGAGAAAGCAGGTTTGTATCAGGAAAAACATAGCCGCTTTCCGAAACAGCGGGTTTAGAAACGGGCGCAGGTTTTGGTTGCGGTTTCGGCTCTTTTGCGAGTTTGGGCTCAGGCTTAATTTTTTTCTCAATCAAAGGCTTCTCTTTCTCGGGCTCTTCTTCTAAAAGTTGCGGTTCCTGACGCTTGAAAGAAATTTTCTTAAACCTTATAGATTTTAACAAATTCAGCGCTGATTTTAAGCCTTTGAATATAAATATCACAAAAATTTTAAGCCCGCTGAAAATATAACGCAAGCACTTGAACCAATCGGTATAAGTTATGCCTAAAACCAAATTCAGCGCCAAAAAGCCGATGATGAATAATGCCCCGATAACTACAAGATCAATATGATGCGGATAAACACCCAAATTTAGCTTTTTTAAAAGTATCTGACCGATGTTTCCTCCCCAAAAACTGCCCGATATAGATGGCGGCATCTTGTGTCGAAGTGTAAAATTAAGCGCCACAGAAGAACTGAAAATGCCAATCACAAAAGCCAAAATCCGCGTTTTCCAAAATAAAAGCGCGTTGTAACGCACAAGATGATAACCCCAAACAAAAAAGCCAAGCATAAAAATAGGCAAAATAATGCCAAATGAGCTTAAAACAATGTCCGAAAGCCAAGCCCCGGAATTACCTAATAAGTTAAGCGCAACACCATCATGCTGATAATTATACGAAGAATCTTCCTTATGGAAGGTTGCCACAGATAAAAACACGGCAAGCGCGGCAATAATTAAGAAAATTCCCCATAGTTTGGGCAGATATTTTTTAAATTTGCTTGTTAATTTTTTTTTGCTTTTCTTAGCCATTTTCGGTTTCCGTTAAAGATTAAAATTTTTCAGCTCATTCATGGAAAGATAGACGCTACGATCAATAAATTCAGATGATTGAAGCTCAATGTGTGCAATGTTGTTTGCCTTATAAGCATCAAAACGCAAAGCATTCGGCACCTTTTTTTTCTTGGCTCGAATTTTTGCCGAAAGTTTTTCCAAACGCGGTTCGTGATCAGGCGGGGTGGGCGGACCGTATTGCAAACGACACAGGCTCAAGACCTCGTCCAAGCCTTGCGAAGAAAGCCCTTTTTGCATAAAATACATTAAAATGTCAGGATCATTATCTTTGGGCTTTATCGGTAAATATTTACGAATGTCCGCGCTGTTTAACATAAGCGTGGAAAGGCAGATTTCAGCCTTTTTATGATAATTTACTAAATTAATGTTCGGCTCTATTTTGCAACATCCAACGGGCAAAACGGCGCATAAATTATCTATAAAAGCATAGCTTGTGTGGCATAGCGAGGTTTTATAACGCATAGCAAAGCCAATTTGCTTGCTGATTTTATCTTTTACCCAAACATTTTCAGGCTCCAAAAATGCAATAAACTTGCCTTGAGCTTCCTTTAATGCCGTATTAAACAGTACTTCCGGCTGTTGCGGCTCCAAAAACGGATAAACTTTCAGGCGCGAATCTTTGCTTTGATATTGCAAAAGTAAATCTAAAGTGCCATCGGTGGAGTGGTTATCCACAATCAGCCACTCGGCATTTTGATAATCTTGATACGCAAAAGATTTATAGGCTGTTTCTATAAACTTGGCGCTGTTTTGCGTGATTGTCACAACCGAAACTTTTTTTGAAGAGTACATTTTATCCCCGTATTTTATACCAAAGCCTGTGGCTCACTTTTTATAAAAACTTGACTTTATCTTAAAGTACACCTAAATTCCCAATAAAAGATTAATAAATAAGAGGTTTTTTTATCAATGAAATATGCTTTTGTTTTTCCGGGGCAAGGCTCACAATTTGTCGGCATGGGCAAAGATCTCTACGAAAACTTTGCCGCCGCACGCGCGGTTTTTGAAGAAGTGAATGACGCACTTTCTCAAGATCTTTATAAGCTCATGACCCAAGGTCCCGAACAGGAATTAACTTTAACCGCCAACGCGCAACCCGCTTTAATGGCGCATTCTTTAGCGGTGGTTGCCGTTTTGGAAAAAGAGTTTGGCATTTTGCTTAAAAATAAGGCTTCATTCGTAGCGGGGCATTCTTTGGGCGAATATTCCGCGGCTGCCGCAGCGCATGTGTTTTCACTTTCAGATACGGCAAAACTCTTGCGTATTCGTGGTGATGCCATGCAAAAAGCCGTTCCGTTCGGCGTGGGCGGTATGGCAGCTGTTTTGGGCGTTTCGTTTAAAGACATTGATGCCCTTGTTGAAGCTTGTAACGATGAAAAAAATCTTTGTGTTGCCGCTAATGATAACTCCGATGGTCAAGTTGTGCTCTCTGGACATATGGCTGCCATTGAAAAAGCTATTGAAATTGCGCCCGAGTTCGGCGCTAAGCGTTGCGTGAAGCTCCCTGTGAGCGCACCTTTTCATAGCCCGTTAATGAAACCCGCGGCAGAGGCTATGGCGCGCGCTTTAATGCAAGTTGAAAGCAAAGATGCGGAAATTCCGCTCGTTGCAAATGTTTTAGCTGCTCCGATAACAAATCATAAAGAAATTATCAAGCACTTAATTGAACAAGTGACCGGAACAGTCAGATGGCGGGAAACCGTTCAATTTTTGAAAGAACAAGGCGTTACGGATCTTATAGAATTGGGCGCCGGTAAAGTTCTTTCTGGTCTTGCCAAACGTAGCGATAAAGAACTTAACGCTGTTTCGGTGGGCTCTGCCGCCGAAATTGAAGAGTTGGCAAAAAATTTGTAAATTTTAGAAAAGGAAAATACCATGTTTAGATTAGATGGAAAAGTGGCTTTAATTACCGGTGCTGCCGGCGGTTTGGGAAACAAATTTGCCCGCACGCTTCACGCTCAAGGCGCAACTCTTGCCTTGACTGACAGACGCTCTGAACCTATGGAAGAGCTCAAAAAAGAACTCGGCGAGCGCGTGGAATGGTTTGTGGCGGATTTGTCCGATGCAAACGCTATTCAAGACTTGGTCAAACAGGTGGAAGAAAAATTTGGTCAGATCGATATCTTGATTAATAATGCAGGCTTAACACGCGACAACCTCTTTATGCGTATGTCTGATGAAGATTGGCAACTTGTTCTTGATGTGAACCTCTCGGCAGGCTTCAAGCTTGCCAAAGCCGTTATCCGCGGTATGATGAAGCGTCGTTATGGTCGTATCATCGGCATTGCCTCCGTGGTGGGCGTTATGGGTAACGCCGGTCAGGCAAACTATTCCGCCTCTAAGGCCGGTATGATTGCTATGAATAAATGTCTGGCGCAAGAGGTTGGCTCGCGTGGCATTACCGTCAACTCCGTGGCACCCGGATTTATCCGCACGCCGATGACCGATGTTTTGCCTGATGATGTTAAAGCAAACCTCTTAGCCCGTATTCCGGAAGGCAAGCTTGGTGAGGCTCAGGATATTGCCAATGCTGTTGCCTTTTTGGCTTCCGATGAAGCGCAGTACATTACGGGGCAGACTATTCACGTCAATGGTGGCATGGCCATGATATAATAGGGAAAGGCGTCTAGCTGGCACCTAGAGCAATTTAAGGGGAAAAAGTGTCCTCACGTACTTCTTATGTACGCTGCGGTACTTTTTCCCCTTAAATCACTCTATCTGCACACGCTATCCACCTTTCCTTCGGTTTTGGAACGCGTCTAATGGGCGATTAATCGTTCAAAAAGAGGATTTGAAATTCACGTACCATTAATGGTCTTACTCGTAAGCTTTGCGCTTAACGCAAAGCTAACTCGTTTCGGTCACTTGCTTTGTAAAACCTGCCACGGTCGCTACCGCTCCCTAGCAGTTTTAACAAAGCTACGCCGCTTGTGGTAAAAACAACCCGTTGGGGTTGTTTTTATCCTCGCGTGCTAAAATTCCAAATCCTCTTTTCTCACTTCTACTCGCCTCATTATCCGCGTTCCTACGGCTTAGGTGCAAAAAATAAGGATTTTTTTTATCCGCGTTCTCGCGGCTTGGGATAAAAATAAGGATTTTTTTTATCCGCGTTCCCACGGCTTGGGATAAAAATAAGGATTTGTTTTTTATCCGCGTTCCTGCGGCTTGGGGATAAATTATAAAAAGGCATTCTAACGGTTACGTTAGAATGCCTTTCTTCTCTATAAAGGAATTTATTGACTAACAAATACGATTAATAATAAAAACCTTTCCTACTTTAGAAAGCGTAGCTTAAACCAGCCCGCACGCCATTATAAACTTGCGCTCTCGTTTGGTTATCTATCATGGGGTTGTTGGGATTGCGGTTGTATGTAGGACGTTTCACATCAGCCGTGTTTCCGGAGAATTGGTATGCAGCAAAAACACCAACGTTTTCCGTCACATCATAACGAAGACCGATTTCAGCTGAATAAGCCAATCCCCAAGCAGAATCGTCCACTTTTGTATTGTAAAACTCATCTGGTGCGTCTGATTGTGTTGACTTGTATTTCAGGTAAGCAACGCCCGCATTTACACCGGCAAAAGCTTTGAGCTTGTCTTGATAGACAGGTATGCTATAACGATATCCCGGCATGATGCTGAACAATTCAACTTTGTCTTTAACGCTAGTTGCTTCTCCATCGATATTGATTGAATCATCACCTGCGGCGTATCCGAAACGCAATGTTAAAGCTTGCTTATCCGTTAAATTATAAACGCCCGTGACATCTGCCGAAATAAGATCAACTTTAGGCATTGACAAGTTTGAACGATAAATATTTTCACCATTGCTTGCCATCGGTGATTTCTGAAATTCTCTGGCGGCAAATTGATAACCACCGGCTAATTCCACAGACCATGGATTTGTTGTTACAGAATTTGCTTGCGCAGTTGCGGCAGAAGTGACAATCGCCACGAAGGCTGTTGTTAATAAAAGATTGTTTTTCATATGATAGAACCTTTCTTTTTTCAATTGTTAAAAAGAAAACCACCTCAAAAGGTGGCCGGAGAGTTCAACAATCATATTACTCAAAATGATTCCTTTAGCCTTTAAAGCCATATCAGTATGTCTTCTGGACATTCGCTAAAAGCTCCCCGACCATATGAATATGAATCGGGGATATATCTACTGTCAGCTAAAATTCATAGCTGACAATATGACGACATTATATCCTAACGCCGTGAGTAATATTGAGCCGTTGAAAGCTCCGTACCTCTTGGGTACTAAGCATAAAAACTTTTTATGCCTGAAAGTACTGTAAGATATTATTTAGCGAAATGCAAGGAAAAATTTACAAATGTGTGTAATGAATAATTTGTTGTCCTTGACTCTTCGCTGAAGTTTAGAGTGACGGACGGTGCCTTTTATCGGCAGCCGTTGCCGCGCCATTGCCATGAGGTGATGATGCCGTCTTTAATCCAAAACTTGGTCTGGCAGACTTCTTGCACCTGATTATCCGTGATGATGGCTTCGGGGCCCATTTGCGCCTCGCCCATAATCGGGTCTAGAAGCACGTTTTCTTCACCCCATCCATCGTTATAAAAATAATACTCTGAGGGCATATACCAGTCTTGCACGCGCGTATATGTAATGACGGATTCATTGGCGTTAATATACTGACGCATGCTCGGGCGTCCCCACGCGCTTATGAGCGAAGCCTCACTTTGCCCTACCCATTGTTTGAGCTTGTTATCATAAGTTTGTGTGTTGGCGCACGCCAACAAAAGCAATGTAAAAATCAGTCCGAAAACAACCTTACGCATTTTTTCCTCCGTTTTTCTTTGAAATAATGAAGGAAAAAATTTTTTAAATTATCTGATAGTTTAGTCGTCGCCAAACGAGCTGCGCCCTAAATTAATATTACGGTTAACATCCATACATAAAATAATGCCGAAACTTGCCATAACCGAAAGCATAACCGTTCCGCCGTAAGAGATGAGCGGCAAGGGCACGCCAACCACAGGCAATAGCCCCAAAACCATGGCGATGTTGATAAAAACATATAAAAAGTAATTGGTGTTCAGCCCGATAATAACCAACTTTCCAAAGTAACTTGTCACGCGAAACGCAAACAAATAGCCGTAAACAATTAAAATTAAGTTCAGCAAAATCACCAGTGCGCCACCCATCATTCCGAACTCTTCCGACCACATTGTAAAGATAAAGTCCGTGTGCTTTTCCGGCAAAAAGTTAAGGTGACTTTGCGTGCCATTCAAAAAGCCCTTGCCGAAGACCCCGCCGGAACCCAACGCAATTTTTGACTGGATAATATGATACCCCGCGCCTAACGGATCGCGCTCGGGGTTTAAGAAAGTGAGCACGCGGTTTTTCTGATAATCATGCAAAAATTGCCACGCAATCGGCGCCAAAACCGCCGCACCACCGCCCAAAAGCGCAAATTTCCACCATTGAACACCTACCACAAAAAAGATGGCCATGGTGGTAAACATTAGCATTAATGCCGTCCCGAGATCCGGTTGTAAAATGATGAGCGCAGCAGGAAAAAGTGCCATCAACGCCGGCGCCACCAAACCACGAAGGCTCTCAATTTTGTTTAATGTGCAACCGTGAAAATATTTTGCCAACATCAAAACCATTGTGATTTTCATTAATTCCGAGGGCTGAATTTTGAAAATTTTAAGATCAATCCAACGTTGCGCTCCCATGCCGACATGCCCGCCGACTTCCACAGCAATCAATAGTAAAAGCACAAGAAAATAAGAAATGTAAGCAAATTTGAGATAATATTTTATATCCACAAGTGTTAACGCAAGCATCAACCCAAACCCAATGCTAAAACGCACAAATTGCGGCCATGCCCAAGGCATCCACTTGCCACCGGCGGCGGAATAAAGGCACAAAACGCCAATGCCCGCTAAAAGCATAATGCAAAATACATAACCAAAGTTTATGTTATAAAACTTGTCTTTAATGGATAGCGCTTGGCTTTTGAATCCGGATTCATAATATTTGTACATCTTTTTTCCTACTTTATATCCAATTTCAACGCTTCCTGCAAAATTTTGGAGGCAATTGGCGCCGCCACGCCCGAGCCCGAAGACCCATGCTCCACCACAACCGCCACGGCATATCGCGGATTTTCATACGGTGCAAAGCCCACAAAAAGTGCATGGTTGCGCAAATTCCACGGTAAATCTTCATCTTTGATAATGCCACTGCGGCGCTCTTGCAAGCTGATACGTCTGACTTGTGTAGTGCCTGTTTTGCCGCCCATTTTCATGCCATTGATGTTAAACCTTGCACCCATAGCCGTGCCGTGCTCGCCGTTGACTACCTCAAACATTCCTCGTTTGACAATGTCAATATTGTTTTTGGAAATGGCAAGTTTGCGGATTTTATCTTTTTCTTTTAGGTTAAGCTTTTGGAATGTCGGGCTCACTTCATAACCACCATTAACCACGCGTGAAAGCATGGTTGCAAGTTGTAAGGGCGTGACCAAAACATAACCTTGCCCAATACCGGCAATCACGCTTTCGCCTTTTTGCCACTTTGTGCCGAAGCGTTTTAATTTCCATGCTTCATCAGGAATAAGCCCCTCGCGCTCATGGTCAAGCGTAATGCCTGTTTTTTCGCCAAGGCCCAAACGACGTGCCATAGCGGCAATTTTCTCTATGCCAAGCTCCATAGCTACTTGATAAAAGAAAATATCGCACGAGTTTTTAAGCGCTTCCACCACATTTTGCGGACCATGCCCCGAATGGCGCCAACAGTGAAACAAATGATTTCCAAGTTGCATCACGCCCGTGCAATTAAATTGTGTGTCTGGACGAATAACACCTGCTTCCAAGCCTGCCAAAGCCACCACAATCTTAAAGGTTGACCCCGGCGAATATTGCCCGCTGATGGCTTTGTTCGTGAGCGGCTTTTTGGGGTTTGTAAGCAACTCATTCCATTCTTTACTGCCAATGCCTGTTGTAAACAAATTCGGGTCAAAGGAGGGCACCGACACAAACGCCAAAATTTCGCCGCTATGCACATCCATCACCACTGCCGCGCCGCTGTTATCGCCAAAGGCATCTTGCGCCACTTTTTGTAAGCGGCTATCAATCGTTAAATAAATATTTTCGCCCTCAACACCGCGGCTACGCTCTATTTCCTGCATCACACGCCCTAAGGCGTTCACTTCCAACTTCACATTGCCGCCTAGCCCGCGCAGACGGCTTTCATAAAATTTTTCAAGCCCCGCTTTCCCGATTTTGAACCCCGGCACCATCAAGAGCGGATCCGTATCTTTAAGATCTGTATCTGACACAGCGCCGACATAGCCCAAGAAATGAGCGGTATAATTGCCCAAAGGATAACTCCTGTTTAAGCCCTCATCAATAATCACGCCCGGCATATCCGGCGCGTTGAGCTGAAGTTTGGAAACTTCTTCCCATGTCAGGTTATCTTTGAGTTTAACAGGCACAAACTTGCGCTTGGCCTTAATTTCCTCCCTAATTTTGGTTTCTTCCTCAGGAGTCAGCGGCATTAACTCTTTAAATTTTGAGAGTGTTTCATCAATGTTGGCGGCTTGTTCGGCAACAATAAGGGCTTGAAAATTTTGTTCATTTGATGCCAAAATTTCGCCGTTGCGGTCATAGATAACGCCACGCGGGGGAATGAGCATACGCGTTGCAATACGGTTTTCATCGGCGAGCATTTTGTATTTTTCAGCTTGCAACACCTGCAAATAATAAACACGCCCGATGAGTAAAAACACGCATAAAATACTTCCGATTGTCAAAATCGAAAGCCTTTGAAGTAAAACTTTGCCTTTGTCATTATCCCTGTTCATAAACCGCCTCTTCTCCGGATAAAAGCCAATTTTGAACAAAAATATTAATGCGCGCAATCAGCGGATAAAGCAACAAAGTTGTAACATAACCCAAACAAATGCCGGGCAATGGTAAAAATGTGCTGTAATAAAAAGACGCCACCAACCACTTAAAAGCATATGCCCCAAGCGCCACCAAAGCAAAGCCACTCCAACTGACTGTGAAAGCTCTGGTATTGACATAACCGCGAAAGATGTTTGTAAGCAAAAATGCCGTCATATCCGCCATGACATTCAGTCCGATGGGCGAAAGACTGAGGCAATCCGTTATCAAGCCCAAGAAAAACGCCGAGCCAATCCCAAACAAATCGCGCCGGTAAGATGCCCAAAAATAAACGCACATCAAGCTGACATCAGCAATGATATATTTTGAAAATACAAAGTGATAAGGAATGCAAGAAACCAAAATGAGTAATACCGAAAAACTTACCGGCACCAAGCGCTTCAACTGAAAACTTAAAACTTCAACAAACGAATCGCGCATTTTAAAGTTTTCCTTTCGATTCCGTTTTCATCTCTTCCGAATCGGTTTTATAAGCGTCATACGATACAATTTTCACAAATTCAAGGCTTTCAACATCGGTTAAAAGCTTAATAACAATCTGATCCTTATTAACAAAGCGAACAACACCAAGCGGCAAGCTTGAAGGGAAAATACCACCTACGCCCGATGTTAAGATCAGATCGCCTTCTCTAATATCGGCATCGCGGGCAGTAAACAAAAGCTTGGGCGATAAGGTGTTATCGCCTGCCAAAATGCCTTGAGCACGCGTGCGTTCGGTTATGACCGGTATGCGCGAGTTGATATCTGTGAGCAAAATAATGCGGGCATAAGGTCCGCTCACGCTTTCAACACGCCCGACCACACTTTCGGCACCCAAAACAACTTGCCCTTTTTCCACCTTATGCGTATCGCCAATATATGCCATAAGCGAATGTGAAAAACCATCGCCCTCTTCCTGCACAACACGGGCAGTTACAAAACTTGCCTTAGCAGGTGGTGTATAATTTAAGAGATTCGCCAAAAGCGCATTTTCAATTTCGAGTGTGCGCACCTGATTTTTGAGCATGAGCATTTGCAGATTTTCCTGCTTCAGCTCTTTGTTTTGACTGTAAACAAAAGCCACATCACGCACTTTTTCATAACCACTATATAAAATTTGCGCCGGAAGTTGCATGCCTTGAATGAGCGGGCTTAAAAATGCTGCAGTCATATCCGAAGCCTTTTGTAAAAGCAAATTATCGGCTTTGCTCAAAATTAGCAAAGCTAAGGCAACAACAAACAAGACGGCCGTCACGCATTTTCGCAAAAACAGCCGAAACTGGCTTAATTTTATAAATAAAACACGGCGCCGCCTCATCTGTTATTTTCTCCCGACAGAACGGACGAACGGTTAATACATTGTAGAAAGAACGTTCTTTAACTTATCAATGTTGTCCAGTGCGTTCCCTGTGCCTTTGGCAACGCAAGCAAGCGGTTCTTCAGCAACCGAAACAGGCAAGCCCGTAGCGTTGCGCAAAACCTGATCCAAGTTTGTTAAAAGCGCGCCGCCGCCTGTTAAGACAATCCCTTTATCCACAATATCGGCCGCCAATTCAGGTGCGGTGTTTTCCAAAGCCACTTTCACCGCCTCCACAATTGCTGATACGGGCTCTGCAAGAGCTTCAGCAATCTGACGCTCGGAAACATCAATTTCTTTCGGCACGCCGTTCATTAAATCGCGTCCTTTGATTTCCATGGTGCGCCCCTCGCCTTTTACGGGCGGGCAAGCACAGCCAATTTCTTTTTTAATGCGCTCGGCGCTGCTTTCACCGACAAGCAAGTTCATTGTGCGGCGAATATAAGAGATAATGGCGCTATCCATTTTATCGCCACCAACACGCACAGAACGTGCGTAAACAATGCCGCCTAAGGAGAGCACGGCAACTTCGGTGGTGCCACCGCCAATATCTACCACCATGGAGCCTGTCGGTTCGGTAACGGGCAAACCTGCGCCGATTGCCGCCGCCATCGGTTCTTCAATCAGCCAAACTTTGCGCGCGCCCGCGGCTTCAGCCGATTCCTGAATGGCGCGGCGTTCCACAGCTGTGGAGCCTGACGGCACGCAAATAATGATCATCGGGGTGGCAAAGGTGCGCCGATTATGCACTTTTCTGATGAAATATTTAATCATTTCTTCGGCAATTTCAAAATCAGCAATCACACCATCTTTCAGCGGGCGGATTGCCTGAATGTTGCCTGGCGTTCTGCCGAGCATTTGTTTTGCCTCATTACCGACAGCCAAAACCTGTTTTTTGCCGCGATATTCCTCAATGGCAACAACAGAAGGCTCGTTTAACACAATGCCCCGACCGCGCACGTAGACAAGCGTATTGGCAGTGCCCAAATCAATCGCCATATCGGCGGAAAGAAAACCCATTAACTTTGATAACATTCAATTTCTCCGGAAAAAATCATTCTTTTGTAAAATTTTTAGCCCCTTGAGGTCTTATTTTCAATATTTTTTTCATAATATCCTCTTTTTATTTAGGACACGCTTAAGGCGAGCGAATTTTAAAAGAAACAGCGCTAGAAGGTAAGACTTAAGAACTGTACTGTGAGATAAACAAAAAGAGAGGATGAGTTATTGCACGAACTCACCCTCTTTTCTCTATAAAGGAATTTAGAATAATATTTATGTTCTAAAACTAGAACTTGTATTTGGCTGAGAGAATGCCGCTATGATCTTCGAAATCTTTGCGGAACTTGCCTTCATAGCCGGCGGAAATATCCCAACTTTCGTTCAAGGAAGCTGTTAAGCCAACACCGGCTTCAACGCCAAAGCGTTCTAAGCTCTCGCCTTCAACCCGGTAGGAGCTGCTACCGACATTGACAACGGCGCTGTTATCGCCATCCATCAAGTCGTAGGTCACGCCCAAGCGTGCTTCAGGACGGAGGCTGATGCCGTTGTCAAACGCCACTTCTTTGGACGCTTTCACATCGGCAACCGCGGTCAAGATGTCTTGATCTTCGGCTTTCACACGCTGACCTGCCGTGTCTGTGTAGGCTTCCTGATCAAGGTGTGCATAACGCAAACCAATTTCAGGTGTCACGTTCACGCTGCCTGCCAAGGCTTCATAGCCTGTCATAGCTTGCAAGCCGAAGACATCAACGTCATACTTGCCGCTGAAACCGCCTAACAAGCTGCTCTTCTTTTCTTTGTACTTAGACATACCATAAGAAGCAATGCCGTTGACATACCAGTTGCTCGGCTTATATTCGCCATAAAGCATAAAGGTGTGCGAATCGACATCAATATCGCGGTGATGACCGTCAATTTCCGTATCGCCATAAGCATAAGCAACACCGAGTTTCACGTTATCTGCCACTTCATGATGTGCACCAAAAGCAACGCCTTTTGTCTTGGCATCAAAACCTTTTGCCTCAGACATATCGTCAACGGTGGACTTGTTAAACAAAGCTTTCACCCAAACAACAGCCTTGTCAAACACGCCGTCGCCCGAAGATTTTCCGGCGGAAGCTGTGTCAATGCTGTTGGTGCTCAAGTTTGCGCTTACAGCGCCATAGGCGTGAGCCAATTGGTTGGTTTCAACTGTTTGAACGACAGGTGCGAAAGCCGGCGCCACGTCTTCAGCAAGTGCGGCAACGGTGTTTACATCGTGCTTTTGCAGATGTTCATACATGAAATCATGAATCTCTTTGGCTTTGCCATCCAGATTTTTCTCTAAGGCGAAAGCGCTCATCGCATTGGAAGCGTTTTCACCCGCACCGGCTTCTTGAGCTTTGGAAGCAATTCTTTCCGCCGAGTTCTTTGAGGCAACGACTTGATTGCCTTCAACATTCAAATCATAAAGAACGTTTTCAGCGTGAAGTTTGCTCTTCTCGCCTTTCAAGAGTTCGTCTGTTACGACCTTGCCAAAGTTAAGCGCTTGGCCATCAATGACGTCACCGGCTTCTTCAGTAACATAAAAGTCAAGTGTGGCATTGCCATTTACGGTTAAATTGGCATAATCATCTTCATCGGATCTGATTTTACCGTTCACAAGAATGTCATTGTCAGCTTTTTCAACATCAACATGTAAGACGGAGCCATCCTTTAACGTTACGGCGCTGTCATATGTACTTGTGCCTAGGTCAAGTGTGCCTGCAACGGCTGTTTTGGCAATGTCGTAATATGCGTCATCCACATGGAGCGTGGCATCCTTTTGGATTACAACTTTATTGGCCGTGAATAGTTTTGTATTGTCTAGTGTGAACTCATGGCCGCCTGTGACAGTCATTCTCTTAAGCTCTGCTTTGCCACCAAAGAGACTGCCTGATGAGGTGTCGGCATTGATGTTTAAGTCTTTCAACAACCCACCTTCTGCAGTTTCCTGAATGGATTTAATTTTAGCTTCGGCTGAGTTGACGTTGATTGTGCCGACATTTTCACCACCTATGATGCCGTCAATCTCGCCTTCAAGGTTTATAACAGCATCTTCATCATCCAATGTGAACGTTGATTTATTGATCGATTTCATCACGCCGCCTTTTTTGACATTAATGGTGGCATTTTCAATGAACATATTGCCTTTATCATTCTTAGCTGTTCCGTCGCCTAAGGCGCCTTGTAGAAGCATACCGCCATCATCAATGGTAACCTCGGCACCATCGATTGTGTTTTCATCATCATAACCTGCAATATAGGCTTTGTTGCCATCGGCATCAGTGCCACCAATGTAAACTTTAGTACGAATGATGCCTTTATCATCCGTATCGCCGTCAATCGTAAAATCAACGGCATCAATATTGGCGCCGTTCTTGACGGAAATGGTGTCGAGATCATTTAGGAGAATTGTACCGCTTTCAACAGAGGCATCGTTATTATCATGTGTGTGAACGGCCACAATTCTTGCGCCATTTTCCAAGCTTATATTGCCACCATCAACAGTAATGGTAAAATCTTCATCTCCTTTTGCTCTCTCAGTACTCTCTGTATGTGTGTCTCGACCTAACCAGCCACCATCAGAGTGATAATTTATGTTTTTCAATTCTAAATTATAAGAAGCAACCACTTTACCTTTATTTTCAATATTGGCGCCGTTCCCTTGACCTGTAATAATGAGGGGAGCAAGGCCCACATATTTTTGATCATCCGTGGTATTTGTCCCGTTACCGCCGTAAATCAGGTGGTCACCTTCTTCAAAGGTCAACGTTTTGTTTTCTGAAATATCTAAATAATGAGCAGTACCGTTTTTGGGTTTATTATTATACAAATAAATGTTGGTGCCATCTGCCATTTCGACATTGCCGACTGTCAGAGGCTTTCCTTTCTCTTCATTATTTGGGTTTGAATTTTGACCAATAATAAGCTCACCTTCCGTAATGCCGGAAGTGCCTTTTTCAATCCGGAGATCAATGCCGCTTAAGTCAACACCTTTAAGGTCTTTCCACTTTTCTACGCCGGATTTAATACCGTCAACGGTTAAATAACCTTGCACGGTCATTTTATGTCCGCCTGTTAATTTTGAGCCATCATGAACTGTAACCCAATGCCCTAACGTGACATCGTTTTCTACCTTAACGTCTTCACCGTTAATGTTAATGCGCGCACTTGAACTGTCGTGACTTGTTACATCACTTTCAACAATCAATGATGTGTAGTCATTCTTTGCAGCTTCTTCTGCTTGCGCATTTGAAACCGCAAAGGCGACACTCACGAGCGCTGTTGTTAATAAAAGATTATTCTTCATATGATTGAACCTTTCTTTTTAATCAATTGTTAAAAGAAAACCACCTAAAGGTGGCCGGAGAGTTCAACAATCATACATCAGTAAATGATTCTTTTAGCCTTTCAGCCTAAGCTTTGGACATTCGCTAAAAGCTCCCCGACCATATGAATATGAATCGGGGATATATCTACTGCCGGCTAAAATTCATAGCTGACAATATGACGACATTATATCCTAACGCCGACTGATGTTGAGCCGTTGAAAGCTCCGTACCTCTTGGGTACTAAGCATGAAAAAAGCTCCATGCCTGAAGGTACTGTAGGATATTATTTTAGAAAATGCAAGGGGAAAATTTAGGGAATGTGCATGATGAGTAATTAGCTATGTTTTTTGTCCTGGATCTTTCACTTCGTTCAAGATGACGTACCGAGGCAGCCGCTCCTTTCTTATCCAAGTTTCGACAAGGTGGAGAACCGTTTAGATAGAGTGAAAAATAAAGCGGTAAAAATTCTAGCGTACTAAAAAAGGTACATGAATTTTGCGAGACCCGAAAAAACGGCTTTAGATGCGCCGCTATACGTCTTTCCACTTAAAAAAGTTCTTGTTGGATATTTGTATTGATAATATTCAGTGCTTCCTTGACAATCGGTACTGTCACGGCACGTTGGCGTGCCAAAGAGACGGCGTCTATCTCTTCCACCAAGCGTCGCGCAAAGGCAAAGGAGCGCTCTATGTTTTGCACGATGTAATTTAACACTTCTTGCGAAACTACAATTTGTCTGTCGGTTAAAAGTTTTAAGACCAACGCCGCCAACATTTCATCATCAGGTTCTTTAATGGCAACCGTCGGGATCATATTCAGTCTTGACTGTAAATCAGGCAATTTAAAGTGCAAGCGCGCGGGCGGATTTTCGCCGGTGAATAGCACCGATCCCCCGTTGTTATGATATATGTTAAACAAATGAAACAGTGCTTCATTATCAACTTTTGGCAAAACATCCTCAACCACAAGGCAAGGACTTTCTTTAAATATTCTATCCACATTCTTGAGTTTGATGTCCTGCGCTTTGATAAACAAAACACGGAAAGGCTTGGCGCAATATTTTATGACATTTTCTGCAAAAATGTGCGCTAAATGCGTTTTGCCGCAGCCTTGTGGACCATATAAAAACAAAGCAAAAAACGTCCATTTAGGCCAAGCTTCTATGACTTTAAGCGCTTCAATGTTGCAACGCGCCGCCAAAAAATCTTCGCGGTTCATACACGGTTTGACCTCAAAATGAAACGGAATTTGCCTGCTTTGCTCAACCATTTGTCTGCCCTTTATTTAACACCGCCAAAACTTTTTTGCTTAAATCGCCCAAGCTGTAGGGCTTGGCAATAAACTCAAAATCTTGCGAACCGGCAAGCTCCTTTTTCGCAATTTCTTCCGAATAACCCGAGGCTAAAATGATGCGAATGTCTTTGATTTTGTTCTTCACGCATATCGCAAGCTCCGCCCCGCTGATGCCCGGCATGACCATATCCGTAATTAAAAGGTTGAAGGTTTTGCCCTCGTCCAAAAGCTCTAGCGCTGCCTCGCCCGAGGCACAGCCTGTGACTTCATAGCCTTTTTTCTTTAAAGCCCGCACACCAAACACACGCACGGAATCTTCATCTTCCACAAACAAAATTTTGATGTCTTGCGGATTACCAATAGGCTCCATAACGTTATCAATTTTGGAAACGTTTAAGCCTAAAATGGGCTTATTGTTGCCCGCACCTGCCGTTAACAAGGGTGCTTTTTGCTCTTTGGGCGCTTGCTCTAAAATAACATCGTCTTCATCAAGCGTGTCAAAACGCGGCAAATGTATGGCAAAAGTTGTGCCTTTGTTTAAAACACTTTCAACCTTTATGAAACCGCCTGTTTGACGCACAATGCCGTAAACCATCGCCAAGCCCAAGCCTGTGCCCGAGCCGACAATGTTTTGCTTGGTGGAGAAAAACGGCTCAAAAATGTGGCTTAAATTTTCCGGCGGAATGCCACAGCCCGTATCTGTGACGCGGATAACCACAAAATCGCCCGGGGAAATGGTGTCCGCGCCGAACTGATAAGGCTCGCGCAGGGTTTCCGTATCCGTTGAAATGCTTAATGTTCCCTTGCCTTCCATGGCGTCTTTGGCGTTAACCGCTAAGTTCAAAATGACTTGCGAAAATTGCACCGGATCAACGCGAATATAGCCTAAATCGCGCCCATGATAAAACTCCAACTTAATCTGCTCGCCCAAAATACGCTTTAATAAATGCGAAAGCTCAATGAAGTTTTCCGTGACATCTATGCGCTTTGGATTTAAGGGTTGTTGGCGCGAAAATGCTAATAATTGCCGCACCAAACTTGCCGCACGGTTGGCGTTTTGCTTGATCTGAATTAAATCAGCAAATGAGGGGTCGCCAACGCTGTGACGCTGCAATAAAAGATCGCAAAAGCCAATCATGGCGGTTAAAAGATTGTTGAAATCATGCGCAACACCGCCTGCCATTTGTCCCATGGCTTGCATTTTTCCCCCTTGTACGGCACGCATTTCCAGATTTTTTTGTTCGGTCACGTCTGTTAAATACAAAACAAGCCCATCATAAGATTTCTGCGCACTGTGCCCCCGACGGCGCGGCGCCGTAACAACACGCACAATTTTACCCGCTTTTAAGCGCGTTTCAAGCTTGTTCATATCGCGATTTTTTTCGGACTTCGCGTACTGATTGTAAACTTCTTCCAACAAAGTTAGCGCTTTGGCTTGGAAAAAATCTTTCAATTTTTTAGTTGTCAATTCACTTAAAGGCGTGTCTAAAATTTCCGCTGATTTTGCGTTTGCATGCTCTATCCGCCCTAATTTATCAACAAATAAAATGCCTGTGGGCGCCGTGTTAAACAACCAGTCTATTTCATCAGTTACATAATTGCGGCTTTCCAAAATTTCAGAATCAAGTGGCACATGGCGCAAGATCAGCCCTCTGATTTTGACCTCATCATTTTCTTTAAAATTGTTCTGAACCACAAAAAATTGGGCGTTTGTTTTATCGGCTGTTTTAAAAAAGTTCAGCCCCTCAAAAGGCGTTGTGAGGGCATTATCTATGCAAAGTTGGGTTAAGTTTTTGCCGATTAAATCTTCCCGATTAAAACCTAACAGGCGCGCAAACGTTTCATTAACATATTCCAACGTTCCGTCTGTGCGCGCCGTGAAAATACCAATCGGTAAATATTGTATGAAGTTATGCAGGCGCTGGCGTTCGTTTTCAAAAATCTGCCCCATGTTGCGCGCTGCCGTGATGTTCTCAACCGTCCATAAAAAATATGTTTCGCGCTTGATTTTTTCAATGGAATATTCTTCCTCAAACAGCGCCGCTTTCTTCAAACTTATGGGGCGCAACGCCACTTTATACCACCCTTTGCCGTCCACATTAAGCGATAGCGTTATTTCTTCCTCGCGCAGTTTTTTTAGCGCGGTTTTTAGGCGCTCAAAATCCGTGATGTCTGCTTCTTCGGAAAGATTTTTTTCTAAAAAATCAATGACTTTTTCGTCCGTTTGGAAAAAGTTTTGCGCCGGCAAATTTTCAATGATGGGCGCGCCATCGGCATTATCAATGCGTTTGATGATATGGCGGCTTTGCATGATTTCACTTACCAAACCGCCAAAGGCTATAGCGTCTTCACTAGAGCCTAAAACCCTGATGGCAAGCCCGATTGATAAGACGGTGATTATTAAAATTGCCATAATCAGCACAAGCGATTGTTGCGGATAAATGAACAAAAGCAACAAGCTGATTGTTAAGGCAATCAGCGCGTAAACAAGCGCAATCAACGTTGATTCAAGCTGTTGATCTGGTCTGTCGGGTACGCGCTTTTTTAACATCTTTTTCCTCTAGGTTATAACGTCTGCCTTGGCTTTGCCCGTGCGCGCTTTCACTTCCGCAATTTCAAAGGCAACTTCGGCAAGGCGTTCTAACATTTTTTTCGGTTCGGCATCAAAGTTTGATTTTTCAAAAACTTCTAAATAGACTCGAAGTGTAGCGCCGTTTGTGCCTGTGCCTGAAAGGCGATAAACAATCCGTGCGCCGTTTTCAAACCAAGCAATTAAGCCGTTTTTAGTGCTTGAGCCGTCCACGGGGTCGTGATAAATGAAGGCGCCTGCCTCGGAAACTTTGTAACCATCAAAATCTTTGCCTTTTAAGGTTGGGAGTTTTGTTTCTAAATCTGCCATCAGCTTATCGGCGACAGTTGTGTCAATGCCCTCAAAGTCAAAGCGCAAATAATAGCTGCGACCATATTTTTTCCAAAAATCGCGGACGACTTCTTCCACCGTTTTGCCCGTAACGGCTAAAATATTGAGCCAGAATAAAACCGCCCAAATGCCGTCTTTTTCACGAATGTGGCTTGAGCCTGCGCCAAAACTTTCTTCCCCACAAAATGTGATGCGCTTAGAATCCATTAAATTACAAAAATATTTCCAGCCTGTCGGCACTTCATAGCAATCCACATTTAAAGCTTTTGCCACACGGCAAACCGCCGTTGAGGTTGCCGCCGATTTTGCCACACCGTGAATGCCGTTTTTATAAGCCGGGATGAGTTTGTAATTATCTGTCAAAAGCGCTAAATTATCACTCGGGGTTACAAAAAATTTGCGTCCCAAAATCATATTACGATCGCCGTCGCCGTCATTTGCCGCTCCGAAATCTGGTGCGTGATCAGAATACATTAAATCAACGAGCTCTTTGGCATAAATCAGGTTCGGATCAGGGTGAAGCCCGCCGAAATCAGGCTTTGGCGTAAAGTTTTTGACAGAGCCTTTGGGCGCGCCCAAAATTTCTTCAAAAATGCGAATCGCATAAGGACCCGTGACGGCGTTCATCGCGTCAAAGCACATGGTAAAGCCTGATTTGAAAAGTTTTTTGATGGCCTCAAAGTCAAAAATGTTTTGCATCATTTCAACATAATCAACAATCGGGTCAATGATTTCAATTTCCATGTTGCCGAGTTTTTGCATGCCGATGTTTTTCAAGTTAACATCGGGCGCGTCTTCAATCTTAAAAGATGAGATTTCTTTGCTTTTGGCATAAATTGCATCGCTGATTTGCGAGGAGCATTGTCCGCCGCTCTTGGTGGCGTATTTGATGCCAAAATCGCCTTTTTCGCCACCAGGGTTATGCGAGGCGGAAAGCACCAAGCCACCGTCGGCATGATTTTTGAGCAAAACGTTGGAGCTTGCCGGTGTGGACATATAGCCGTTTTGTCCGATGATGAGTTTTTTCATGCCGTTTGCCGCGGCAATTTTGATGATTTTTTGAATGGCAATATCGTTATAAAAACGACCGTCACCGCCAATCACAAAAGTTTGTCCTTTCACGCCGCCAATGGCGTCAAACAGGCTTTGGATAAAGTTTTCAATATAATTTGGGCGCACAACGTCCGTTACTTTTTTTCTGATGCCGGCGGTGCCCATTTTTTGATCGGTATAGGGGGTTGTTTGAACTGTTTTTATCATGCGTTCATCTCCTTTAAATATTTTTATAGATCTTATTTAACCCCAAAACATTCGAGGCGTAAAGTAAAATTTATTTGTTCTGCCAAATAAAATCAGTTATTTTTTTCAAATCACGCCGGGCGTACAAATCTGGCATTTTGAAAAGACTTTCTAGACTTTTTATGTCTTTATCCATAACCGTAATGCCTGTTTTTAAGCCTGTTTCAAATTCCGCCCGATGTGGCAAACGTGGCGCCACTTCAAAGCCTGCGAATCGACCTGTTTTTTGGAGCTGTTGCTCTTCGGCCGAGGAAAAATCATCATTCGGGACAACCACCCAACGAAAGGCGTTTTTCCCCATGGCGGCACGGCGCTTTTTGGCATCCCAAACCAATGATGCAAATGATGCCTTTGCCTCACTTAAGGCGCTCAAGCCGCTTTTGCCCTTCACGGGTGTGATAAGCACATCTGCCTCAGGGAAAAAATTGGGATCGGGCGCGTCTAAAATGACGGCATCAAAATGAGAAAGGTTGTTTGTTAGCTCCGTTTTGGTCAAGCTATGATAAGCGGGCACAAAAAGATTGTAATTTTTGCTCAAATTCAGATGATAGCGCGCTGCAATAAACGCCGCTAAAGGGCTTTTTTCCGCCGCCGAATCGAAGAGCGCGGTTTTATAATCTTTGCAAAGCATAACACTTAAATGCGCGCTTAAAAGCGTTTTGCCCGATTGCGCATTTAAGCTGCTAATGACAATTACTTGAGCCATATTACCTCTGCGCGTAAGTCCGCGGTTTTTGAGACGCAATCACAACGCATGTTTGCCCCTGCTTTTTAAGCCAAGAGCAAGCTTTTTGCGCATTGCTTTTGTTCAAACCCGCCAGTTTTGCCCGATAAACAACACCTTTTTTAAGCGAGACTTTTTCAACACTCACCTGACTTGCGCTAATTTTGCCCGAAAGCTTGCGTTTGTTGTTTTCCGCCACTTCTTTTGCCGCGGCATAAGTGTTGAATGCACCCATTTGAATGCTCCAATCGCCCGCCACAACTTTGGCTTTTTTATTTGTTTTGGCTTTGGGCGCGAGTTTTAAGGCACTGTTGATTTCAGCGGCTAAAACTTTCGGGTTGATTGTGTCGGTCTGTTCCATTTTTTCTAGAGCTTTATCCATCATGGCATAAACCTTTTGGTCACGATCTTTGGCCTTTTTGTGTCCCATCGTCACGGCAATCACGCGATGATTGCCCCGCTTTGCCGAAGTCACAATATTAAAGCCCGCCGCTGCGGTATAACCCGTTTTCATGCCGTCAGCGCCCGCAAATTCTTCTAAAATCGGGTTATGCGCGGAAATCGTTTTGCCCTGAAATTCAAACGAGCGAATCGAGAACCAAGCGTAATATTGCGGAAAATGATGATATAACGCCGCCGCCAAAATTGCCATATCGCGCGCGGTGGTTTTTTGCGCACGGTTCGGCAAACCCGAGGCGTTTTTGAAAGTGGTGTTTTTCATGCCCAATTTATGCGCCGTTTCCGTCATTAGGCGTGCAAATTCACGCTCGTCTTTTGCTAAAGCCTCGCTCAAAACAGAGGCGCAATCATTGGCTGATTTGATGATGGTGCCTAAAATCGCCGTGCGGACATCAATCGTCTTGCCAGGGGTTAAGCCTAAACGCGAGGGCGAACGACCCGCCGCCGTGTAAGAGATTTTGAGATTGTCATCCAAGGAAAGCTTACCCTTTTCTAAAGCATCAAACGTGATGTAAAGAGTCATGAGTTTCGTTAAAGACGCCGGATAACGCAAAGTATCGGCATTGTCCGAATATAAGACGCTACCGCTACCGGCATCTATGATAATGGACGAAACCGCCGCCTCAGCAGGTGCGTATTTTAATAAAAATAAGGCAAAAGCCGCTAATATATAAATTATTTTCTTCATTTTTTCTCAAAACTTTTTTCGTTGCAATTAACTTTTATTTTAACCCGTAAATCGCCAATAAATTGTTAATATCATAAATATTTTTGAAGTTTGAATTTTTTTATTGACTTTCAACAATAAACTTTGTACAAACGCTTTAATCCGTGGCGGACGTAGCTCAGTTGGTAGAGCCCCGGTTTGTGGTACCGGTTGTCGTGAGTTCGAGCCTCATCGTCCGCCCCAGATTATTTTTTTTGTTTTTTAAAAACATCCTTTGGGGCTGTAGCTCAGTTGGGAGAGCGACAGGTTCGCAATCTGTAGGTCGTGGGTTCGATCCCCATCAGCTCCACCAATCCTAAAACACGTATAGCAGCGCATCTAGCGCAATTTTTTGCTCAAAAGTGTCCTCACGTACGTCTATGTACGCTGCGGTACTTTTGAGCAAAAAATCACGCTATCTACACTACTCTCCGTGTTTTATATTTTCTATTACATTTGCGGACATTTTTTATCTGGTGTTCGCTGTGGGGGTCTAGCTCATAAGTGTTGCCTACTGTGGCAACACTAACTCGCTTCGGTCACCGCTCTGTAACGCTTGCAGCGGCGCCTGCCGGCACCTCGCAAGCTAACAATCGCGTAATCTCACCTAAAAAACAACAATTACTTTTGTTGTTTTTTAGGCTCTTCTTGCTCCGTAAGCTCTAGCAATCCTAAAATAAAACTTTCACGTTTTTGTGAAAGCCTTTATTTTATCCATAAAGTAAATTTTTCCCTAATCTATCCCTAATTTTGTGGAGCTGATACCTGTTCTATGGTAATTTTATTATAAAAACCGCCTGTATGAATATGGGCGTTTTTTTAATGGTGCAATTTAAAGGTACCTTAAAAATTTGGGGTTGTCAAGCTCTAAAACCCGCAGTTTCGCGTTGGTTAATCTGTTGCATTTAAAGGTACCTTTAAATTGATGCGTCAGGAAAGGAGTGAAACACACTCCATACGTCACTCTGAGCCATAGGCGAAGAGTCCAGGACAACAAATTAGCTATATTTTCTCCTGGATCCTTCGCGAATGCCCTTCAGGCAAAGCTCAGGATGACGGACGGAGAGGAACGAAAAAGAGGAGTATAAAATGCAATATGTGTTGATTTTGTTGGGTGTGATGTTTGCGAATGTGGCAAATGCGATGGATTGTGAGAAGGTGCCTGATTGTGAAAGCTTGGGTTATTCCACCAAAGATGACCCAAATTGTGCGAATGATGGCTATATGTACTGTCCGTTTGATCAGGATTATAAGGTGTGCGTGCAGTACAATTGCGCTGCCTTAGGTTTTACGGAATCGGACAAAACGTCTTGGTGTGCAGACCTCATCAAATGCAAGGGCAACGAAAAAATGACACTTTGTCAAAAACCATGTTTTGCAACCAATTATACTAGCCTGAAAGAACTTGCGGAATCGGGAGATTGTAAAGTCACAACTGTGCAGGGCGATATCACTATCCCCGAAAACCAAAGTGTCACTCTTGCAGAAAACACTGTCATCGATGGCGGAGGTCATACACTTTATACATCGGGAAATCAAAAAGACTTAACCGTTTTTTCCATGGGTAACAACACAGGTTTGAAAAACCTTAAACTAAAACATACACAAAAAGAGACGCAAGATGGTTATTCTCTCTTGTTCTCTTTAGCTCCCGACGATGTCATTTCTCTTGAAAACGTGGATATTACTGTTAATTCAGACAATGTGGAAGATGTGCGCGCGCCTGTTATTGGCAATGGTATTTATAATATCCATGGAAAATTTGCACTTACTCTAGACTCAAGGATTCGACTTATCGCTTTCCAATTTAATACCATGAATTTCACGGATGCACAGGTTTCCATTATTACTCAGGGAACGGAAACTGGTAACGCTGATATGGCGGAGGGTTCAACGTTAACGTTTACAAACTCTACAGTGGAGGTGAGTGTTGATGGCTCCACTTTTACAAAAAACGGAACTGCAACCTTTATAAACAGTCAAGCAAACATTAGCGCAGCTGCTCTTTTCTTTGGAGATACAACAGAGAATCATGAAATCTTCTTAGATAAATCTAGCCTTACAAGCAAGACGACTTATCGTATCAGCAACCACATTCAAAAAAGCATTACCCTCAAGGGAACAGGCGAACAGCCCTCTATTTTAGAAATGACATATAATAAGCCGGATACGGATGTTCCGACCAATATTGTGGCGACAAACACAACGGATAAAGTGATTCTTAACGGTATTACCTATCGTCCGAAACAGGCAGGAATGACTAAACTTTCGGAAATAGGTAGCTCGAAAAACTGGGAAAAGGTTTTACAATAAGCATTTTTCTCTTTATCTACATCTAACGCCGCATTACTGCGGCGTTTTTTAATGGTGCAATTTAAAGGTACCTTAAAAAAATGGGGTTGTCAAGCTCTAAAACCCGCAGTTTTGCGTTGGTTAATCCGTTGCATTTTAAGGTACCTTTAAATTGCTATGGTTCGACAGCCGTCGAACGTCAGGAAAGGAGTGAAACACACTCCATACGTCACTCTGAGCCATAGGCGAAGAGTCCAGGACAACAAATTAGCTATATTTTCTCCTGGATCCTTCGCGAATGCCCTTCAGGCAAAGCTCAGGATGACGGACGGAGAGGAACGAAAAAGAGGAGTATAAAATGCAATATGTGTTGATTTTGTTGGGTGTGATGTTTGCGAATGTGGCAAATGCGATGGATTGTCAGACCCTACCTGATTGTGAAAGCTTGGGTTATTCCACTAAAGATGACCCAAATTGTGCGAATGATGGCTATATGTACTGTCCATTTGATCAGGACTATAAGGTATGTGTGCAGTACAATTGCGCTGCCTTAGGTTTTACGGAATCGGACAAAACGTCTTGGTGTGCAGACCTCATCGAATGCAAGGGCAACCAAAAAATGACACTTTGTCAAAAAGCTTGCATTGCAACCAACTATGAAGAACTTGCAAGCCTTGCAAGCTCTGGTAAATGCAAAGTGGTGACTATGCGTAACGACATTGAAATTCCTCTAAACAAAGGCATCACATTCGCCCCGAACACCATCCTTGACGGTGGCAACCATACGATTACTTCTTCGGGGAATAAAGAAAATTTAACGATTTTTTCCATGAACAATAAAACAGGCATGAAAAACCTCAAGCTTCGCCACACACAAACAGAAACGCAAGAAGGGTTTAACCTTTTAAAGGTTGGGAAAAACACCGATAACATTTCACTTGAAAATATAGAAATTTCAGCTACTTCAAATGACCCGATTGATCATTGGGGACCGGGTCTTCGCAATGGTATTTATGATATTCGTGGTAAATTTGCTCTTGATGCGGACGGAAAGGTTCACTTTGGCGGCTTTTATTCTCTCACCGCTAACTTCTCTGATGCGCAAGTTTCCATCAATATTAAAGGAACGAGCGCTGATATGTTTGTGGGTACAAATTTAACTTTTACAAACTCCTCTCTTGATGCGGATATTGAAGGGGTCGGATTTACCCATAGGGGATCTGCAACCTTTATAAACAGTCAAGCTAACCTCAAAGCATATGGCCTTTTTTATGGAAATAGCAACGGTGGAGAAGAACAGAAAATTGTCTTAAACGAATCAAGTTTGACGACCTCGGTTAAAAATTATATTAACTCCAATTCTGCGGCAACCATCACGCTTAAGGGTACCGAGCAAAATCCTTCCGTTTTAAATTTGACATTTAGTAATAAAACGACGCCAACCAACATTGTCGCGACCAACACCACCGACACGCTTACCCTGAACGGCGTTACTTATCATCCGAAGCAAGTAGGGACAACTAATCTTTCAGACATTGCAAGCACTTGGCAACATTAACGGATATATTTTCGGTTAAAGCGGCGGTTTTTGCCAAGTCTTGAAACAAGCTCATAGGCAATGGTATCCGCCGCCAACGCCATGTCGTCAAGGGGGTAAAAATCCGCAATCAGGTAAGCAGTTTCGCCAACCTCAATATCTTTAAATGCTGAAAGATCCACCATGATGTTATCCATGCACACTCGCCCGATAATTGGTGCGACTCGAGGTTTGCCGTTTTTGAGGAAAAACACTTTTCCCTTGTTTGAAAGCGCACGTGGCAAACCATCGCCATAACCTATGGAAACAATGCCCAAACGCCCGTTTTTCGGGGCTTGATATGTGGCGCCGTAACCGACATATTCGCCCTTTTTTAAATCCGCAACTTGTAATAGCGGGGCTTTCAAACACAGCACATTTTTCATTTGATTTTTCTGATACGGCGCCGGATTGATGCCGTAAAGCGCCGCACCGGGGCGGATTAAATTTTGCAAAAAATCGCCGCCCAAAAACGCCCCGTCAGAGGCTGAAAGCGATGTTTTGGTCTTTGGAAAATATTGTTTTTTTAGCGCTAAAAAATTTTCAAGCTGTTGCGTGTTTAAAAAGTGACCTTTTTCATCGGCACAAGCCAAGTGTGACATCAGCAAACAAAAAGATTCCCTTTCTTTTGCCGAAAGTGCCACCACCTCGTTTAAGCGAAAGCCAAGCCTATTGAGCCCCGTTTCAACCTGCAACGCCGCCTTATGCTTTTTAAGCCCTGATTTCTGCCAAAAAGACCACATCTGTGGCGAATTAATAACGGGGATAAGCGTGGGGTATTCCTTAAACCACGGCAGGCTATCTGCACCAACACCTTGCAAAACAAAAATTTCAGCCTCGGGCATTAAGGGTGCCAAAGCCGCACCCTCTGCCGCATGTGCCACAAAAAACGTGCGGCAGCCGCCCTTTTGGTGCAAATACGGCGCCACTTCCGCCGCGCCTAAACCATAGGCATCGTCCTTAACAACGGCGGCCACTTCTGCACCTTTGGCAATTTTTTGCATTTTTCGGAAATTGCTCAAAATGTTCTTGAGACTGATTTCCAAAATAGGTTGCGTCCAAACGTTCATTTTACATTAGTCCTTTTATCCGCGTGGCAATTTCGTCGGCAACTTCTGCCCAAAGCTTGCTTTGTGCCTTTACGTAAGTTTCATAAGTTTTACCTGCGCTTGCTTTCTTGGCAAAATTTTGTTCTGCCAACACTTTGTTTTGCGCGTTCACAATTTGAAAACTGCCGGTTAAAAGCGCCTTTTTTCCAAGCCAACCGCTTAACTTTTCAATGTTGACTTTCACAATAAATTGCGGGTGCGAGCCGTAAAGAAGCGTCTTAATCTCGGCATTCGGAAAGGCTTGTTGCAAGTCTTCAATCAGGGTATTTTGAAGCATGGACGTTAAGTCGGACGCCCAACGGTTAAACTCCGAAATTTTAAGCTCCGGGCTTGAACCGTTTTGCAAAACAATCTGCGGTTTTTGCAGATAAACCGGAAGCCCAATGTCTGTGACAGCGATATTGACGTTTTTTGTTGAAACAACCGCTGTTTCTTTTAAGTTTTCCAAAAGATAAAACTTGCTGTTCGGCGTGTGTCCGAAACAACCAAAAAGCACAAAAACGGTTGCCAAAATCAGTATTTTTTTCATTTATTTCTTCCCTTTCAAAAGCGCATCAGGATGGCGCTCCAAGTAATCCGTTAAATTCTTGACCGATTTAGCCGCCGCGCCAACATCTTTCAAGGTGGCGTCAAGTTGGTTAAATGTTTGAGCCGTCTGCGGCGCGGATTTGCTGACATAGCCGTTGAGTTTTTGGCTGAAACTTGCCATATTGGGCAAAATGACCGGCAGTTGCTCTTCAAAATTTTTCAAAACAATATTAATCCGCTCCACAATGTCACGCAAGGGGAGTTCATTGAAATCTTTGGTTAAGCCTGCAAACGGCGAAAGCACGGTCGGAATCTCAAACGCGCCTTTGATAACGCCGTTCGGGTGCAAATCAATCGGCGTGTCGGGCAACATTAAAAGTTCAATCATCAGTTGTCCGGTTAAGTAATTTTGCGTGCCGAGCCGCGCGCGTAAGCCCTTGTTAATCAGCAAAAGCAAAATCTGATGCCGCGTCATTTCACGTTCAAACGCCAACCCGCTGATGTCGCCCGCTTCATCAAAATGCACATAAACCGGAATGCTGAACTCTAAGGTGCGCGGATCAGTTAAAATTTGAATATCAACCACTTTGCCGACCTGCACACCCTCATACACCACCGGCGAGCCAATCGATAAACCTTTGATTGATTCGTTAAAATACATCACCGCCAAGTTTTTATCCGTTATAAACTTGTCTTCCAGTTGCTTAAAAATGATACCTGCAAACACAAGCACGCCAAGAATGATAAACATGGCAACGGTCTTTTTGTTAGGCTGTTTTTTCATCTTCTTTTCCTCTTGTCAAAAAGTTATAAACTGTTTCGTTGGGCGGATTTTTGAGCAAATCATGCGGGTTTCCGTGCGCGGTTAAGCTTTTGCTTGCCGCGTCTAAAAAGATGCCGTTTGTGCCGATGGCAAAAATGGAATCGAGCTCGTGCGTCACAACCACAAGCGTGGTGCCCAAACTTTGGTTGATGTCTTTCATTAAATTATCTAGCCGCGTGGAGCTGATTGGGTCAAGCCCCGCGGAAGGCTCGTCAAAATAAACAATCTCGGGATCAAGCGCCAAGGCACGCGCCAAGCCGGCACGTTTTTTCATGCCGCCGCTGATTTCCGCCGGATAATAATCGTTATAGCCGTTCAAGCCTACCAAGGCGAGCTTTAAGTTGACCAATTCATCAATCGTGGCGGGCGAGTAATCCGTGTATTTTTGGAGCGGTAACGCCACGTTTTCCGCTAATGTCATGGAAGAAAACAAGCCCCCACTTTGGTACAAAATGCCCACTTTTTTCATAATTTCAAGCTTGGTTTCATCATCAGCCGCGGGGTAATCCGTGCCGTCAACCCAAAAGGTGCCTTTCGCGGGCGGCATTAAACCCGTCAGCACGCGCAAAAGGCTACTTTTGCCGCTGCCCGAGCCGCCCATAATGATGAAAATGTCATTTTGCTTCACGGCAAAATCCGCCGTTTTGATAATGACCTTTGGGCCGTACGCCACTTGCAAATTTTTTGCCACGATTTTATCTGTTGTCATATCCCTAACCTCTCGCAGCAAAAAGTGATGAACCCGGTGGCGATAATCATCCACACAATGCCCGCGACAACCGCTTTGGTGGTGGCAACGCCAACGCCGTCGGCATTGCGCCCGCTGTTTATGCCGTAATAACAACCGCAAAGGGAGATGATAAACCCAAACACAAAGCCATGGAAAAGCCCGACAAAAAAGTTTGTTAAACCCCAAGCCTGCCAAGAATAACGCCAATATTCCACCGCGGGAATGTCTAAAAGCAAAACGCCTACAAAAGCACCGCCCAACATGCCCATAAAATCAGCGAGCATGGTTAAAATCGGCATCGCAATCACAAGTGCCGCCAAACGCGGCAAAACCAAAAATTCGGAAACGGGAACGCCCATTGTTTTAAGTGCGTCAATCTCCTCATTAACCTGCATAGTGCCAAGCGTGGCGGCAAAGCTTGCCCCTGTGCGACCTGCCATGATAATGCCTGCCATAATCGCGCCCATAATGCGGATCATGCCAATGGTCACAAGGCTTGCCACATAAACCTGCGCGCCGAATGTTTTGAGCTGAATGGCACCGACAAATGCTAAAATCAGCCCAACCATAAAACTAATGAGCGAGACAATACCTAAGGCTTTTGGGCCGCAATCTTCCAATGCAAACAAAAAGTCTACTTTCCGCGCGGCTGTTTTACCTGTGGCAAAGCGCCCTAATGCCGCCAAATTTTCCGCCGTGAAGTGCCAACCTTTCAAAAAGATATTAAAAAGATTGATGCCCCAACTGCCTAACCTATCCAACAAAGGTTCTTTTTCAACGACTACCTTATCAACATGTTGTGGCACCGCCTGTGCCAAAGCCAAAAGACGTGCCAAGCCTTGGGGCAAGCCTTTGGCCTCAAAGCCGATTTTGCGCGCGTGGCTGATGTTTTGGAGTTCAAAGAGAATCGAGACCAGCGTGGAATCCCAAGCTTTTAAGCCCTCTGTGAGGACGCTGATTTTTTTGGTTTCAAGATTTTGCGCCGCCTGAAAAAGCGCCGCGGGGCTTTCCACATGCGTCAGGTTACCGCCCAAACGCACGGTTAAAACAGAAGATTTTATTTCAAAATCAGGCGTTGCCATATTTTCCTCTTAGGTTACAAAATAAGGCGTATTTTTATAAAAAACAAGCTTTAAGTTTTAATTTATATGACAAAACCGTCATTATCGGTTTTCAGATGCACACCGGGAAGCGGGCATCCGAGCGAATCGAACTTGTAATAAAGCGGGGTGTTGATGCTTTTGATAAGCGCCGAGCCTTTAGGCGTGTAGCCCTCTAACAGCCGAACGCCGTATTGCTTGAGCCACTTTTCAAGGAGCGTTATCGGCGCTTTTTGATTGCAGACAAACGCCATTTTGAGGTTGAAAAAGTCAAACGCCGTTGCTTGCGCCTCCGCCGCTTCAAACGTTTGCGGTTCGGCAAAAATCAGCGTTGCGGAAAAATTATAACAAAGCCGCGGCATAAATGAAACATAATGTTTGGGGCAATAAAGTGTTTTTACACCGCTTAAAAGCGGCAGCAATACCGCCAAAACAAAGCTCTTGAAATCCGCAGGATTTAAGCAATTAAGGGCAACATCGGCGCTGTTTAGGGGCAAAACGACATCAAGCGCGCGGGCGTTTTCAAGCAAGTCTTGTGCTAAAAGTTCAATTTTGTTTTGTCCCTCAAAACCCAAAATTTTAAGCTTGCCGCTTGCTGATGAAAATGCGCGGAAAACACGCCTGATTTTAAGCTTTGTAATGTTTAACGTTTCAAGGCTTGAAAGCTCTAAATCTTCTGCTGTCAAGCAAATGTTCACACCGTGTTTTTCAAGCATTTTAAGGGCGTTTTCATCAGGCGCGAACACGGCGGATTTGCCTAAATATTGCAAGGCAAAAAAGGCTTTCAAGAACAAAAATCCGTTTGAAATATGAAGCCCGACAAGCTCTTCTTTTGCAAGCCTTACCCGCAACGCCTCGCCCAAGGAAACGGCGTCTTGAATGAGCTTTTTATACGTTAGGGGTTCGCCCGTTAAATCAAGCCCAATCACGTGTTTTGCACCGTGCCTTTTGGCGCTTTTTTGCAACGCCGTGAATAAATCCGGCGATTTATCGGCGGTTTCAAACATCATATTTGTCATTAAGCCATAAAGCCTGTGCGCCGTTTGCGCGCGCTCTTCTTTTGAAACAGGCAAGTCAAAATGCGCCGCGGGCAAAATGTGCAAGTTGATGTTTGGGAAAAAGCGGCAGTTAAATTTATCTTTCACATACGAAAGTTTAGAATATTGCGCGCCGTCAATTTGGACGGGCAAGAGCTTTGCTCCCGCCTTGGCGGCAATCATGGCGGCGCCGTCAAAAACCTGCATGACTTTGCCGGTGAGTGTAATGCGCCCTTCCGGAAAAATCATTACGCGGCGACCTTTTTTAACCTCTTCAATCAGGCGGCGCACCAAGAGCGGATTTTCAGCGTCAACCGGATAAAAATCAACCAAAAGGCGGATGATCGGCATATACCATTTTTGCGTCCAGCCGCGGTCTATGGCAAAGGTAATGCGCTCGGGCATAAACGCCGCCAAAAGCACGCCGTCCCAAAGCGAAACGTGGTTGGCGATAATGACCGTTTTGCGCCCCGCTTTTTTGAAATTTTCAAGCCCGAAAACCTGTGTGCGAAACATCAAGCGCAGCAAGGCTTGTAAAAGCCCGCGCGTGAAGAAATCCGGCAAGCGGTGGCAGATGAAAACGGCAATTAAAAAGCCGAGCGTGGCAATCAGGAAAAACATTTGCGGCAAGGAAAGCCCAAGCTGAAAGAGAACAACTGCCAACAAGGCAACAAGCGTCATGCCCAAGGCGTTTAAGATGTTGTTGCCCGCGATGACCGAGGCGGTGTAAGCCTTTGGCGCGCGGTGTTGCATAAAGGCATTTAAGGGCACGATGTAAAGTCCGCCGAAAAAGGCTAATAATAACAGGCTGAAACTGATGCCGAAAGCGTTCGGCGCATGGGCAAAAGCTGAAAGATTAAGTTGTTCGGTGGGCGTGGGGTAAGCGCTTGTCAAAAGCCCCAAAACTAACAAGCAAAACGCCATGGCAAAAGCGGTAAGCGGCACGAAAACTGCGGAAATATTGCCACAAAGCAGACGGTTGCAAACGTAGGCGCCCAACGCCACGCCAACGGAGAACAAAACCAAAAAGAAAGAAATGACTGTTTCATCGGCGTTTAAAATTTGACTGCAAAGCGGATAAATCTGCACCGCGACAAAGGCGCCCAATGTCCAAAACCAAGTGGCGCCAAGCACACTTTCAAGCAAAGGTCTTTGACGCTTTAAGAACTTAAAATTTGAAAAAAGCGATTGAAAAATATTAAACCTGATTTGAAGTTTGGGGCGTGGCGCGGGTGCCGGCAAAATCAACATAGAAGAGAGATAACCCAAGGCGGCAAGTATTATCAGCAAAGCAATGCTTAGAGGTGCAGGCAAAAGCGTGCCTAAAATAAGCCCCGCAAGAATAGCTAAATAGGTTGTTGCCTCAATATAAGCATTGCCCGTGATAAGCTCATTTGTGGTTAAATGTTGTGGCAAAAGCGCGTATTTCACCGGTCCGAAAAGCGCTGATTGCGTGCCCATGAGCGCCATAATAATCACTAAAAGCGTTATGCTATGAAACGCATAAGAAACCGCCACGCCAAGCATTAAGATAATTTCAAGCGCTTTCAATGCGCGGGCAATTTTGTGCCGTGGATATTTATCCGCCACCTCGCCTGCCGTTGCCGAAAATAGAAAAAACGGCAAAATAAAAACGCCCGCAATCACATTTGAAAGAATGTGCGAAAGCTCCGCCATTTGAAGCGCAACCATGGTTAAGAGGGCGTTTTTGAACAAGTTATCATTAAACGCACCTAAAAATTGCGTGATGAGCAAAGGCGCAAAGCGGCGGCTTGAGATGAGTTTTGACATAAAGACCTCGCATCATATAAAATATTATTGAGAGCATAATGCCAAGCCGCCGCCAAAGTCAAGAACCTTATTTTTGTTCCCAATTTAGGGCATATGCTAGAACTGCAGAGATGCACGGACTCTAGCATCACTACTATCCCTATATCTCGTCCACATGTCACCATCACACATATCTAACAGCCAAAATCTCTCTGAACTAGACTCCATTGAAGAACTATAAGAGCAAGCAGTTCCATATCCTTTTTCAGCAATTTTTTTAGCATCAACGCCTTTATCTCCGAGAGCTTTTAAAGTTTGATTCACAAGCGTCAAAGTTATTCCCGTCGCTATTTCACTTGAAGGTGAGTCGCATTTTTCAAGACATTCTACATAAAAGCCATATAAATCCATTAGTTCGCCAAGTGAAGGCAAGTACCAATTTCCTTTACCCACAATCGGATCATCAGGCTGAACTTCAGGCGGATAAAATGCCAACGTTGCCTCTGCTTGTTGCGCTATGCAGAACAGGGTGTAGCGCCTTCTATCAGACTCAGATGTCCAAGGAGAATAACTACAATAAGGACCCGTTTTATCAAGTTTTTGTGTAATTGCTTTACCGTCATAACAATCTGAATCTTTTGATTTTAAGCATTCTAACATACTACTATTACAGCTCGTATAGTTTGGTAAATCTGGCACATCATAGCCATAAAATCCCCAATATAAGCCGTAAGAAGTATCATACGGGTTTTCCGGATCAAATAGCTCGCTATATTTTTTTCCCAAGTCTTTAAGGTTAATGACCTTTCCATGCTGTCCGTCTTCTGTAACCCAATAAACAACACCAACAGGTTTTGGCGAAATTTCTGCAACATAGTTATCAGCTTTGCCACAGGAGGCATCTGCATAAAACACATCACCAACCGCACAACCTTTGACACACTCTGTGCCTGCCATATTTACGACATATCCGTCTTCACAATTAAAAGATTTATATTTTGTATCGCCGTTTAAGGCTGTACATACTGAACCTGAGGTGGCATGAGAGGGAAGTTTTGAAACAGCATTGCTTGGGCAACCAATCTCCAAACTTACGCGGACATACTTGTTGGCATCCCTGCCTATTTTATCTCTATAGCCAGCAGCCGTTATTCCCCAAGCATAAGTTGAAGAATACTCTAAAGATGTCCAATAATAGCCAGATTCAGCTAACTCTTTTGCTTTACCTCCTCTGTTTTTTAAGGCTTGTAATGCTTTGTTAACAAGCCTTAACGATGCTTTTGTTGCACCTTGACCGCTAGAGGAGGTGTTCTTGCAACCCATCTCCATGGCTTGTAAGTCATAGCCAACCAGATCCATCCATTCACCCATTGTTGGCAAATACCAATGCCCGGCGCTATGTCTTGGATCATTTACGTTCACTTCAGGCGGATAAAATGCCTTTGCTGCAGGCGCCGCATACTGTAAATTATCCGCCAGATAATTTGATAAAATATCCGTATATTTTTGACCACCTGACCAAAACTCATTTGTCCGATTTTCAGTTTTTGCTGCTTTGGAGACATCTGCGATAGTCCATGTTTTCAAATCAGGTATATCTGTCTTTGTGGAAGTACTCCAGTTGAGCATCGAATAAGCCGTATCGTACGGATTTTGTGGATCAAAAGGATCGCTTGATGATTTTCTGCCCAAGTCTTTAAGGTTAATTATCTTGAAATGTTTACCACCATCTTCAGCCCAATAAACCACGCCAACAGGAACCTTATTTGAAGGTATGGAGCAAGCCTTTATGTACATATCGGTTGTGACGCATGTGCCATCGGTAAAGTAGATGCTCCCAACAGCACAGGCTGAAGTGGCAAATTGTTCGCAATAACAAGCGGTACCCTCATCATTCAGCACAAAACCATCTTCACATTCCAATCTATATTTTGTTTCGCCACTTAAAGCTATACATGTTGAATCTATAATGGCGTGTTCAGGTAGTTTTGAAACCGCATTCTTGGGGCAACCATATTCAAGACCTGCACGAACAGGTTTGTCATAAGACTTATAGCTAGATATGTTACTAGAACCATTTCCCATGTCTATTAGAACAATATCGCTTGCATCCCTTTCTGACGATACGAGATAATCATCTGACGTTATAGTTTCTGCAGGAACATCTTGGTTTTTTAAGGCGCTTAAGGTCTCATTAACAATTTTTTTGACAAGCCCTGTTCTGGCTGCGTCATCGCTATCGTTAGTTACTTTGCTGTTATCATATCCATATAAGTCCTTCATTTCCCCGATAGCAGGTAAATACCAACGCTCTGCCCCAACAATCGAATTTTTTGGATCAACATTTGGCGGATAAAAATCATGCGTTGCCTGTGCCGCTTCCGGAATACATTTATAGTAATACTGAGATGTGTTTTTCTCATAATTACACTCAGGCTTATCTGCCGATAGAATCCTATTCGTATTTTTCCGACCATCATAAACATCAGGATGTCTTTCCTTTAGGAGTTCCATCGAGTTACCGGTTGAAGTATTATAGTTTGGTAAGCTTGGAATATCATAGCCACTGTATCCCCACATTAGGTCAACGCTTTTCTTGACTCCCTCAGCATACGGATTTGCCGGATCAAAGGGAACGGTGTTTGAAGATTTAACCAAGTTTTTTAGGTTAATGACTTTACCATATTGAGCATTACTATCTTCTATCCAATAAACCACGCCAACCGGTAGGGGTGAAGAATCTTTGACATATTCGCTCACATTTTCACATGTGCCGTCTGCATAATAAACATAGCCGACTTCACAAGGTTGTGGCACACAGATGTCGTTTGATTTTATGTATCTCTTGTCGCACTCCCATTCCGTGCAGACTTCTTTCTCACAGCCTGTGCAAGTTGTTTTACATGAGGCATGCTCGGGAATTTCCACCTTTTTGCACGTACTTGTGCAAGTGGCGTAATTGTTGTTGCAACATGGATTACTAAGGTTTGCCGTGCCTTTGTTATCATTATTCCATTTGCAGTTTGAAGTACATTTGCATTGACCGCATTGTTTTTCACCGCTTTTACCACTAAACTCAACAGACCAACCGCTTTCCGTGCCACAATCAGAACCTTGGCGTATTTCTGTGCTGAAATCCGTCGGACAATCCGCCGGTACACAGCTCGAGCCGTCTTTTTTATACCACTCATCACATTCCCATTTGGTGCAAGCAGAGCCTTTCTCGCATTTTGTTGTGTATGTACATTTTGCATGCGAAGGAACTTTCTCATCAACAGTATAATAACATACACCACACTTTTTATCGCCTGAATAACCTTTGATGTTGTAAGTGGCGCAACCCTCTGCACAGTCCTCTACGCTTTGGTAGGTCGTGCTTGAGCCACCCGGGCAATCTTTGGCTTCGCAAGTCTTACAAGGATGAGTACCGCTATAACCCGTAACAGTACCCAAATTCCAACCCGAAGCTTCCTTGCCGCACTCTGCCTCGCTTGTTGCGCTTCCCTTCGGACACATCGCAACATTGCAAAGATTGCCGTTTGGTGTATAGCCTTGTTTGCATTTCCAGTCTGTGCACACCTTTTTTCCGCAACCCGTACAGTTATGAATGCATTCAGCATTTTCCGGAACTTCTACCTCTGCCGGACATGTGCTCGTGCAACTTTGATATTTATCATTGCAACATTTTTCACTTAATTCGCCATCGCCTTGTTCACCCTCTGTCCACGGGCAATTGTCATCCGTTGCGTTGCATACGCATTTATAACAGGTGTCGTCACCGTTGTATTGCGTTTGGCTTGCCACTTTCTCGGCATATTTTGTGCCGGCATAGCCGCAATCTGAAATATCGTTTGATGTGTTATAGCCCTCTTGACATGGTTTTGCGGTGCATTTGCCGCAAATCTGTTCGCCGCTTTGACCTTTGCTCTCCCATGTCCAACCTTTATCTTTTGTGCGTCCACAATCCTCAATACGAGCATCTGTTATGGTATAACCATCGGGGCATTGGCGGGCATAACAGG
>CANRJO010000003.1 GCA_947630965.1 uncultured Alphaproteobacteria bacterium
CGATGTCATTTAACTAGCACTCTTTGAGTTGCCCCTGGGACCTTTTTTTATTGTCCAAATTTTAGGGTACAGTTCACCATTCGGGGCGGTTTTTTTTGACCACAAAAAATTCAGGAAAATAAATCAGATCTATAAAAAATACTTGCAAAAATCAGATTTTTATTTAACATAATCTCTGCCGTCGTTGGGCGGTGGTGTCTAAACAACATCTTACTACTAAACTCCTTACCAAGGGGAGTTTCCGACATAAGGCTTTTGCTCGAATAAGGAAGACTGATTAGTAGCAGTTTGTTTAGCTCCCCACCTTTTTAAAAGGTGGTTTTCTTTAACCTCAAGGAGCTGAAAATGAAAATAAAAAACAAAGACCTTACACTTTACATCAAAAAAACGATGATGACGCTTTTTCGTGAAGAGCGTCTTAAAAGACGGGAAACTCTGGAACAAACGGCACGCAAAATCAATATTCCGCTTTATGAACTTGATTTCTTAGAAAGTGGAAAAGGTTGTATTTCTTGGAGCAAGATGATCGATTATTTGGAAATGTACAACAAAACACTCAAAATCACTTTAGAAGATGATGTCGATGAAAGTAGCTAATTTTTTGTCCTGGACTCTTCGCCTATGGCTCAGAGTGACGTACAGTGTAAAACCCGATGTCCTAAGACATCGGGTTTTTGCTTCCAAAAAACTACTGTATCTTTAAACCGGCGCCTTTCAGGGCCTCTTCACAAAGAGTATAGTAGTTATAAATATCATCAAAATAATTCGGTGCAATAACGCCTGACCAACTAGGGGTACCGTTACCCATGCAGACATCGCCGGATACACCCGAAGGCACAAGACGTGATCTTCTTTCTTCACACTGTTGCATGACATAATCTTTGATGGTATCACAAATAGAATTTCTGCCCGCAGAATCTCTGGCGGAGCAGCACTGCGTTACTTTACCACCAACAGTTGTGTCACCACTATATTTAGAATCATAGTAGTCAGTAGCATAGACATACGTATCTTCCCCTCTACTGTAGCAATAAGTACCACTCATAGCGTTTTCTATACTGATAGCAAAATCTTCAACATACATTCGTATCTGATACTCAGAAAATGTATCTCTATACGCAAGCCATCCACCGTTCTGCCAAGCTTTAGCATAATTGTCAAGAATAGAGCTTTGTTCAATTGCTTTCATAACAAGGTCTTTTCTGTTCGGATAACGGGAACTACAAGTTGTTCCATAACATTTATCATAGTAACGATAGTATTGCCCTTGGCAACCTGTCATCTTAACGTGTGATCTGTCATCTGGACAATATTCACACACACCATGAGTAGGACAACTTGAAAGAGGATAATCTGAACAAACCTGTCCCGGTGATGAAGATTCGCAGCTTGCCAACCTGACACGCGTTGAATCATCAGGGCAACTCTCGCACACACCACCTGTCGGACAAGTCGTGAGCGGATATGCGGCGCATAATTCTGCCGGTGTTGGTGTTAAGCAATTTGCCAACCTTTTCCGCGCAGGATTCTCAGGGCAATTTTCGCACACGCCCTGTTGCGGACATGTTGTTAACGGATAACCCTCGCATTCTTCTTTTGGCGACGGAAGGCATTTTTTCTTACTTGAATCAAACGGGCAAGTCACATATTCGCCCGAACAATATGTATCTGTATAGTTAAGCTCCTCACAGCTTGGCATGGGCGAGCAAGCCGCCCATGCGTCCACCGCGAAGGAAATACCGAGTATAAGTATTAAAACTCTCATGAATGTACTCCTTCTTGATTAATCAATTTAAAGGTACATTTAAATTGCTATAGTTTTTAAAACCTCGAACCCTTGATTTTACTTGATTTTTTTTGCTTGACTTTACGTAAATTTTGAGGTACCTTTTTTTTGCTATACTTCCTCATAACCCCTTGATTTTTCAATAAATTTAAACACACTAAAATGCACAACTAAAGATTGTGTATATTTTAAGATTCAACTTATAAAGGAAAAAGAAAAAAGCCTTATTTTTCTCATAATTCACGGGAATGCGGATAATGAGGTGATTAGAGTGATTTAAGGGGCAAAAGTACCGCAGCGTACATAAGACGTACGTGAGGACACTTTTGCCCCTGAAATTGCTCTAGGCGCCCATTAGACGCATTCCCAACTTTAGATGTGCCGCTATACACCTTTCCCCTTGCATATAGATTCTTCATAATTATAGTTCTCTATACTGTCGAGCTTCGACTGCTCTTCCTTAATGGTCGATTTTATTTCTTCGATGACGGGGTTGAGGGCTTCAAGATATTTGGCTTGCAAGTTTTTTTGAACTTGAGTCATGCTTATGTCTGAACTTGAACTGACGAGGGCATATTTAGATACAACATTTAAAAATGTCTGCTCAATTTTTGGGAAAAATGCTTCAAAAATCTCCGCATTTATTTGTTGATGCGTTTGTTCATGACGGAGCGCCACTTCATAAGAACAGGAACCTTTTTTCAAATTTTTAGAAATGTAAATGGTTGGGTTTTGAACACCTACTTTAAGTGTCACATATAGGGGATAAACGCAGGTTGCCTTATTAGAAAAAGAATTTTTTTGAAGCTGAAAAGTAATTTCTGTTGCCAAATCATACGAGGCCAAACCATGCACCTGCCTTCCCGGCAAAACAGTACCGCCATAATTGCGAAGATGCATACGTGTTAAAGTTCTGTTATTTTTGCTAAAATCATACTTAAGCTCCCCGTATGAAACCTCAATAATCACCTCGGGCTTTAAGGAGTTTTGAAGACACAGCTTTTCCGCGCTTGTTTTTGCTTCAGCACAAAACGCGCCTAAAAATAAATTTGCAAAAATTAACACATCAAAAAGCTTTTTCATATATTCTATCCTTAGCTTAGGTCTATATTGAAAGGCTTGTAGGATGAAACGTTATATATATTTTGCACTGTTTGCAACACTTTTTTGCCAAACGTCCATAGCGTTTGCTGATTTTTTTATACCTGCAAGCGAACTTAAACCGCATTATGAAAAATTACCGCCCATACCAAACCCTGCGGCATATAAAGCCAAGCAAAGCGTTAATCCGGACAATAATATCAAGCGTTACATTCCTGTTGACGGACGCTTTATTCCCGTTGTGGAAAAAACTCAAGCTGAAGAAAATTTAACCCAACAAGAACCCCTCGTCACAGAACCTGTTGCGGAAATAACAGAAACGGCAGAAACAACAAAACCTGTAAAAACAGCAGAAAAACCGGAAGAACCTAAAGATCTCCCCATTAAGAAAGAAGATTTTCATTCCCCGAATAGAATAAAAAATTTGTATGCCCCCAAGGCACCCAAAACAAACCCCATAGATTTATCTTTACCGTCTTACAAAAACCGCTATGCGCAATATTTGGAGACATTAAAGGAACTTCAACAAAACGGCAACCTACCACCAAACCCCGAGCTTGACGCCACGCTTTCAAAACTCAACTCAAATGAATATGTTGTGGTTTACAAAGAAAGGCTTTTATAATTTACATCGGCTTGCGCGAATTAAGCGCCAACCCGATTGTGCCATCATCCATATAATCAAGCTCCGCCCCCATCGGAATACCCTGTGCAAGCGTTGTGACTTTAACGGGCATATTCTTAAGCCTGTTCAATAAATAATGCGCGGTAATTTGACCATCAACCGTTGCCGGCAAGGCCAAAATAATTTCTTCAGGCTTTTCATGTTCAAGGCGTTCCAACAAACTTTCAATGTTGAGATCTTCAGGCGTCACACCCTCCAAAGCGGAAAGAACACCACCCAAAACGTGATATTTTCCTTTATAAAAGCCAACTCTTTCCATCGCCCACAAATCTGCCACATCTTGCACAACGCAAATAAGCTTCGATTCGCGCGCCGGATCAGCGCAAACAGAACAAATTTCTGATGTATCATAATTACCGCAAACCGCACAGGGCTTAACGTTTTTTTCCACCTCTTGCAAAGCCTCGATTAACGGCGCCAAACTCTGCGCGCGGTTTTTCAAGAGATAAAGCACAATCCGCCTTGCGGAACGTGTTCCCAAAGCGGGCAGTTTAGCAACTGCCTTAATCAGTTTTTCAATCTCTTTTCCAGCCAACGCGCTTTCCTCCTAAAACGGAATTTTCAAACCGCCAAAATTAATACCGCCGGAAGCTTCGCGCATACCTTCTTCCTGCATATCCTCAATTTTTTGATGCGCATCATTATAGGCAACAGCAATCAAATCTTCCAAAACCTCAACATCGCCGTCTTTTAAAAGCGAGGCATCAATATGCACGCTTTTTGTTTCAGAGCGACCATTTAACACAATCTTTACCAGACCGCCACCGCTCACGCCTTCTCTTTCTTCTGTTGCCAAACGCTCTTGCGTTTCGCGCATACGTTTTTGTACCATTTGCGCTTGTTTCATCAAACCTTGAATATTCATCATTTTTTATTCCTCCTCATAAACTGGTATAACTTCTTCATATAAATCCGGCTCTTTTTCCTCTTCCAATACCTCGGGTTTGCGTACCGCTGTATCGATTCGCGCCCCTTTAAACGTGTTCAGAATGGTTTTAACAAGCGGATCTTCCATAATATTTCTTTTGTTTTGTTCAATAACTTCATTTTCTTGATCAGCAATTGTTCTGCCGAGTTCACCTTCCCGAGATTCCAAAACCCAAGCCACGCCCGTTGCCTCAAAAAGCGCGTCTTTCAGATTTTTTTCAAAATCGGGCGATGCTTTTTCGGAAAGCACAAACTTGATATAACCATTTTGAAATTGCTCAATGGAAATATCGTTTTTAAACGCATATAAAAGGAGCGGTTTTTTATGCTCTTCCAAATACGTCACAAACTCTTCCGGTTTTTCAAAGCCTTTGCCAGAAACATTTTCACTCGATTCGCGGATTTCCTTTTGAGGTTGCATCACAGGTTGCTCAACAGGCTTTGAAACAGGCTGCGGCGCAGGTTGTGGAACACTTGGACGGATAATTGTCTTGGAAACATCTACGCTAGAGTTTTTTTTTACATCTTCCAAAATTTCTTTAGGTGTCGGCAACGTTGAAGCATATGCGGCACGAATAAGAATCATCTCAAGCGCATCCACGGGCTGCGGCGCGGCATTAAGCTCTTGTAAGCCTTTCAAGAAAATCTGCCACAAGCGCGAAACAGACGCAATGGAAACAGCGACCGAAAGCTTTTTGCAAAGCTCTTTTTCGCTTTCGCTCATAATATCCGAATTAACGGTTTCCGGCACAATTTTTGCACGTGCCAACAAATGCGTCACATCTATCAAGTCCTGCAAAATAACAAGCGGTTGCGCGCCATTTTTATATTGCTCTTTCACATTATTTAACGCTGCGGGCATATTGCCTTGTGCAATTTGTTCAAACAAATCTAACGTTTGCGCCCTATCTGCCAAGCCAATCATTTCCGAAACGGTAGATGTTTTAATTTTGCCATCGCCCAACACAATGGCCTGATCCAAAAGCGACAACCCGTCACGCGCTGAACCATCAGCGGCACGCGCCACAATTTTTAAAGCCTCTTCATCAGCTTCCAACTTTTCCGCCGCCACAATTTTATGAAACAGCGTCAAAAGCGTGTCTATGCTCAAGCGTTGCAGATCAAACCGCTGACAACGCGATAAAACCGTCACAGGTACTTTACGAATTTCCGTTGTCGCAAAAATAAACTTCACATGCGCAGGCGGTTCTTCAAGCGTTTTCAAAAGAGCATTAAACGCGCCTTTGGAAAGCATATGCACTTCATCGATGATATATATTTTATAACGTGCATTTGTCGGCTTATAACGCACACCATCCAAAAGCTCGCGGATGTCATCCACGCCTGTACGCGAGGCGGCATCAAGCTCCATAACATCAATATGGCGCCCCGCGGCAATTGCTTGGCAATTTTCGCACACACCACAGGGATGAATTGTAGGTCCACCTTTGCCGTCAAGCCCTGTGCAATTCAGCGCACGAGCAATCAGGCGTGCGGTTGTTGTTTTGCCCACACCACGGATTCCCGTTAGGATATAAGCGTGATGAAGCCGGTTATTTTTAATGGCATTTGTTAATGTCTGAACAAGCGCATCCTGCCCGAGCAAATCTTCAAAATTTTGCGGGCGATATTTGCGCGCCAAAACAACATATTGATTTTCGTTTTCGTCAGACACTTGTTTATCCTAAATAAGGTGAAGGGACAAAAACCTCAACGCATCTGTTACGGCTGCTTCCTTCCGAACCTGACCGAGTTGGCAGACTATTGACCTTTTGCCCTTCATGAACATACAAATATATTGGTATAATTCGCCCGATTTTCAAGCAAAAAAACACGATATCAACACACATCAATGAAAGATAAACTGATAAACTTCTTCCCGATTTTTACCAAAAACCTGCGGCAGTTGCATCATGGAAGAATCCATCGATTCGTCATCTGAAAAACTTTCCGAAAAGGTCTTACTTGCAGCATCCACCACAACAGGACCTGATGCCGCCACTTTCACAATATCCAAGCTGTGTTGATTACCACCCTCTTCAAAAATCCGAAACGCGCCATTAATGCCGCTATACCCATCACGACTTGTGATTTTTGCAACTAAATCATGCTCATTCTGCGTGGATAAAACCGAAGCCAACGCCACGCTGTCATATGCAAACGCATACAATGGATTAGGCTTTTGCCCGAAAAGCGCGGTGTACTTTTTGTTAAAATAGTCATTATGCCTTCTGGAAAGAACGGGATATATGCTATTATAAAGCGTTGTTTCACGATTAAGCGGGGTATTTTCCCACACCGATGTTCCCATAAACAACACAGCCGGATACGCAATGTCATAATAACCAAACATTGAAACGGCAGATTTCAGCTTATTACCACTTTCGGGAATGAGGATCGCATCAAAATCAATCTCGCCGGTTGTGTAGGTTGTTTTGAGCTTTTTAAGTTGCTTGGCGGCAGTTTCATCGCCATTTTTCGCCAAAACTTCAAGCTCGGATTTCACATTTTTGACCTCTGCCGAACGCTCGTCAAAAGAAACCATTTGTTTCACAATTTGCGTAAAGTCAATGGTTTCAGGCGGATAAAACCCTATTTTCACAACTTCTGCACCATGTCGATTCGCCGCCATAACAGCATGTTTTGCCTGATCAAGCCCAATCGGAGTATCCGGCACCAAAACGGCAATTTTTCTTCTACCAAGCTTTGAAGCATAAGAAACAACGCGCTCTATTTGCTCTTTATTCAAAAGCCCGAGCGTAAACACATCTTCTTGCAAAACTTGTGGCGCTGAAGAAAATGAAATGACCGGCACATCATGATACTGCGCTGTGCGGCTAATGGATAAAACTTCTTCTTTCATCAAAGGCCCCAAAATCAGACGGGTATCATTATCAAGGGCGTTTTGAACGGCTTTTTGCGCACCAAGGGCACTACTTTGCGTATCATAAAACTCGACAACCAAGTGCGGATTATTTGTATCTTCCACCGCCATCATCGCCGCATTTTGAAGCCCCTGACCGTATGCAGCAGCTTTACCTGTTAAAGGCAAAAGCATAGCAACTTTAAACTTTTCCTGCCCACTGAAAACATCTTCATTTTGCGAGGGTGCCGTATGTCTCCCGCCGACAAAAAAGATATTTTCCTGCCATGTATGCGTAGAACAAGCAGTAAGAACAAAAACCAAGAAAAATATTTTTAACTTATTAAACACTTGCATTTTCTTCCAAAATGTAAAACAATTTTACCAAAGTTTATAGAATAAAAATTTAAGTTTGTAAAGAGGCTTTGCAATGCTCAAAAGCGGTTTATACATTGTTTCAACACCCATCGGTAATTTGGAAGACATTTCCGCTCGCGCGCTTAAGGTTTTGGAACAGGCAGAATATATTGCCTGCGAAGACACGCGCGTCACGCAAAAACTTTTCAAACTCCTAAACCTGCCGACAGACAAGCCCTTTATCTGTTATCAAAACTATAACGAAACCCAAAAAGCGCAAGACCTGATTGACATCATTTCAAACTCAAAATCTGTGGCACTTGTTTCCGATGCAGGCTCGCCGCTCATTTCCGACCCCGGTTTTAAGCTTGTGAAACTTTGCCGCAAGCAAAATGTGCCTGTGTATGTTGTGCCGGGGGCATGCGCTTTAATTGCCGCATTACAACTTTCGGGCTTGCCAACCAATCGGTTTATGTTTGCAGGCTTTATCCCGAACAAAGATAAATCGCGTGCGGATTTGTTTCAAGAGCTCAAAGGTATAAAATCAACCTTGGTTTTTTACGAAACATCGATTCGTTTAACAAAAACACTTAAAGCGGCCGCTGATATTTTTAAAAATCGCGAAATGGCAGTGGCACGCGAAATAACCAAAATTTACGAAGAATGTCAAACCGGAACAGCGGAAGAGTTATTGCTTCATTATGAAAAAACACCCCCAAAAGGCGAGATTGTGCTTATGGTGGCACCGCCCGAAGAGGAAAAAACTTCAACCATAGACTTGAACGCCGAGCTTCAAAAACGCCTCAACAAAATGAGCGTGAAAAGCGCCGTTCAAGAAGTTGCCACACTTTCAGGCGCCAACAAAAACACCGTTTACAAAATGGCTCTGGAGCTTAAAAATGCAAAGCAATAAACAAAGAGGTCAAAAAGCTGAATTTTTAGCACGCCTATGGTTTCGTCTGCACGGCTTTGGCATTTTATACAAAAACTACGTCACGGGACGTGGCACCACCGCAGGCGAAGTAGATTTTATTGCAAAACGTGGCAAATTAATTGTTTTTGTGGAAGTCAAAGAACGCAAAAACCTTGAAACCGCGCTTTATGCAATTTCACCCCAACAGCAAAAACGCCTGCTAAACGCAGCGCGTTACTTTTTGCAAAAACACCCGCAATACGAAAATTTTGACATCCGTTTTGACGCCGTTTTTGTGGCACTGCCGTTTAAGTTAAAACACATCAAAAACGCATGGCAAACGTTTTAACGATAAACCCTTGCAACCGTGATACAATCAACTGATTTCGCACCCGCTTTATGCAACGCTTTGGCACATTCTTTAAGTGTGGAACCTGTGGTCATCACGTCATCAATCAGCACAATTCTCTTACCCTTAACGCGCGAAACATCAGCAACGGAAAACGCGTCTTTCACATTCTTCACCCTCGCTCTGCCCGAATAACGAATTTGCGGCTTTGTCGGCTTAATTTTAACAAGCGAAAAAGTATCAACCGAAAGCCCCGTTAAGCGCGCAAGCTCTTTTGCCATTAAGGCGGATTGATTATAACGCCTTGTAACAAGCCTTTTAAAATGGAGTGGCACGGGCATTAAAACATCAGCACCTTTTTCAAAAATATCTTTGCCTGCCAATTTTAAGATTTTAGCAAAAACAACGGCATTTTGAGTTTTATCCATAAACTTAAACGCCAAAATATTCTTTTTGAAAAAGTCATCATATTTCACGGCAGAACGGCACATCCGAAACAACGGCTTTTTATCTTTCAAACAATCCGTACAAAGGAGCTTGTTCCCTTGCGGCGCATTTTCAAAAGGCAAACCACACCGCGCACAATAAGGAGCTGTAATAAAATTTATTTTCTGAAAACAATCCGCGCAAAAGCCGTTTTCATCCCGAATAATTTTACCGCAACACAAGCACTTGGGCGGCAAAATCATATTAAGTATTTTTTGAAAAAATTCTTTCATAAGGACAAGTTCTGTAGAGAAAGATGAATTTCATTAATGTGATCAACCACAATCATCCCCGCGGCACGCATGGCATTCTTTTTATCTTCCGCCGTAATCCGACCATGCGTCACAACATCGCCGGCATAACCCATTTTATCATTAAATGCTGCCAAACTTCCTGCAATATAACTAATCGCTGGTTTCGGATTTTGAAGCGAAGCATAATATGCCGCCGCCTCTTCCTCATATGTACCGCCAAGCTTACCCAAAATAACCATAGCTTTTGTTTGAGGATCTTCCTGAAACAGTTTCATTATTTCAACAAATCCTGTACCCACAATCATATCATCGCCGAGCCCCACAACGGTAGATTGCCCAAAGCCTGCGCGTTCTGTTTCCAAAACCGCCTCGTAAGTCAGCGTAGAGGAACGTGATATAAGCCCGATTGCCCCTTTCGTGTGAATGTTTTCAGGAAAAATGCCTAAGCAAGCGCCCGCAGGCGTAATAACTCCTGGCGTATTCGGACCAATAAACGTTGTTTTTGAACCTTTAAGCATAGCCTTAATTTCAAGCATATCCTTAATAGGCACACCTTCGGCAATGGCAACGGCAGTCTTAATTTCATTTTCCACGACTTCTTGAACAGCGTCTTTCACAAAGCGTGCCGGCACAAACATCACACTGGCTTCCACGCCTTTGTTTTCCACCGCCTCACGCACCGTATTAAACACAGGTACGCCCAAGTGTTCCGTGCCACCTCGTTGCGGTGAAACACCTGCCACGATTTGTGTTCCTGCCGCAAGTGCGCGCCGCGTGTGAAATGAAGCTTGCGTACCCGTAATGCCTTGCACCAAAATTTTGGTATGTTCGTTAATCAAAATGGACATCAGGCGGCTTCCTTCATGGCGGTTAAAAGTTTTTCAACGCTGTCTTCCATATTTTCAGCGGTAATAACAGGCAACCCCGAATTTTTCAAAATTTCTTTGGCCTCTTCCTTATTCGTGCCCTCAAAACGCACAACCAACGGCACATTAAGCCCAACTTCCGAAGCGGCGGAAACAATCCCGTCTGCCACCAGATTACAACGTAAAAAGCCACCCAAAATATTAATCAAAATGCCCTCAACCCGTGGGTTGGTCATAATAATTTTGATGCCCGCGGAAATTTTATCTTTATCAACGCCACCTTTCACATTAAGAAAGCACGACATTTTTTCATCAGCGTTATAAAGCAAATCGCGCACGGAAAGAGCAAGCCCGTCACCGTTCACAATGCAACCGATACTTCCCTCATCAAAATCCAAATATTGAAAGCCGAATTTTTGCGCCTGCAAGGAACGGTCATCTTCCTCATAATCATCTTTCAAGGGCAAAATTTCCGGATGCCTGAAAAGGGCATTATCATCAAAAGCTATTTTCGCATCAAGCGCCGTTAATGAACCGTCTGTACAAACCCCAACAGGGTTAATTTCAATCATAACAGCATCTAAACTTGTAAACGCTTTAAGCATGGCATCAAAAAGTTCTTTAAGCGGCTTTAGGCTTTTTTCTTTCAAGTGAAGAAATGCCGAAATCTGCATAGCTTGTTGAGCGCTGATTTTTTCATTTAAGCCTAAATTCAGCCGCAAAATTTTTTCAGGTTCTTTTTGAGCCAACGCCGTTATGTTTCCAAACGTGTTAGCAACCAAAAGTGTAATGCAGGAAAGCATCCGATCAATAACCAAGCTTGCGTAAAATTTTTGCACGGTAAGGCAAAATTCTTCCACATAAATTTTGCTCACAAGCTTACCTTTCGCTCCTGTTTGATCTGTCACAAGCGTTGCGCCAAGCATTTTAGCGGCTTCTTCCAAAACATCTCGATGCCCTTTTAAGCACCGAATGCCCCCTTTAACGCCCGCGCGTTTTTCAATAAAATGCCCACTTTCTCTGGCGCCAGATTGGATTTGCGCCTTTAACATCCATGGACCTTTATGAGATATATTTTCAGCAACGCGTTTAGCCTCACCGGGGGTATAGGCAATTTTTCCGAGCGGAATCCGAACGCCGTAGCGGCTCAAAATTTGCTTTGCCTGATACTCATGAATGTTCATGTTGTTTACTTTTCAAAACTCTCCGCATAAAAACGGATTTTATCAACCATAGACATCATCCCGTTTCGTCTGCTTGGGCTTAAATGTTCCCCTAACCCTAGTTTAGCAAAGATTTTATCAACTTCAATTTTTTTTATCTCTTGTACAGATTTATTTTGATAAATGGAAAGAATCAAATAAATAATACCCTTAACCATAATAGCGTCGCTATCGCCCTGAAAAGAGATTGTCCCATTCTCGTACGTTGGAACAAGCCACACCTGCGATTGACACCCGCTCACTTTCCAAGCGTCTGTTTTAAAATCATCGGAAAGCATAGGAAGCTTTTCGCCAAGCTCAATCAGATACTGATATTTCTCTTCCCACGATTCCAACAATGAAAAATTTTCGATTAAATCTTCAATTTTTTCCATTAAAACATCTCCAACATTTCTTTAGCGTCATCGCTTAAGCGATCAACCGTCCAAACGGGTTCCCAAACAACCCGCACGTCAACCTCGCCCACGCCTTTCACAGCGGCGGCGGCATCAGCAACCTGCTGTGGCATAACCCCGGCAACAGGGCACCCTGGCGCGGTAAGTGTCATGTCAATATTTAAGTTTCCATCAGCTTGCTGATCGATTCTATAAATCAGTCCCAAATCGTAAATATTAATCGGAATTTCGGGATCGAACACTGTTTTTAAAGCCTCAACCACATCAATCATGCGGGCAAGCTTTGCGTTTTGAGCCAACTTTTGCCCCGCATGCGCCCGATATTCCGTTAAGGGAGCTTGAGCCGTATCGTCCACGCTCATAGCGCTTAATAAAGATTTTTCGTTTTCATCAAGTTCTTCAGACATGGTTTTTATCCTTTTAAGAAAAAGATATAAACCAATAATCCTTAATGTCAAGAAACTCGTTAAAAGAAGCGTTGCGCTTTTTTAACAGCAGCAACAAAGGCATCAATATCGGCTTTATTGGTATAAAGCCCAAAAGAAGCCCGCGCAACAGATGTATAGCCCATACGCTCCACAATTGGCTCCGCGCAATGGTGCCCAACCCTGATGGCAACGCCTTCTTTAGAAAGCACATAAGCTAAATCCTGCGGATGAATATTCCCAACGGCAAAGGAGAACACGCCACCTTTTGTAGGCGCAGTGCCAATGTGCTTAAAACCCTCAATTTTTTTTGTTTCATCAAACATATAAGTGCAAAGTTCTTTTTCGTGCGCCATAATGTTTTCAAGCCCCAAAGCCTGCATATATTGCAAAGCCGCACCAAGCCCGATGGCATCAACCATAGAAGGCGTGCCGGCCTCAAAACGGGCGGGAGGCTCCGCAAAAGTGGTTTGCTGATAAGTTACTTTCTCAACCATATCGCCACCTGTCTGATACGGGGGCATATCACGCAAAATTTGCTCCTTGGCATACAAAATGCCAATACCTGCTGGACCATAAGTTTTATGCCCTGAAAACGCCAAAAAATCGCAATCAAGAGCCTGAACGTCAATTTTGTGATGCACCGCAAACTGGCAAGCATCCACCAAAATTTTTGCCCCAACCGCATGCGCCGCCTTTGCCATTTCCCACACAGGAAAAATGGTGCCCAACACATTAGACATGGCGCTCACGGCGACAAGTTTTGTTTTTTCCGACAAGTTTTTTGCAAACTCTTCCGGCAGATAAGAGCCGTCATCGCCAACTTTAAAAACTTTAAGAACGCACCCTTTTTTGAGAGCCACCATTTGCCACGGAACTAAATTGGCATGATGTTCCGCTTGGGAAACTAAAATTTCATCGCCCTCTTTCAAAAATTTTTCCGCCCATGTTGCCGCAACCAAATTGATCGATTCGGTAGCGTTGCGCGTAAAGACAATTTCTTTAATGGAACGCGCATTCAAAAAGCCACGCACAATCTCGCGCGCTTGTTCATAATTGGCGGTCATCTCCTCAGCAAGGGCATACGCGCTACGATGCACATTGGCATAACTTTCGCTATAAACCCGCACAAGCGTATCAATCACAACCTGCGGTTTTTGAGCCGAAGCGGCCGTATCTAAATACACGTTCGGCTTGCCGTCAAAAGTACGTGCCAAAATCGGAAAATCTGACCTGATTTTTTCAATATCATACATTTTTTTCATCCTTGAGGCACAATTTAGCAAGTTTAAAATTTTTTTTCAACCTAAACTGTTCTTTTTATCAAAAAACAAACGTATTCAAAAGTCGGCGATAAATTATCCAAAAGTCGGGCTTTGAAACTTTCTTTTTCCTCTTATGTTTATGGCAGGAGAAAAAAGATGTTTTTAGATAAAGATGTTGCAAAATTTGTGGAAAGTGTTGAAAAAAACACCGCAAAACCTTTGTACGAATTAACACCCCAAGAGGCGCGTGAAGTCTTGCTTTCAGCGCAGGAAGAAAAAGAAGAAAACACAGATATTGATGTAAGCAAAATAAGCGCACCTTTAGGTGGTGGACGCACCATGCCGGTTCAAATTATCAAACCTTTAAAAGCCCCGGACACACTCCCGATAATATATTACATTCATGGTGGCGGTTGGGTCATGGGCAACGAAAAAACGCACGCACGCTTAACAAGAGAATTAGCGCTCAAAACAAATGCCGCGGTGGTTTTTCCGATATACGAAAATTCACCTGAGGCACAATATCCCCAAACAACAACCGACTTATTTACGGTATTACAATACATTGCCGAACACGCCGCCTCTTATGGTCTTGATGTTGAGCACCTTGCTGTTGCGGGCGATTCCGTAGGTGGTAATATGGCACTTGTCATGGCGATGATGGCAAAAGAAAACAAAGGTCCAAAAATTATTTTTCAGCTTCTTTTATACCCTGTCGCGGGTGCAAACTTTGAGACCGATTCTTATAAAACTTTTGCCAACGGCCCTTGGTTAACCAAGAAAGCCATGCAGTGGTTTTGGAAACAATACGCGCCCAATGAAAATAATTGGCAAGAAAATTCTGCAAGCCCAATTAACGCATCGCCTGATGAACTTTCTGCCTTACCGCCCGCACTTGTTATAACTGATGAAAACGATGTTTTGCGGGACGAAGGCGAGGCTTTAGCACAAAAACTAAACAACGCCGGCACGTCAACAGCAAGTGTTCGCATTAACGGCACAATCCATGACTTTCTCATGCTAAACGCCCTTGCCGATTCGGCACCTTCAAAAGCTGCTCTTTGGCTTGTTTCCGGTGCGTTGAAATCATATTTTGAGGATAGAGCAGATTAAGTTCTTGTTTTTATTCATATTTGGTTTATGCTCAAAGCCTTAAACAAAGGATAAACCAATGAAAAAAATTTTCTCGCTCTTTGCTTTTTTGCTTTTGATTTCCTCTTGCGGACAAGACAAACTTGTTGGCACTTGGGTTCAGCCGATTCCCGGCATGGAAGATCAGGTTCAAGGCTTTAAGTTAAACGCCGATGGCTCCGCGGAATCCGTTAATATGCACACACTTCTTTACAATGCGTGGTCACACAAAAACAACACCCTCACACTCAAAAGTGAAAGCATTGGCAATAAACAAACCATCAACATTACCGAACAGTTTGAAATTCAAAATTTAACGGAAGATACGCTCACTTTACGCCTTCATGATTCCGTCTTTACCTACACGCGTCAAAAACCCTGATTATTATGAAGGAGTTTTTTAATGAAAAAAATTTTTCTTGCTATATTTTGTTTTTTATTAAGCGCCGCTGCCAACGCGGTTGAGAAAAACGTTGAACTCCAAATTGAAAACACAGATTGGGAAACAATCGCTCAGGAGATGAACGAAACTTCTCTCGATTCTCTTCAAAAAGAAGGGTTTGATTTCAAGGCTTTAGACAGCAAGAAGAACTCCTTGTTTTATTATGTTTTAACCTCAAACCCGAAATATATTTTGGTTAAAAAGCTAATAGAGTACGGTGTAGATGTCAATCAACCTTCGGCAAACAATATATTACCCTTAAATGTCTTGACCTCAAAAGCCAACGAAATACAGCTCCAAATTTTAACCATGCAATCTATGGGGCTTGATATTTATAACCCCAAAATCAAAGACGCTTTTGAGGAAAAAATTTTTGAGGAGATGAGTGCCATGCTCGAAATCTCGCGGCTTTTAATTGAAGCGGGCGCAGATGTAAACAAAAAAAGTTCTTTAGGCACACCTTTAATGAACGCAGCAACAAACTCTTGGAATATAGATATTCTAAAGCTTTTCATCGATTCGGGGGCTGATTTAAACGCCACAGATACCACTGGTCGCACCGCGCTTTTTTATGCTGCTCTCGCCGGCAACGCCGACATCATTGATGTTTTGCTGAAAGCCGGCGCAAACCCCGATATAAAAGACCAAAGCGGCAAAATCTACAAAGATGTTTTAAAGTCAGAAAAATAAAAAATTTTTCTCTTAACTGATTCTTTAGAAACAATTTTTAGAATGCGCTTTATAAAAACGTAACAATTTTTATAAAGAGGTTTTATAATGATAAACTTTCAAAAACTTGCCAAAGTAGCTCTGGTTGCTTTTGGCTTATTTTTTACAACAAGCGCGCAAGCTTCGGAGATAGATTTAAACATCCCCGCACTTGACGTTATGTTCAATATTTTTGGCTACAGCATTAGCGGCTCGCAAATTTTGCTTGCCGGTATGGGCGTATGCTTATTAGGTATGCTGTTTGGCTTAACCGAATTTTTGCTCATCAAGCGCCTGCCTGTTCACAAGCTGATGCGTGATGTTGCAGAAACCATTTATGCAACCTGCAAAACTTATATGAAACAACAGGCTCTTTTACTCCTGATTTTGGAATGTTTCATTGCCGTTTGCATTTTTTACTATTTCTATTATCTCAACGCCACACCAATGCTTAAAGTTTTAAACATTTTAGGTTGGTCGGTTTTGGGCATTTTAGGTTCATTTTCGGTGGCATGGTTTGGTATGCGTATCAACACTTATGCCAACGCGCGCACCTCCTTTGCATCCTTAAAAGGCAAGGCATTTCCTGTGATGAACCTGCCGCTTCATTCCGGCATGTCCATTGGTGTTTTGCTCATTTGCGTTGAGCTCATTATGATGATTTTCATTTTGCTTTTTGTCCCGCGCGATAATGCCGGTGCTTGTTTCATCGGATTCGCAATTGGTGAATCTTTAGGTGCCTCGGCTTTGCGTATTTGTGGTGGTATTTTCACCAAAATTGCAGATATTGGCGCTGACTTAATGAAAATTATCTTCAAAATTGATGAAGATGACGCACGCAACCCCGGTGTGATTGCTGACTGCACGGGCGATAACGCGGGCGATTCCGTTGGCCCCACAGCTGACGGCTTTGAAACCTATGGCGTGACCGGCGTGGCACTCATCAGCTTTATTGTTTTGGGTGCCGGCATGATGTGGACATCTGAGGGCGGCTTAATGCTCATGCAAAACGGCATAGACATTCAAGCTCGCTTAATCACATGGATTTTCACCATGCGCGTTTTAATGATTATCACTTCGGTATTTTCTTATGCCTTAAACAACTTTGTTTCCAAAGCACGTTTTGGCAACAAAGCAAAGTTTAACTTTGAAACGCCGTTAACAAGCCTTGTTTGGTTAACATCGCTGATTTCCATTATGGTCACCTTTGGTGTTTCTTATGTCATGATCGACCATAACACTTTCGGACCGGATTTATGGTGGAAACTTTCAACCATCATCAGTTGCGGCACATTGGCGGCAGCGCTCATTCCTGAATTTACAAAGATTTTCACATCTTCAAAATCAAAACATGTTGAAGAAGTGGTCAATGCAAGCCGCGAAGCAGGCGCATCTTTGAACGTTATTTCAGGCATTGTCGCCGGCAACTTCTCTGCTTTTTGGCAAGGCATTGTGATGGTTGGTTTAATGGCGGTGGCATACTTTACCGCGCGTGAAGGTTTAGACGCTTATATGGTTTACCCAACAGTCTTTGCCTTTGGCTTGGTGGCTTTCGGTATGCTCGGTATGGGACCTGTCACCATTGCGGTCGATTCGTATGGTCCTGTCACGGATAACGCACAATCTGTGTTTGAGCTTTCACAAATTGAACAAAAACGCGGTATTGAAAAAGAAATTGAAAAAGATTACGGCTTTAAGCCTAATTTTGAAGTTGGCAAACACTTGTTGGAAGAAAATGATTCCGCAGGTAACACCTTCAAAGCCACAGCAAAACCGGTGCTGATTGGTACAGCCGTGATTGGTGCCACAACAATGATTTTCTCAATCATTTTGCTGTTGAACTTGTCTTTGAACTTGCTTGATCCTTATGTGCTCTTTGGACTCATCTTGGGTGGCGCGGTCATTTACTGGTTCTCGGGTGCTTCCATGCAGGCTGTTTCCGCCGGCGCTTACCGTGCGGTGGCATACATCAAGAAGCACATTCATCTTGACGGCAAAAAGGCCGCCTCAATTGAGGATTCTAAAAACGTGGTTCGCATTTGCACACTTTACGCACAAAAGGGAATGTTCAACATCTTTATTGTGATTTTCTCGTTTACAATTGCGTTTGCGTGCTTTAACCCGAACTTGTTTGCAAGCTACCTCATTTCCATTGCGGTCTTTGGTTTGTTCCAAGCGCTTTACATGGCAAACGCCGGCGGTGCATGGGATAATGCCAAGAAAGTTGTTGAGGTGGATTTACAAGAAAAAGGAACGCCTTTGCATGATGCATCTGTTGTGGGCGATACGGTAGGTGATCCTTACAAAGATACATCTTCAGTAGCATTAAACCCGATCATCAAGTTCACCACGCTCTTTGGTCTGTTGGCTGTGGAGATGGCAGCCAAAGCACCTGAAAACGTGGCACTTGGCTTGGGTGTATTTTTCATGTTGCTAGGCTTGGTTTTTGTATGGCGCTCATTCTACGCCATGCGTATTAAAGCCTTAAACGACTAAAAGAAAAAACTAAAACACACCCCGCCCAAAACGGGGTGTGTGTTTATAAATTAAAACGAATCCTTATTTCTAACCCTCAAGTTTTAGAAAGGCGGATAGTGTGTGCAGATAGAGTGATTTTAAGCCCGAAAGTACCGCAGTGTACATAAAGGTACATGAGGAAACTTTCGGGCTTAAAATTGCTCTAGATGCCAGCTAGACGCCTTTCTATCTCCTTAATTGCGGTAAAAACCTCAGCTTCCGCATCCATTTCTGACGTATCTAGGAATATCGCATCAGATGCAGGTTTGAGAGGTGCTGTAGCACGCTCGGAGTCGCGCTTATCACGCTCGGCCATATCAGCAAGCACTTTCTCGTATGTTGTTTGAATGCCTTTGGCGAGAAACTCTTTATAACGACGTTGGGCACGCACTTCCGCAGAGGCGGTTACAAAAAATTTGATATCGGCATGGGGGCAAACAACGGTGCCAGTATCGCGCCCGTCATAGACGGCACCGTTGGCAGGTGTACCGTCGGGAAAAACAGGGTTTTTAGAAAAGTCTTGTTGCATTTTTAAAAGTGCTGCGCGCACTTTTGGAAGGGCTGAAACCTTGGAAGCGGCGCGTCCACCAATATCCGAACGGAAATCTTGATGTGTGGAAAGAGCCATCATTTTTTCAAAGGTTAATTCTTTGGCTTTCTGCTCGGCGGCAACTTCATTTTCTGGATCAAGCCCGTCCAAAACCATACCAAGCCCCACAGCCCGATAAAGCATACCGGTATCAAAATAAACAAGCTTATAATGTTTGGCAAGTGCTGCGGCTAAGGTTCCTTTGCCGGCGGCTGCCGGCCCGTCAATGGTAATAATCATCATCAAGTTCCGTTTCAGAGTTATTGTTATTTATTCTTTAACACATCTTTGTTTATGATATAACGGATAAATCATTTTATACAAAGTTTTTTAGGAGCCTTGCTTGAGTCAAAAGAACCGCATACGACTTTTTCTTCCCCTGCCCTTAACGACGGGCGCATCGGTTCAATGCGCACCCGAACAGACGCATTATCTCTTAAACGTTATGCGCCAAAGCGTAGGCAATGTTGTATATGTTTTTAACGGCAAAGACGGTGAATTTGAGGCAACAATCTCTCAAGCAAGCAAAAAACAATGCGTTTTAAGTATACAAAAACAAGTAATACCCTTTTCAAAATGTCCCGATGTTATGCTGATTTTCAGCCCCTTAAAAAAAGACAGTTTGGATTATCTTATTCAAAAATCTGTTGAGTTAGGTGTTTCCTGCTTGCAACCCGTCATCACCGAATACACCAACGCGCCCAAGCCCAAAAAAGAGCGCCTAGAAGCTCAAATTATTGAGGCATGCGAGCAATGCCGCCGGCAAGATATTCCAAAGCTAAATGAGCCACAAAACCTTGAATATCTGCTTATTAACTGGACACCTGAAAGAAAGCTTCTGTTCTTTGATGAAACAGGAAACAGTCAACCTTTTGCCACCATGGCACCGCATGCCGCTGCACCCTGTGCCTTATTGATTGGTCCTGAAGGTGGATTCTCTGAAAAAGAGCTGGAAATTTTAAGAAAACTTCCTTATACTCAAGGCATAAGCCTCGGCAAACGCATTTTACGCGCTGAAACCGCCGCTGCAGCAGCATTATCATGTTGGCAGGTTTTGTGTGGCGATTGGCAGTAAATATGGGAGAAAGAAATGGTTAATTTCGTAAAATATTCAAAGCTTGTAAAAATTCCCGCTTATTATAAGCAGTTTTACGCTAAATTTTATGAAAATGAAAAAATTTGCCGTTTTTTGGATATTGATAAAGTTCTTTATGTTTTATCGCTTGGGCTATATCCCAAATTAGTCAAAGATGTTGTTAAAGAAATAAGCACCAACAGCAAAGTTTTACAAATGGGTTGTACTTTTGGCAATCAAATAGAGGCTGTTTCGGAAAAGGTTGGTCCTTATGGACAATACACGGTCATAGACATTTCTCGCAAACAATTAGCGCGCTGCCAAAACAAAATTGTATATAACAAGGTCAATTTTGAATATTATGATGCAAGGCGCTCATTAAACCAAAAATTTGATACCGTCATTTGCTTTTTACTCTTGCATGAAATGCCCGCTGTTTCACGCTCAAAAGTCATCAACAACGCGCTTGAAAGCATTGTAGAGGGCGGAAAAGTCATATTTATAGAATATAACAAACCGTCAAAAGGCAATCTTTTATGGTGGTTTATTCGAGCCTTTAATCGGCTTTTCCAACCTTTTGCCGAAGATTTATGGAAATATAACATTCAAAAACACGCCATAAAATCCAAAAATTTTTCATGGCGCAGAAAAATTTACCGAGGCGGAATATATCAAAAGGTGGTGGCAACAAAGCTTGTAGAACCACAAAAAAACGGAAAGAATCTAAATTTTTATTAATCTAAATTATGATTAAACTTGATTTTTAAAAAAAATTGTGTTACACTAAATAAAGGATTGTTGGAGAGGGTTATGAAGCGTTTAGTTTTTGCCATATTATTGCTAGCTTACCCTGCCTATGCCAGAGTTTGCACCGAAGATAATATTTTAGGGTGTGAAAATCTGGGCTATACGGCAGCTGACTGCCCTTATGGCGGAGTCGCCTGCCCTTATGATATATCAAAATGGCTTTGCTCAAAATGGTCTTGCTCTGATGGTCGCTATTATACTGAACCTCAAGCAGATTATCCGTGCGTTTCAGTAAAGTATAAAGACTTAAACTGCTACGATTGTTTCTTTGGTTGCAAAAAAGATGAAGTAGATATTGAAACTTGTTGGATGGGTAGCTTAGGTTTGTTCTTTATTGAATGCGATAAACAAGGCTATACAAGTTCTCCAAACGATTGTAAGCGTTATATCGTATGCCCAGGAGATCCAAAAAAAGTTCGTTGTCTTGATTAAAAAAGCCCGCTTCAGCGGGCTTTTTTTTATTTCACATACATATTTCTTGATAAAGAGGGCATACTTGAATGAGGTAACTCTCTAGAAGGCGAACTGACGGAATTTTTCACATTTGTTTCAGTTTTTGTTCCCTGTTGGCGATAAACTGAAGATTTCACTCTTTTTGTTTTTTTAGCTTTTCTGTTTTCAAGCATTTTTCTTTCAAAAATTTGCGCTTCATTGAGCTCCTCTTCTGCTGAACCGACATTTGCATTTTCTTGGGCAAAACCGGCATGTTCAAACAAAAGAGCACAAAACAAAACCACAACGCCCAAACTTAAAGAAGTTTTCATAACAATCTCTCCATAAATTCATTTTAGACATATGATACAAAATTTTTCTGTCTATTTCAACAAAAAAATGTCCGAACATTTCTGCTCGGACATTTTAAGAGCTTATTTTTCTATTTTTTCAAAATAGACGTACCGGCATAAATCGCCATATCGCCAAGCTCTTCCTCGATTCGGATAAGCTGATTATATTTTGCCAACCGGTCTGTTCTTGACATAGAACCTGTTTTAATTTGACCGCAATTCGTGGCAACGGCAATATCCGCAATGGTAGAATCTTCCGTTTCACCGGAGCGGTGCGAAAGAACAGCGGTATATTTATTGCGTTGAGCCAAATCAACAGCTTGTAAGGTTTCTGTTAAAGAGCCAATTTGGTTCACTTTCACCAAAATGGAATTAGCAACACCTTTTTCAATGCCTTCAGCCAAGCGTTTCGGGTTTGTCACAAACAAGTCATCGCCCACGAGCTGAACTTTATCGCCCAAAGCATCTGTCAAAAGTTTCCAACCTTCCCAATCATCTTCAGCCATACCATCTTCAATAGAGAAAATCGGGAATTTTGTGCATAAATCTTTATAAAATTCAACCATTTCGGCAGAAGTATAATTTTTGCCCTCGCCTTTCATGTTATAGCGCCCTTTTTCATAAAATTCGGAAGATGCCGCATCTATGGCTAAAACAACATCTTTACCGGGCTTATACCCTGCATCTGTAATGGCGTTCACAATAAAGGAAAGCGCCTCTTCAGCCGATTTCAAATTAGGTGCAAAACCGCCTTCATCGCCAACGTTGGTATTATGACCAGCAGCCTTAAGATTTTTCTTTAAGGTATGGAAAATTTCCGCGCCCATACGCACAGCTTCTTTCACAGAAGGGGCAGAAACAGGCATAATCATAAATTCTTGAATATCAATCGGGTTATCAGCATGCTGACCACCATTCACAATATTCATCATCGGCACAGGTAAAGTGCGCGCCATCGTACCGCCTAAATAACGATAAAGCGGCAAACCGGCTTCTTCAGCTTGGGCTTTAGCAACAGCCAAAGAAACAGCCAAAATAGCATTAGCGCCAAGCTTACCTTTATTTTCTGTACCATCCAAAGCAATCATCGCTCTATCAATGGCAATCTGATCTTCGGCTTCCATACCTGCCAAAGCGTCATAAATAGCCGTATTCACATTATTAACGGCTTTTTCAACGCCTTTACCCTGATAACGTTTTTTATCACCATCGCGGAGCTCAACAGCCTCATGGACACCTGTTGAAGCACCAGACGGCACAGCCGCACGCCCAAAAGCGCCACTTTGCAAAACAACATCAGCCTCAACGGTAGGATTTCCGCGGGAATCTAAAATTTCACGTGCATGAATATCAATAATCGCACTCATTTTTTTCTCCTTTATTTTTAAACACTGGGTGTAAGTTAGATTGTTTTTGAGGTGTTGTCAATTAGTTATTTTTTAACAATATCCTTTTATTCTAAACACATAAGGAGAAAGCAAATGTTTTCAGACAAATGGAATCGCCGATTCATGGACTTAGCTTTTATGGTGGCTTCGTGGTCAAAAGATCCATCCACCAAAACGGGCGCCATTGTGGTTGGACCTGATCGCGAAATCAGAGCCACGGGTTATAATGGACTTGTTCGCGGTGTGGATGATAACAAACCCGAAAGAATGGAACGCCCCACGAAGTACGACTTTTTTGAACATGCCGAGCGCAACGCAGTTTATAACGCTTGTTTAACCGGCACAAGCCTGAAAGGTTGCACACTTTACGCCACACACGCTCCTTGCACGGATTGCGCGCGTGCCATCATTCAAGCGGGTATCAAAACGGTTATTACAAACCGTGTTGAAATCAATGACCAAACACCAAAAGGAACATGGCGTGACAAACTGGACTATTCCGCACAAATGTTCAAAGAAGCGGGTGTTGAATACATAGAACTTCCCACACCCAAAGCGGACTAAAATTTGAACTATTTTTTCTATCCGGACTTTAAATGCCCGCAGTTATGATTATATCTGCGGACATCAAGAGACTTATGCTAAGGCTGAAGTAAAGTTTAAGGAGGATATAATGAAAGTTCTGATTGCTGATGATCACGCTTTGTTTAGAGATGGTCTGGCGATGCGTTTGGAAGAGATTGATCCGGAAATCATCTTGCATCAGGCAGGCACTTTTTCGCAAGCCTTAAAAATTCTCGATAAAGAAACCGATATGGATATGGTCATTGCAGATCTGGACATGCCGGATATGAAATGGGAAGAGGGCATGGAAGAGTTAAAGAAAAAATCGCCCAACATGAGCTTAGTTGTCATTTCCGCTTCAGAAGATATTAGAAACATCAGAAAAGTCCTTTCAAACGGCATAAAAGGCTATATACCCAAACGTTCTGATCCCAAAGTGATGCATAATGCCTTAAAACTCATTTTAGACGGCGGTACATACATTCCGCCGGCGCTCATTGAAAACGGCTCAGAAAATGCCACCGGCGGACGTCGCAGCAACGGTAAAACTCTCACAAACAGACAATCTCAAGTTTTAGACCTGATTGCGCAAGGAAAATCAAACAAGCAAATTGCTTATGAAATGGGCGTTTCCGAAGCAACCGTTAAATTGCACATCAATGCTCTTTTGCGCTCATTAAAAGTCAATAACCGAACGCAAGCCGTTGTCACAGCACAAAAAATGGGGCTGATATAAAATAAAACTCCGCTCAAGCGGAGTTTTATTTTTAGCTGTTCATATTGTTAAAGAAATCTTGATTATCTTTAGAATTTTTAAGCTTATCAAGTAAAAATTCCATACCATCTGTCATGCCCATTTGCATCAACACACGGCGCAACACCCACATTTTGGAAAGTGTCGCTTTATCAACCAAAAGCTCTTCTTTTCGTGTACCAGAACGTGTGATGTCAATGGTCGGGAACAAACGTTTATCAGTTAACTTTCTATCCAAGATAATTTCGGAGTTACCGGTACCTTTGAACTCTTCAAAAATAACCTCATCCATACGCGAACCCGTATCAATCAAAGCTGTGGCAATAATGGTAAGTGAGCCACCCTCTTCAATGTTGCGTGCCGCACCAAGCAAACGTTTCGGACGTTGCAAAGCATTAGCATCAACACCACCTGTTAAAACCTTGCCCGAAGAAGGTACAACCGCATTATAGGCGCGTCCTAAACGCGTGATAGAATCAAGCAAAATAACCACATCTTTTTTGGTTTCCACAAGGCGTTTAGCTTTTTCAATCACAAGCTCAGCAACTTGAACATGACGCGTCGCAGGTTCATCAAATGTGGAAGAGATTACCTCACCTTTCACAGAGCGTGTCATATCGGTCACTTCTTCTGGACGTTCATCAATCAAAAGCACCATCAAATAAACTTCCGGATGATTAACCGCAATCGCATGCGCAATATTTTGCAACATCACGGTTTTACCTGTTCTTGGCGGCGCTACAATCAAGCCACGTTGCCCCTTCCCTTGCGGCGAAATCAAGTCAATCACGCGGGTTGTATAGTCTTTTTCCCCGCAAATAATATCAAAATTAAGTTTTTTAGTCGGATACAACGGTGTTAAGTTGTCAAAATTAACGCGAAGCTTAGATTTTTCAGGGTCTTCAAAGTTAATTTTATTGATTTTAGTCAGCGCAAAATAACGTTCGTTTTCTTTTGGCGCCCGAATTTCGCCCTCAACCGTATCACCTGTGCGCAAAGCATATTTTTTAACTTGCGCTGGTGAAACATAAATATCATCAGGGCTTGCTAAATAGTTAGATTTTGACGAGCGCAAAAAGCCGAAACCATCTTGCAAAACCTCAATCACACCATCGCCATCGATCACATTATCATCTGAGGCAATTTTTTTCATAATAGCAAAAATTAAATCTTGAACACGCATGGAAGATGCATCTTCAACACCGAGCTCTTCTGCCCAATTTAACAGCTCTTTAGGAGATTTTTCCTTTAAATCTTTTAAATGCATAGAAACCTTTTAGATAAAAAATTAAAATAGAATTGACGATCGTCACGAATGATATATACATATAATATGTTTGAAAGTCAAGCACTTTTATGCACAACCCGACCCTCCCAATATTTAAAAATAAATTTTTATGTAGTTATTTGTATATCCCTTTCAAAATGTGGATAAAATAAAGTACACAGATTTATCCTCAAAAAGCCCTTTCTGTGAATATTTTGTTAATAAATTATTAAAAATTACGTTATTTGAGGAGCTTGTCAAATATTAACAGTATGTTAATTTTTTGAGTTTTTAACACTTTACACAGATGTTGGTAAAAGTTATGCAGATGTTGATAAATCTCATAAAATAAATTGCCATTACCTGAACAAAATGATACTCTTCCTTTAAGTTTTAACATTTATCCACAAGCATCATTGAAGATGTTTATAAAATAGAAAGTAGAATATGAAAGTTGTTGGCATAACAGGGCAGATAGGCAGTGGCAAAACAACGGTTGCGGGGTTGCTTCGCAAGGAAGGTTTTGTTGTTTTTGACGCTGATAATTGGTGTCGTCGGCTTTATGATGAAAAAGCTTTTCTAAAAAAAATCCGTGAAAATTTTCCAAATTCGTTTGAAAACGGTATTTTTAACAAACGAAAATTGCGTGAAATAGTTTTTTCTGATCCTCAAAAATTAAAATGTTTAGAAAATTTAACGCATCCTTTTTTGAAGCAAAAATTTTTGCAAGCCATACGGAAAAACGCGCGTTATAATGGCACTTGTTTTGTGGATGTGGCGCTTCTTTTTGAAATGGGTTGGGATAAATATTGTGCCATTAAGCTGATGACCTTTGCCCCATATAATGTTCAAAAAAAACGTGTCATGCAAAGGGATAAAGTATCAGCAGAACAAGCGGACAACATTATTAAAATCCAAAAAAAGTCGGAGCATTTGAAAAAAGACAGCATAGATTTTATCATTAACACCGATAGACCCATAGGTGTTTTAAAAGCGGAAATCATTAAAATAGCGGACATTCTATCATGTTAAGAGAAATTGTGTTTGATACAGAAACAACAGGTTTAAATCCTGAAGAAGGCGATAAGTTAGTTGAAATTGGAGCGGTTGAGCTTATCAATCACATACCCACGGGCAAAACATATCATCAATACATCAATCCTGATCGTGATGTGCCTGAAGAGGTTGTAAAGGTGCACGGTTTAACGCGTGAATTTTTAAAAGATTTTCCTAAAATGTCAGAAGTAGCGCCCTCTTTCATAGATTTTGTCGGTGATGATGGCATTTTAGTGGCGCACAACGCCTCTTTTGATATGAATTTTATCAATCATGAGTTCAAGCATTTAGGCTTTAAAACATATTCTTGGGACAGAGTGATTGATACGCTTGAAATTGCGCGCAATAAATTTCCGGGAGCGCGGAACAATCTAGACGCCCTTTGCCGCAGGTTTAACATTGATAATTCAAAACGAACCAAACACGGCGCCTTATTAGACGCCGAGCTTTTAGCGGAAGTTTACTTAGAGCTTTTAGGCGGTGCCGAGCCCACCATGAGCTTATCAAGCGAAGAAAAAAAAGAGGTAAAAAAAATTGAGGTTGTTCATACCACAACCGCGCGCCCTGCTCGTACATTTCCTTTATCGGAAGAAGATCAAAAGGCGCATGAAGAGTTTTTGGCATCCAAGCTCAAAGAAGCCATTTGGTTAAAATAGCTTTTGGATAACGTCATAAACTTCCTGCATACTTTGGCACACATAATCAATATTTAAATTTTGAAGATAAGAAACATATTTCTTTTGTTCATTAGTGTAAAAGCCTAAAAAAGCAATAGGGGTGCAATGTGCAGCAAGAGCGGCTTTCAAGCCCGCAATAGAATCTTCAATCACAACAGCATCTTTAGGCTCAAAGCCCATTTTTTGACAAGCAAGCAAAAATAAATCCGGCTCGGGCTTACCGTTTAACACCATATCAGCGGTAAAAATCTGAGAAGATGAAAAATATTTCTCAATGCCGACATTTTTGATTTTGAGCATGGTTTTATCAAAAACACCGCCTGTAGCAATACATTGTTGAATAGGAAGTTCAAAAATTTTTTCAATCCCTGGTGCCAAAACAAATTTTTTGCGTTGCATCACTTCAAGATCCATTAAAAAAGCATCTTTCCAAAAAGTCTCATCAGTTTGCACGCCCAAATCGGAAAGTTTTTCTTGTTTTGTTTTGTCGCTCATCCCGCGCAAGTGATTATTAATTTTATGCCAGTCCCAATTGATTCCCAATTTTGACTTCAGAAGTTCCTGCCTATTTTTAAGCCACAAATCTTCTGTGTTGGCAATCACGCCGTCAAAGTCCCATATAATTAATTTTTTTACCATAAAACACCCTCAAAAATCGAGCTCGTCCAAAGCCCGTACAAAGCAATTTAACACATTTTACAGATAAGAGGTTAAAAAAAACATAAAAAACGCTGTACGGGCTTAAAAACGCAAATTTATAACTTTTTAACATTTTGAACGTAAAATACACACAAATTTAAAAGAGGTCAAAATGGATAATAAAACGATATATGCCTTATCAACTGCATGGGGAAAATCCGGAGTGGCGGTTATTCGTGTTTCAGGCGCCAATGCATTAGATGTCATCACGAAGATGACGTCTCTTGAAACAGTGTCTTTAAAACCCCGATATGCTTACGTTACTTCCATTTTACACACTGTTTCACGTGAAACAATAGATAAGGCTGTTGTTTTATATTTCAAATCACCACATTCTTTTACAGGCGAAGATTGCGTTGAAATACAATGCCATGGATCCAAAGCGGTTGTTTACACTGTTTTAGAATCCTTATCTGCCCTACCCGATTTCCGTTTAGCAGAACCCGGCGAGTTTTCAAAACGGGCTTTTTATAACGGTAAAATGGATTTAACGGAAGCCGAAGGTTTAGCAGATTTAATTGACGCGGAAACAAAAGCCCAACATAAAACAGCTTTAAACCAAATGGAGGGCGGCTTAAAAACGCTGTATGACCGTTGGCGTGATGAGCTGTTAACAGTGTTAGCTTACCTGGAAGCATACATAGATTTTCCGGACGAGGACATCCCTGAAAGTAAAAAAGAGTCTATATTGAACACTGTATTTAAATTGATTAAAGAAATAGATGAACATTTAAAAACTTCAAAATATGGTGAACGTCTGCGCGAGGGTTTTCGGGTTGTGATTGCCGGACCTGCAAACGCGGGCAAGTCTAGCTTGCTTAATTTATTGGCAGGTCGGCGCGCGGCAATTGTTTCAAACATTGAAGGAACCACCCGCGATGCTTTAGATGTTTATACAGATGTTGGTGGTTTTCCAGTGATATTTACCGATACGGCAGGTTTGCGTGAAACAACAGATAAAGTTGAAAAAAAAGGTGTCAAAATCACCAAAGAAAAAATTTCAAAGGCTGATCTTGTTTTGGCTCTTTTTGACGCCACTAAACAAATTCCGCCCATATTTTTAACAAAGCCGAATAAAAAAACACTGCTTATTGGAAACAAGGCGGATAAAATTTCATTTAAACACCGTTCAATCCTTGAAAAAAAGTGTCGGTTAATTTCCGTGAAGACAGGTGAAGGGGTAGAAACTCTGTTGCAAGAGATTGCAAAAAAAGTTGAAACATCATTTGATGTTCCAACCTCAGCACCCTTGACACGTTTACGTTATAAAGAAGCACTCAAAGGTTGTGTTCAAAATTTAAGAGATTTCAGTTTTGAAAAAGAAATTGAGCTTTCTGCCGAGGATATTCGTTTAGCTGTCCGCGAGTTAGGCAAAATAACGGGTCGTGTGGAAGTTGATGAAATTTTAGATAAAATTTTTAGCGCATTTTGCATTGGAAAATAGGGCTTGAAAAAGAATAATTTTCTTTTATGATAGCGCCCAAAGGAAGATAAAATGCAAATAAAATATGATGTCATTGTTGTTGGCGGAGGGCATGCTGGTTGCGAGGCAGCAGCTGCGGCAGCGCGTATGGGTGCCACAACGCTTTTGCTCACACATAAAATAGAAACAATTGGCGAGATGTCGTGTAATCCGGCAATCGGCGGTTTAGGCAAAGGGCATCTTGTGCGCGAGATTGACGCGCTTGACGGTTTAATGGCGCGCGTTATTGATAAAGCAGGTATTCAGTTCAGAATGCTTAATTCTTCCAAGGGGCCTGCAGTACGCGGACCGCGTGCCCAAGCGGATAGATCTCTTTACAAAAAATATATGCTTAAGGCTCTGCAACAGCAAAAAAACTTAACCATTCAAGCCGCTGCAGTTGAGGGCTTGAAAATAGAAAACCAAAGCACCGTGACAGGTGTTATATTATCAGACGGGCAAGAAGTTGAAGCCGATGCGGTGGTCTTAACAACAGGCACATTCTTAAATGGAATCATGTTCATTGGACACGCCACAACAGAGGGTGGTCGTGTCGGAGATGAGTCTAGCAAAGGGCTAACACCGTATTTAAAAAAGTTGGGTTTAAATTTAGGTCGCCTCAAAACAGGAACCCCTGCCCGCTTAAATGGAAAAACGATTAATTGGTCGGTTTTAGAGCCACAATCAGGCGATGAAAACCCTGAGCCTTTTTCTTATTTAACAAACGCCCTGCCCCAACCTCAAATTGAGTGTTACATCACACACACAAACGAGAAAACGCATCAAATAATTCGGGAAAATTTTTCAAAATGTGCCTTATTTTCAGGGTTGATTAAGGGTGTCGGCCCGCGTTATTGCCCAAGCATTGAAGACAAGCTTGTCAAATTTGCGGATAAAACAAGTCATCAGATTTTTTTGGAGCCCGAGGGTTATGATACAAATGTTGTTTACCCCAACGGCATATCAACATCGTTGCCGGCGGACGTGCAAGATGCGTTTATTCATACCATAAAAGGGCTTGAAAATGTTGAAATTTTGCGCCCGGCGTACGCCATTGAATACGATTATGTTGATCCGCAAGAATTAAACAACACTTTAGCGGTTAAAAAAGCAAAAGGTTTGTATTTAGCGGGGCAGATTAACGGCACCACAGGTTATGAGGAAGCCGCTGCGCAAGGTTTAATGGCAGGGGTTAACGCCGCGCTTTATGCCGAAGGCGAGGGCAGGGCGTTTGTTATTGATCGGAGCCAAGGTTACATTGGCGTGATGATTGATGACTTAATCACCAAGGGCGTTGATGAGCCTTACCGAATGTTCACTTCTCGGGCGGAATACCGTTTGCATTTGCGCGCCGACAATGCGGATATGCGCTTAACGCCGTTAGGTTATGAAATCGGTTGTGTCAGCGCAGAAAGGAACAGTGTATTTAAAGCAAAAAAAGAAGCCATTGAAAAATGTTTATCTCTTGCCAAGGAACTCAAGTCAGGAAACATAAGTGGCAAAAAAGAAACGGCATATCATTTCATGAGTGAGCACGATGTTTCACGTGAAACAATTTTGCAAACATTCCCCGAACTAAAGGAATTTGATACCAAAGTTTATGAACAAGTTGAGATTGAGGCACGCTATGCCGGTTATATTAAAAGACAAATGGCGGATATTGAAGTTTTCAAAAAAGATGAAAATCTCAAAATCAGAGAAGATATAGATTATAAAAAAATAGGTGGCTTATCGCGTGAAATGGTAGATAAATTAAGCCGTCTGCGTCCCGCCACCATTGGCGAGGCCTCGCGTATATCGGGCGTAACGCCGGCAGCAATAACAGCGCTTTTAGGTTATTTAAGGAAGTAAAAATGCAACAATTCAGTTATCATACGCACACAACTTTTTCAGACGGTAGAAACACGCTTGATGAAATGTTGCAACAGGCGGTTAATTTAGGTTGGAAAGAAATTGGCATCAGCGATCATTTAATTATCCATAAAAATGTTAAGAAAAGCCCTTTTTATCATATTTTTGTAGAAAGGGGCGTTTCTCACATTTACCGTGATGATTTTGATAAAGCCTGCGAGGAGTTGATTAAAAACGCCGCATTTTTCCGTGAAACGGCAGCAAAATATCCCATTAAGGCATATTTAGGTTACGAGGTTGACTTTTTCACTTATAAAGGTTGGCTTGAGGAGTTTAAGGATTTAATCAAGGAAATTGATCACGATTATTTAATTACTGGCAACCATTACTTTATGAGTGAAGACGGTGAAGATATTTTTGATGCATATTTTTATGATAATGCTGAAACGCCCGAGGGACTTCGTGCTTTTGAAACGCTTTTAAGACGCCATTATGAAACAATAGCAAAAGCTGTAGAGAGTGGAATGTTTACCTTTTTGGCACACATAGATTACGCGCGTCGCAATCATATGCACAAATTTTTCCCGATGATTGAGGAGCAAAAAAACATTGTTCATCAGCTCAAAAAAGCAAATATGCCGTGCGAGCTAAGTACAAAAGGCTTGCGCCGGATTAATGACTTTTTCCCGAGCGAGCCTATTCTTAAAGAGCTGATTTCCCAAAATGTGCCAATTGTGATCAGCGATGATGCTCATTATACAACTGAATTGGGTATGGATTTTGATAAAGCTGAAGCGCAACTTGAGCGTTTAGGCTGTCAAAATCGGTTTCATTTAAAATAGTGTTTATAACTTTTGAAGATTGTTTATTCCGTTTTTGATGGGCGGTATAAAAAATTTATGGAAAGTTTTATTCAAACATACAATGTTTCACGTGAAACATTCGAAAAATTAGAACAATACGTTGCTCTTTTGAAAGAATGGCAGCAAAAGTTTAACCTTGTGAGTGCCAAGTCTTTGGAAGATGTTTGGCAGCGCCATATAGCCGATTCCGCACAACTTTTTGAATATCTTGATACAGATGATGCTTTGGTGTATGATCTTGGAAGTGGGGCAGGGTTTCCGGCTCTGGTTTTGGCGTTAATGGCAAAGGAAAAAAAGCCTAATTTGCGCTTTAAGCTGATTGAAAGCACCACAAAAAAAACAGTGTTTTTAAATGCGGTGATTGAGGCTTTGGGGCTTGAAAACGCTCAAGTTTTGAACGATAGAATCGAAAACCTGAAGTTGCCGCCCGCGGATTACATAACCTCACGCGCCTTAGCGGCATTGCCCAAGCTTTTGGCGTACGCTTTGCCCTTAACAACGCGCCAAACAAAGCTCATTTTGCCCAAAGGCAAAAGTTACCGGGAAGAGCTAGATAAAGCCGCAAAAGAGTGGAATTTCAAACGGAGCATTAAACAAAACAAACTTTCAGACGAGGGCGTTATTTTGCTACTTGAAAATTTACGGAGAAAAAGCAAATGAAAATTGTCGCAGTTGCCAACCGCAAAGGCGGAGTCGGTAAAACAACAACAGCCATCAACATTGCCACGGCTTTAGCAGCCATTGGCAAAAAAGTGCTTGTTGTAGATTTAGATCCGCAAGGAAACGCCACCACCTCCATGGGCTTAAACAAAAAGGCCTGCCCTTATTCCTCTTATGACGTATTAATTAACGGCGTTCCGGCAGAAAAAGCTTTAAAAGCCACTGAAATTCCAAACTTTTATATTTTGCCTTCCAAACAAGATTTAGCCGGCGCCGAGATAGAGCTCATAAACATTTCACGGCGCGAATACGTGTTAAAAAAGGCGTTGAGTTCTTTATCCGGTCATTTTCATTATGTCCTGATAGATTGCCCGCCGTCGCTTAATTTTATCACTATCAATGCGCTTGTTTCTGCCGATTCTGTGATTGTTCCGTTACAATGTGAGTTTTTGGCGCTTGAGGGCTTAACGGATTTAATTCAAAATATCAATCAGATAAAGAAAAACTTTAATCCTGCGCTCAAGATTCAGGGTATTGTTTTAACAATGTTTGACCGCCGCAATAATTTAAGCCAAATGGTTGAGGCGGATGTTCGGCGCTATTTTGGCGAACTAGTTTACAAAACAGTCATTCCGCGTAGTGTTCGCATATCGGAAGCGCCCTCGCACGGCAAACCCATTATGATTTATGATTTCAAAAGTGTTGGCGCTCAAGCTTACATCGGCTTGGCAAAGGAAGTTTTAACCCGAGAAAAGGAGATTTAATATGCCCGCAAACAACAAACATGGCTTAGGTAGGGGCTTAGGCGCGCTTTTTGGCGAGGAAGACTTTAACCTCAACATAGACGCCTTAACCGCCGAGGAAAACGGCATTAAAATGCTTGCGCTTGAAGAACTTAAGCCTTGTGCTTTTCAGCCGCGCAAAAGTTTTGAAAAGGAAGCCATTGAAGAGCTTGCAAATTCAATTAAGGAAAAGGGCGTTTTACAACCTGTTTTAGTCAGAAAATCGGCAGATAAATACGAAATTATCGCCGGCGAACGGCGTTTTCGTGCGGCAGCTTTAGCAGGCTTAAAGGAAATTCCGGTTATTGAGAAAGATTTAAAAGACAACGAAGTCTTGGAAGTTGCCCTCATTGAAAACCTTGTTCGGAAAGATCTTCTTCCTTTAGAAGAGGCGAGGGGCTTGGAAAGCCTGATGAACAAGTTTCATTATACGCAAGAGCGTTTAGCACAAACGGTGGGCAAATCCAGGAGCAACATCACCAACATTTTGCGCCTTTTAACATTGCCAGAAACGGTGCAAAAAATGTTAGATGACGGACGCTTGAGCGCGGGGCATGCACGGGCTTTAGTCGGGCGTGAAAATGCCGCCGAGCTAGCAGAAAAAATTGTGCGCGAGGGCTTAAGTGTGCGCCAAACCGAGGCTTTAGTTTCTGCGCCTGAAACTAAAAAACAAGCGCCAAAATCACATAAAATCAAAGACAAAGATTTAACGCAATTAGAAAAGGACTTATCTCAAAAACTTCAGATAAAAGTCCAAATTTCAGTTGCCGAAAACGGTTCGGGCAAGATTGTGTTGAATTATACTCAGCCGACCGAGCTTGAAAAAATCATTGAAAAACTGGAACAATAAAGGAAGGACTAAAAATGAGTACTATTTTAGAACGTATGTTGGAAAATTGCCGCAAAGCGGGTTATACCCCCACGGAAAACATTGAAAAAATCGCACGCGCAAAAACCATGATGTTTGGCGATGCCGAGTGGCAACGTTGCCCCTGTGACGGTCAAAACGATAATCGTTTTTGTATTTCAGAGCTTTGCCACTCTGACATTGAGCGTGACGGCATTTGTCATTGCCGCTGTTACCGTAAAACTGGCACGGAAAAATAAAACGCGAGTCTTTCCAAGGGGCGAACGGTGTATTTAAACCTTCGCCCTTTTTTATTTTAGGGTTTGTTCACAAAAAACGCTTGCAAAACGCATAAATTTCTATAACATAAACATTACCGTCAATGGACGGTGGTGTCTAAACAACATCTTTCTCTGAACTCCTTTTTCAAGGGGAGTCTCTGATATAAGGCATTGCGCACGAATAAAGAGGGCTGATCAGTGACAGTTTGTTTAGCTCCCCACCTTTTTTGTAAAAGGTGGTTTTGTTTTAACAAAAAGGAGCAAAAAAAATGGGAAATCATAATATAGAATTAAGACGCATTTTGCGTCACGAACTCGCAAAAGCTATAAACAATTACCGTCATCAAAACAAAATTAAGGCAGAAGAAATTGCACCTTTATGCGGTGTCCCTGCCAAAAAAATTTGTCGTATTGAAAGAACGGGATACGGAAATTGGAATGAATTTAAAAACATTATAAAGACATTAAACGTCGAAATTCATATAAGGGTTAAAAGAATGGAATGATTTGAGTCTTTCCAAAGGGCGAACGGTGTATTTAAAACTATGATTCCAACACATAGGCCAAAAGCTCGGTGCGCTCGAGCGAAAAGTCGGAATCTATCCATATTTTCTTCAATAAATCAAGCGTTTCGCCCATTTGGAGAGACGTACAAAGTTTAGATTGCAACAAATCAGCTCCCTTAATTGGAAATTCAGGCAGATCAATTTGATCAATACGCTCAAAAAGCTTTGCGAGCGAATAATTTTCAATCGGCTGATAAGCAAGCGAAAACAGCGCCTTATCTTTGCAAAATTCTTTCCCACGCATATAAACCACGCGCCGCAAATAAACATCATCAAGGGCTTGCTGCACGTCAAAGTCATATTTTGCCCATTGTAAAATTTTGTTTCTCTGAATTTTCGTTAAGCGGAGCCGCGCCGCCAGATTTTCCGCTAAACCAGGGTCAGGCATATAAAGCAAAAAGAGTCGCCTGAGCGCATCCGCCTCAAGTTTTTGTTCTGCCACAAGCTCAGAAAGGCGTGACAACGCTTCAAGCTTGTCTGAAACGGGTAACAAAAAGTCTAAAAGACTATTTTCAAACATAATTCTAAGCGTTTCCGATGCGTTCGGCGTTGTTAAAATTTTAAAAAACTCATCTCTGATTTGTTCCACCGCCACTGTTCGGAGCAAATCCTTATTTTCCACGCATGCTTTGAGCGATTTCAGATCCGGCAACCCTTTGCCGAAAATGGAATAAAACCGGAAAAAGCGCATAATGCGAATAGGGTTTTCCTTAATGCGGCTTTCTGCGCGCCCAATAAAGCGAATAATGCCGTTTTCCAAGTCCGACACGCCGTTATAATAATCAAACACATTACCGCGTTCATCGGCGTAAACGGCATTAATTGTGAGGTCGCGTTTAGAGGCATCAGCGCTCCAATCGTCTGTAAAGTCAAACTCGGAGGAATATTTATAGCCTTCGTTAGATTTTCTTAAGGACGAAACTTCTAAAACTTTATTATTGATAATAACGCCCGTCGTGGCATATTTCAGCCCGATATGCACGGTTTTTAAGCCGCAATCTTGGCATGCTTCCACAAGCTCATCAGGGGAAAGATCGGTTGCCAAGTCAAGCTCAAACCCCTTATGCCCCGCCAAAACATCACGCACAGCACCACCCACAAAGCGTAGCACGCCGCCGTGCGAATTAACGGCATGAAAAAGCTTCAAGACACTCTTGTCTTTCACAATTTTATTAATATCTAAAATCTCGGTCTTAATCATGAATTTTCCCAAAAGATTTCAAATGTTTGTCTTTTTTTAACAGTTTAATTCTACAATGCAACCATAATTCGCACAAATTAACAAACAGGTATGTAAAAAATGAGAAAAGTAATTGCCCTATCAGCCCTTTTAATTTTTCAAACATTCAGCGTTTCAGCGGCGCCCGAGCGCTTAGGTCAATATGGCGACTGGCTAGCGTATATGGATACAGACGGCGGGCAAAAAGTGTGTTATATGGCATCTATGCCCAAAAAGGACGAGGGCAATTATAAAAAGCGTGGCGATATTTATGCGGTTGTGGCGCATCGCCCGGCGGAAAAAAGCTTTGATGTTTTCAACCTTGTGGCGGGCTACACTTATAAAAAGGGCGCCAAAGTTACGGTTACCATAGGCAAACAAACTTTTTCCAATTTTTACACTGACAAAGACGCCGCTTGGACCTTAACCGATAAAGACGATAAAGCGCTTATTTTGGCCATGAAAAAGGGCGAAAGTATGGTTGTGAAGGGCGTTTCCTCGCGCGGCACACAAACCAAAGACACATATTCTCTTAAAGGTTTCACAAAAGCCTATCAGGCGATCAGTCAAAAATGTGGTAAAAAATAATGAAAGAACTAATCGGTTTAAGCAAAGAGGAGCTTGAGGCCGAGGTCATAAACCTTGGCGAAAAGCCTTTTCGCGCCAAGCAAATTTGGCAATGGATATATTTTCAGGGCGTCAAAAGTTTTGAGGAAATGACAAACCTTTCCAAAGACTTGCGCCAAAAACTAGCGAACAGCTTTACAATAACGCGCCCGAAAGTTATCACGGAGCAAATTTCCAAGGACAAAACGCACAAAAGGCTTTTGGAGTTTACGGACGGCGAGCGGGTAGAAATGGTTTACATCCCTGAAGAGGATAGGGGTGCCGTTTGCCTTTCCACACAGGTTGGGTGCGCCATGGGGTGCAAATTTTGCCACACGGGCAGCCAAAAGCTCACGCGGAATTTAACAGCGGCGGAGATTGTCGGCCAATTTATGGTGGCGCGCGATGCTTATCACGAATGGCCGAGTCCCACGCATGAAACGCGTTATTTATCAAACATTGTGGTCATGGGCATGGGCGAGCCTTTGCAGAATCTGGAAAACGTGGCAAAAGCGCTCAACATTTTAACGGCGGGCGACGGCATTGCCATTTCGCGCAGACGCATCACAATGTCAACATCGGGCATCGCGCCACAGATTGTGCCGGCGTTGAAAGCAACAGGCGTTCGGTTGGCTGTTTCTTTGCACGCGCCTAACAATGAACTGCGTTCACAAATTATGCCCATCAACAAGCGTTACCCGATAGAAAAGGTCTTAGAGGCTTGTAAAAGTTATCAATCTGATGACGGCAGCCGTTACATCACGTTTGAATACTTAATGCTCAAAGACTTTAACGACACGCCCGAATGCGCCAAAGAGCTAATTGCTTTAATGAAAAAATATAGCTTGCGTGCGCTTTTTAACCTCATTCCGTTCAATCCGTGGCCGGGATGTTCTTTTGAACCAAGCCTGCCGGAAAAAGTGAAAGCCTTTTCGCAAATGCTAGAGAAAGCGGGTTTTGCGGCACCCATACGCGTCGCGCGCGGACAAGACATTTTAGCCGCCTGCGGTCAACTCAAATCCAAAACCACCCTTCCCAAATCATCCTGAACTTGTTTCAGAATCTCATTTCCCCAAAAAAATGAAGGTGCTAGACGCAAGCTCATAAAAAAAAGCCCGCGTACTGCGGGCTTTCAGGACTAACGAGCTTTGGTTAGAAAAAGTTTTCAAAACTATGTTGTATACCATCAAGATCATCCCCAATTCTACCAAGATCTTGACCAGGTTTAACAACATTATTGTTCAGATCATCTCTAAATTTATGCTCCGTATCTTTTGTTTTATCAGCCCATTGGTTGAATTGAGAATCCTTATCGTCAACCTTTTGGGAAAAATCAGTTTCACCACCGTTAAATCTGCGGCTAGCATTTCCCAAATCTTCTGTAACGTTTTGAGCGGAATCTACAGCATTATTAAAGCTTGAACCCACGTTATCTGCAGTTTTTCCCAGAGATCCCGCAAGTTTACCCAGTCTATCTAAAATGTCTCCATCTCCGGTCAAGGCATCATACAGATCGCCGGCGCCACCAACGAGGTCTTCAATAGTGTTTTTAGCGTTTCCTCCGGCTCTCAAAGCATCTTGAACAGCAGTGACACCAGCTTTAAGTCCACCAACAAAATCACCCACTGTCACTTTACAGCCTGTTCCGCTGTTATTAGAGCCATTTTTGCAACATTTCATTTTACCACCAGTAGTTACAATTTTTTCACCATCACAAGGGGTAGATTCGTTCGTATAAGACCCAACGCCAAGCTCTTTCTCTAACTGTTCAAGTGCCTCGGGGCTCATACCGCCTAAACCGGGAATACCCGCAATCTCGTCATTTGGATTAAGATTAGGAATACCGCCATTCCCTGTGCCGCTACCACCTTGACCAGGGTTGGCGAAGTTTTGGTTGTTTTTATTACCACTCTCATCGCCAATTTCCGAGCCAACAACGTTAGGATTATCCGGATCAATCAACATACCATAGTTCAGCTCCGGATCCGCCAAATTCGCCCCGCTGAAATAGTTAATAAAAGGCATCATAACGGAAAGTAAAAACAAACCAATACAAATGTAGCTTAAATGTTTGAAACTGATTTTGTTAAATATGGCAAGCACGGCAAACATAATAAGACCGAAGCCTGCAATAATATAAACAATTTTGCGGACATCTTTGACCGTTTCAATCATCTTGCTTGAGATAATGTCAAAAATGCTGCCATTTGCTGCCCATGATGTTTCAGGCATAAAGCACAACATTGTAAGTGTGGCTATGAAAAAAAGCACTTTAGAATTGAACTTAAACATGACACCCTCCTTTATAATGTTGTTTTTTAATCATCAGCAGCATTAATCAACGTATCGGTAATGCCGTTAACAGAAACATCAGCGCCGGTACCTGCCGTTAAGTATGTGAGCAAACCACCGGTGCCGGCAATAACCACCAACCCAATGATAATGGCCGCCAACCACTTCCAGTTAAGCGCACCAAAAAGCGCACCAATTGCCACAGCAATAATGCCAAAGCCGGCGGCGCCCCAAATAATCTGCTTCATACCTTCAAAAATCTCAGCGCCTGTCGCGGTGAGGTTTTCAAAAACAGCATACGAATCAGCTGCGCATAAAATTGAAGAAAGGACAAAAGCCCCCAAACCTGCAAATATATATTTCTTTAAATTTATACGCATCTTTTTCTCCCCTTATTTCAAACAAGGGGAAAGCACAAGGCTTTCCCCTTGTTTTATTCCGCTTACATATTCAGGTTGTCTTGGAACGTATCGCCCATGACATCATTACCTTGGTGATCTGTTGTACCGGTTGCGTAGTCAACAATAGCACCGGCAGCAGCCAAAACAGCCAAGCCGAAAGCTAAACCCGCAAACCAAGGCCATTTCACTTTACCGAAAATGGCTTGGAACGCCAAAGCGATCAAACCGAAACCACCAATAACGAACACAATCGTTTTAACAGCGCCGAAAACCTTAGTGGCTTTTATTTTAGCGGTTGTCATAACGCTAGTTTGTTGAGCGGACGCATCGCCCACCAACGCCATCGTTAAAACTAAAGCGAGGGCAAACAATGTGTACATATTGTTTTTTAAGAATTTCATCGATCTTCTCCTTTTGTATACAAAACTTCTACATTTTCAGAATACCAGATTTTGAGAATTTTTTCCAGTGTTTTCGACTTTCCTGATTTTGCGCCAACGCGTTGATTTTGCGCAAAACCCGCCGCGTGTAACAAAAAATTCATAAACCCTTCGGGTACCTGATAGGTCATATTTTATACATAAAGAGGTAAATATTTTGCTAATGAAGAGGAATTAGTGTAAGGATGCTATACGGAGTTTACATCCGCCGCCGTACAGAGGGGTGCGGGGCGGATGAGCGGTTATACGTATTCCCATAAATTAACACTTGACTTTTCATAAAATACATGCTACATCTATACTTGGAAATGCTCGTTACACCGAAGCAGCTCCGTACGGAGTATGCAGAGCTCGACAAGAGAGGTAGGGTAACGGGCGATTTTTTTATTTAAATTGCCAGATATCTAATTTTGATTTTATGAGCTTTAACCACTTTTTTTGTTCAGGTGTCGCCGTGGGCGCATATGCATGAATAACAAGCCCTACAATCATGTCTGCAAGCTGAATAAGCCGATTATTTTTAGAATCTTCATATTTGATTTTTGCAACAGAAGATTTTGCCTGTGTCCGTATATAATTAACAAGCTCTTTTTTAACGGTATCTTTTTTGCCATCAATTTTTATTGATGCACCATGCAGATTTGCATGCATTATAACTTGTTTTAAAAAATAATTATAAAATTTGTTGGCGTCTTGACGAAGTTCTGCGCTTTGAACAATCATTTTATTAACGTAAATAGCCTTAACGCTAAAAGGATATTTTGCAATTTCACTAAAAAATATTTCAATGTTTTTAAACATATGCCACAAAAGCAACCAAGTCAATAAATTTTCACATAAACACAAGGAAAAATAAAGCTACTTTTCCTCTCCTGGACTCTTCGCTCCGCTCAGAGTGACATAAGGTGCCTGCTCCGCGTCCGTCTCCGTAGGTCATTCTGAGGCGAAGCCGAAGAATCCAGGACAATAAACTCATCCGAATCATCACTTTGAACACTGTATTTAAAGTCGGCATTTGCCGTTGATAGTATCATCAAGGCGGATTTCTTTAATGCCATGAGGATCTTGATGAATAATAACCTGCGCATTTGGAAAAAGTTTTTCAATTTTTTGTTCGGCTTTGGTGCAAATTTCATGCGCTTGAAAAAGCGTTAAATGGCCGTCCATTTCAAGATGCGCCTCAAAGTAATAAACCCCGCCCAAATCACGGCTCCGCAAATCATGTACACCCTTAACGCCCTTCACGTTTAATAATGCGTCAAGCGCTCGCGTCCGAATTTCAGGCTTAAGCTCCCGATCCGTTAAATCTTCTAAGGCGTCTTTGCCAAGCCCATACGCTTGATAAACCAAATAAGCCGAAATCAAGAAGGCGGTAAAAGTATCAAACCAAGCGCAGTCAAAAAGCCTAACTGCTAAAAGCGAAACAATAATGGCGCCGTTTGTTAAAACATCCACCACATAATGCGCGCTATCGGCGGCAATAGCCCTTGAGTTTGTAAGCCGCGCCACACGGCGTTGGAAAAAAATCAACCCCATTGTCACGGCAAGCGAAATTCCCATAACAATAATGCCTGAAGCAGAGTGAGCCAAAGGCTGCGGCTCAATCAAGCGCATCACAGCGTCATACATTACAAAAAGCCCCGAACCAGCAATAAACGCCGCCTGCACGAGCGCGCTGATAGATTCGGCACGACCATAACCGTAACGGTGTTCACATGTTGCGGGCTTTGTGGAAAATCTAATGGCGGCAAACGTAATGACGGAAGCCACCACATCCGACAAACTGTCAATAAGGGAAGAAAGCACTGCCAAAGATCCTGTATAAAAGGCGCCAAAAGTTTTGAGCAAGCACAAAAAGACAGCCACGCCCACAGCCACGCACGCCGCCGTTTTTTTAAGACGTTCATTTTGTATGAAAGAGGGCATTTATCTTCTCCCATCTAGAGGCGGCAATTTCCACATACCGACCTTTCAAAAAGTCTTGAAAAAGCTCAAAACTCTTGTTTTCGGAATTATCCTTGACATCGTAGAAAACATAATATTTGTTCCCTGATTGATAAAATTTCAAGTCAAGCGACAAACCGTCTTCTGCTAAAATATTTAAATTCAAAAGCTCTGATTTTTTTGAAATTGAGTCTGTTACAGCCTCGAACGGTGTATTTAAAAGTTCCTTAGCAAGGTTAGCAAGCAGGTTGACATCTTCCGAACCATTCACGGCTTGCAAGCGCCCATAACGCATATTCCACGCGGTGCTATAAGTCCAATCGTGCCAATCGGTGGAAAGGTCAATAAAATCAGCTTGCGCAAGCCATACTTGAAACAGATTGTCAAATTTCACATACGCCGCCATATTGCCCCGCCCAAGGTCTATGTTATACGCGCCCACCTCAAGCGTTTGCAACGTGGAACCTTTGTCATCAAAAAGCTCAATACGCGTGTTGGGCGAACCCTCTCTTTCAATCGGCTCAAGCCCGAAAGCCGCCAAGTTTTGCGCCTTGTCAGACTTTTTCTCATAAAACCGCGCTTCCATTAAGGCGCTTAAAAAACTCCGGATTCGTTCTTGATAAACCGCAAAATCAGGGTGTTCTAACAGCACCCATGTCTTGTCTTTTAACTCAAATGTCAGCGTGTTTTGGTGGCTTTTAAGCACAATTTTTGAAACATTGTTTATTTCATCGGGAAGAGCCGGAAGCAAAGGCTTATCCTCAAATTGTTCCAAAGAGGAGCGATTAAAGATATAAACAGATACAATCCCCGCAAGCAAAACACCAAGGGCACTCAAGCTCAACACAATCAACCCCTTGTTTATAAAACGCCTTTGAGCCTTAACAGATGTTTTTTGCCGCTTGTAATAAGCCCAAATCAACAGCCCCAAACTCAAAATGAGCGGCACGGCAAAAATATTTATAAACTTAATCAGCATTTCAATTTCATCAATATTTTGATTGATTTGTAGTCGTAGTTCACCAAGCTCAAAACGCGCCGTATCAAGCTTTTTGCGTACACCGCCAATCAGCGCGAGTTCATCAGGCGTAAACATCTCACGTTCTTCAAAAGTTTTTTTGCCCCAAATTTCTTGAAGTTGTTCTTTTGCCTCGTCCAAGCGGTTTAAAATTTCTTCTTCTTTGACCTTGTAAGCAAACATATTTTCTCGCCTGAGAGCTTCTAAGCCCTCAAATGACCTATCGCGCTCGCTTTTACCGCGCAAAGGCATTAAATCCGGCATATTGCTTAAATAATCTAGGCTGTTCAAAATAAAGTCGGCATTGTTAAACAGGGGCATAAAATAGGTTTTATCCAACATAGGCACAGGGGTTGTCCAGAAGTTGTTATAAATAAAATCCGTATCGCCCGCCACAATCAGCATAAACGGATTTTCAGCCGTCTGCCCCAAGATGAGCGCCGCTAAAATTTTGGGGTTATCATCTTTTTTGAAATAAGAAAGAATCTCCCGCGGATTAAGTCCCTTATAAACCATATCCATCGGCATTAAGGCAGAGTTTGCGCCCGCAGTCAAAAGCGGCGCAAAGCCTTTTTCATGCCCTTCCAACGGCATAATAACCGAGGCTGAAGAGAACAAAATATTTTTCAGATTTTGTGTGATTTCCGCTTTGGGGTTAAAATTATTTTTCCTGATTTTGAACTGAATCACATCTTGCGTAAACGTTGGGTTCGTGTCATAATTTTGCGTAGCGTCAACCGTAATGGAATTACCTAAATCAGCCACGACATATTCGTTATAAAACCGAAATCCCCAAAAAGCATCAAGCCCAAAAAGTTCAGAGGGCAACAGCGGGCTGTTTTCGGGGGAATAAAGCCTTGGAGCCTCTGCCGCTCCGTCCAAAAGAAGCAAAATTTTGCCATAATCGCGGCTATAATTTTTAATTGCCTCAACCATGGGCGCAGATAACATTTGCGGGTGAACAATCCACAAAATATCGGGTCTTTGCTCAAAATCAGACGGTTGGGAGATGTTTCTGATGTCATAAAATTCTGAAACTTTATCATAAATAGCCCACGGCTGAGTAAGCATAGAATCTGTGCCGCCACCACCCAACGCCAAAGAAGAAATAAGTCCGATTGTCTTCTTTTTGTGCGTTAATTGATATACAAGCGAGGTCAGATCTTGTTCCAAATAAGCCATACGCTCGGGCATAAACATCGGGATAACTTTTTTGTTATTAAGCGTATCCGTCAGCGTCAACCCAAAAAGCGCATTTTGATTAAGATCAATCAGCGGAATGGGCTGCAAGCCATCGCCAATGGCGCGGTCTTCGGCATCATCCAAACTTTGCGGATGATAAATCCGATATTCAAATTTACCGTTTGAAGCATTTTTATATTGTTCAAGCAAAATCCGTACGCGGTCAAACATTTGCCGCATAGCGGGGTTACGTTGTTCCAAAATGGTTGAAAAATAAAGCTTGGCCGTTAGGGGTTCGGGCGCTTGCCGCAAAATTTTAACTGTGCTCGGGTTCAGCGTGTAAAGCCTATCTTGTGTAAGATCAGCCTGAATGCCGCGCGTGATATTATTCACCAGAAGATTAAACCCTAAAAAGCCAATCATCAAAGCACACCATGCCCAAACATAGTAAGCTCGATTCGTTGAGTGTAACCACGAGGCCGTACCCGATGTTCTAAAGCTCACAATAAGCACAGTTGTGAAATTAAAAAGCAAAATCACAGAGGCAAAAAACAAAACATCAGCAAGCGTCACAATTCCGATAATAATGTTGTTAAAATGTGTCAAAAAGCTAAAGGACGCAATGGTATCCACCAAATAATCAGGCAAGAAAAGCCTAAAAAATGCCAACACAAATTCTATGCCGCTCCAAAAAAAGAACAAATTGGCGGCAACCGCCAAAACCAAGGCAATAACCTGATTTTTGGTTAAGGCCGACATCGTTTGCCCCACAGCAAGCATAGCGCCAACCAACACAAGACTGCCAATATAGCCCGTTAAAATCACCAAATTATCAGGCGAACCTAAAACATTAACCGTTATCCAAAAAACAAAGGTTAAAACAAGCGCCAATGCGCAAAACAGCCACGATGCCAAAAACTTGCCCCAAACCAAAGTTGAGGGCAAAACAGGCATGGTCATAATCTGAACAACGGTTTTTGTTCTGAACTCCTCTGCCCAAAGGCGCATAGAAATGCCGGAGGCAAATAAAAGATAAAGCCACGGCTGATACCAAAACATCGGGTTAAGATTGGCTTGTCCGCGTTCAAAAAAATGCCCGAAATAAAAGGCGCACGCGCCATTCAAAAGCAGGAAAGAAACCAAATAAATATAAGCAAGCGGCGATGTAAAATAGCGCAAAAGCTCAAATTTTGTAACAATCCAAAGTTTTTTCATCGGCTTAATCCTTTCCTTGTGCATCTGCACGTGTGGTTGTGAGGTTTCTAAAGGCTTCTTCAAGCGTTTTGGCGCCGGCTTGCTTCAAAATTTCCTTGCACGATCCGTCCGCCTTAATTTGCCCCTGATCGATAAGCACAATTCGGCTACACACATTTTGCGCCTCGTCCAAAAGGTGCGTGGAAATCAAAATCGCTTTATTTTTGCCCATTTGAGAAATCAGCGCGCGGATATGGTCTTTTTGGTTTGGGTCAAGCCCGTCTGTCGGCTCGTCCAAAAGCAAAATTTGCGGGTTGCTTAAAATACTTTGCGCAAAGCCCACGCGACGGCAATAACCTTTTGAAAGCGTTTCAATTTTTTGGTGCAAAACATTTTCAATTTTTGCAAGTTTCACAGCATTTTGAACATCATTTTCATGGAGGTTCCGAAGCTGTGCCATATAGCGCAAAAACATCAAAACGCTCATATCAGGATAAAGAGGTGCGCCCTCTGGCAAAAAGCCGATTTTTTCTTTAGCAGCAAGGGGCTTTTCCAAAATATTTTGCCCGTCTACTTCAATAATACCTGACGTTGGGGCAACAAAGCCGGAAATCATATTCATCAAGGTAGATTTTCCTGCGCCGTTCGGCCCCAACAACGCGATAATTTCGCCGTATCGGACGGAAAGGCTAACATTTTGAACAGCTTTATTCTCCCCGTAAGTTTTGCTCAAATTTTTTAAGGTAATCGCCGTTTTCATCGCTTATTCCTTCTCATAAATTTCCCCACCAGTTAAAGGTGTCGGAACGCCTGTTGTGGTTGGAAACGTAATAGGCAATCCGTAAATTCTTCTTGCCGCCAAAAACGCAACGCCTTGCGCCGTATCAACCGAAAGCCCCGCGTCTTGGGCTGAAAGTGTTTCAATGTGCATGTCTTTAAGCTTTTGGCGTATGAAACGTGCCAAGGTCGGGTTTTGGCTACCACCGCCACACAAGATGGCTTGCGCGGGCATTTCGGGCAGATAAAGCGCCAAAGAATACGCTATCGATTCGCTAACAAATGCTGTGACCGTGGCGGCGCCGTCTTGAATGGAAAGCCCTTCTAAATGCTCAACTTTGTCATTAAAAGCATCTCTGGCGGCAATTTTGGGCGGATATTTTGCAAAAAAGGGTTGTTTCATCATTTGCGCCACAATTTTTTCATTAACAATGCCCATAGCGGCGGATTTTCCGTTATAATCCATCAAAACGCCGGCGTGCTTGAGCATCCAGTCATCAATAAGGCTGTTCCCGGGGCCGCAGTCAAAACCGTAAATTTCGCCATAGTGCCCAATCCATGTGACATCGGTAATACCGCCGATATTGATAAATGTCACAGGTTTAACCAAATCTTGTGCCAAAGCGTTGTAATAAGAAGCAAAAATCGGTTGCCCCAAACCGCCGTTGAGAATATCGGCATTATGAAAATGCGTCACAGTTCGGATACTTGTTTGCGTTGCAACCTCGCGCCCTTTCCCAAGCTGATAGGTAAACTGATTTTGTGGCTCAAAGCAAATGGAAGGCCCCTCAAGCCCGATAAGATCGATTCTCTCATCAAACTCAACAACCGTTTCTTCAATGAGCCGAACAACAAAATCCGTCAGCTCGGCTTCCACATCTTCAATTTGGGTTTGGTATTTTTCATCTGTAATTTTTTTGCCGTAAACCGCGCGAATTTTCTCGCGCATTTCATCAGGAAACAAAATCTGCCGTGTGGAAAAAACATTATAAATATCAATACCGTCCGTAGAAATGAGGGCAAGGCGCATATCGTCTAAAGAAGCGCCGCTCATCAGTCCAAGAACATTTAAAGGTTTGATGCTCATTAAAATTTTTTTCCTTAAGTCTTGCAATGCGCTAAATATATGCTAAAATGCGTTAAAATTTAGTTATAAAGGAAAATAAAATGAACACCTGTAAATCGGCTTTTATAAACATTATGCTTGAACGTGGTTTTTACAATCAATGCACCAATTTAGAGGGCTTTGATAATTATCTCTTTGAGTGTGAAAAGAAAGGCACGCCCGCGGTGGGTTATTTAGGCTCTGATCCCACGGCGGATAGTTTGCATGTTGGGCATATTGTGCCGGTGATGATGTTGCGTTGGTTTCAAAAGTGCGGTCACAAGCCCATTGCGCTTGTAGGTGGTGCCACCGCACGCATTGGTGACCCGTCCGGAAAAGATAAACTTCGTCCTTTTCTTGATGAGCAAACACTTGCACATAACATTGAGGGGCTTAAAAAATCTTTCCGCCGTTTTTTAAAATTTGACGGCGCACAAAACAGCGCGGAGATGGTAGATAACTGGGATTGGTTCAAAGATATCAATTACTTGGCGTTTTTGCGCGATATTGGCACGTGTTATTCAGTGAACCGTATGCTCACAATGGATAGCGTGAAAGCAAGGCTTGAGCGTGAACAGCCGATGTCATTTTTAGAGTTTAATTATCAGCTTTTGCAAGGGTACGATTTTTGCGTTTTATACCAAAAATACGGTTGCCGCGCACAAATTGCAGGTGCGGATCAATGGGGAAACATTGTCTCCGGCACCGAGCTTGGACACCGCCGTTATGATGTGGAACTTTTTGGCTTTACAAGCCCGATTTTAACAGATTCGGCGGGTAAAAAAATGGGTAAATCGGAGGGCAATGCCGTTTGGATTAATGAGGAAAAACTTTCCGCATACGATTATTTCCAATATTTCCGCAACATCGGCGATGCGGAAGTTGGCAAATGCTTGCGTATTTTTACCGATTTACCGATGTCTGAAGTCAACCGCTTGGAGGTATTAAAAGATAAAGAAATCAATGAAGCCAAGAAAATTTTGGCATTTGAAGCCACCAAAATGTGCCGAGGAGAAGCGGAGGCAAAAGCCGCACAGGAAACGGCAACCAAAGTTTTTGAACAAGGCTCTTCAGGTGGTGAATTACCGGTTTTGAACACTGATTTAAACGCCGGCATTAGTGTTTTGGACGCGTTTTTGCAAATAGGCTTTGTGGAAAGCAAAGGTGAGGCACGCCGGCTGATTAAGCAAGGCGGGCTAAAAATCAACGATAAAACGGTAACGGATGAAAATTATAAAATCAGCAAAGCCGATGTCATTGACGGTCAGGTCAAAATCTCGCAAGGCAAGAAGAAGCACGGTGTTTTAAAAAGCGCTTAAAAATAATCTAAAACGCCCCGTTAAGGGGCGCTTTTGTTATAAGGGCAAATCTAAACCTTTAAGGCGTTCCACAAGCAAAGTTTCATTAAAATTAAGCGTTGCGGGAATTTGAACGCCGTTTTTGATTTTTCGGCGGATAATATCCTTATTAAGTTCTTCGGCATCTTCTTGCAAAGAAAGAGCATGCTGCCATTGGAACCTTGCTTCATCAAGCCGTCCGTTTTGCCAATAAGCATCGCCCAAATGGTCATACACAATGGCATTTCCGGGCAGATATTCTGACGCGCGCTCCAAAACCTTAGCAGCTTCCTCATATTTTCCCATCCGATAAAGCGCCCAACCAAGACTATCAACAATATGCCCGTCTTCAGGATTTTGGCGGTAAGCGTCAAAAATCATATACAAAGCCTCATTCAAATTTTGGTTATATTTCAGCCAACTATAGCCCAAATAATTTAGCACAATCGGATGCCGATTACTCTTATCAACGGCTGTTAAAAGGGCTTTTTCGGCTTTAGACCACTGATGATTCCGTTCATAAGCCATGCCCAAAGCATAATAGATTGTCCAGTTTTCAGATTGTTTCTGATCATTAAGAGCGAGTGCTTTTTCATAATATTTAATGGCCTGATTTGAACGGTTTAACATACGATAAGCCTCACCCAGATGGAACAAAACCTGATAATTGTTCGGGTAAAGAACTTCAAGTTTTTTAAGTTTTTCCAACCCCTCTGAAACTTGTCCTAAAAGCACATAAAGACTTGCCACCTTGAGTTGTGCCATCAAATAAACAGGTGAAGAAGGGCTCACTTTTTCATACTGAGAAATAGATTCTTTAAATCTGTGGTTAAATTCAAGCAAATCTGCAGAAGAAACACGCGCAACATCATGATCTTCATTTAAGTAGAGTGCCAAAGCCGTAAAAAGTTGTGAAATGTCAAGTTGAACATTTCTAAACACGGTCCCGATATTAAACAAGGCCTCAGCTTCACCTTTTTGGACGCTGTCAATAAGCCTTGGAAGTTTTTGCGGGTCAGCGTCTTGAAGGCTTTGATAAAGCTGAAAAAGCATATCTGTGCCGTTATTCCTTTCACAATAGTCTTCAACAAGGGCAAGAGCTTTGTCTTTTTCACCGTTCCGCATATAAAAATTACTAATAATTTGCAAAGACCGGAAAGAGAGCTCTATTGAATCATCAAATATAACTTTATCAAACGCGCTTTGAGCCTCGGTCGAACGGTCTAAAAAGTCGTTAATCATACCGTAGTGTATATAGTAAAGTGTCTGCAAAGACGGATCATTTTTTAACATCCCAAGTTTTTTCAAGGCTTTTTCAGGCTCGTTTTGAGCAATATAAAGCCAAGCCTCAAACAAGGGCAGCACACTTTTCTGATAAACTTTATCTTTAATAGATTGAATGCTTTTTAAAGCCTTATCATACTGTTGATCTTTGATCTCATCGGTCATGGTAATAAAGTGTATAATATTACTTTTATCGCCAGATTCCATAGATTTTCGTGCAAATTGAGCCGCCTCATGAATACGCCCTTCAGAAGTCAGGAGCAAATAGGCGCGTCCGGTAATGTCTTGCTTACCGGCGCCCAAATCAATGGATTTAATATAATAATCCGCGGCGGTGTCAAAATCGCCTCTGAGGTGCGCCACGCGTGCCGCCAAATATGTACCATAAGCCGAGGGGTTGTTTTGAAGGGTAACAATTTGTTCAATGCCGCCCGCGGTATTTTTATGTGCCGTTAAGAAATTTCCGCAGGAGTTAAAAATTCCGGCAGCAATTAAAATGGCAAAGATATATACAAGTTTCAAATTTTTCACATTCTTTCTTTCATTTTAAGCCGAAAAACCGATAAACAAGAGACATTATAAATCCTATGTGTAAATAATTGCTTTATATTGCATTAAAAAGTATTTAAAGTTATAAATTTTAGTATGGAAAGCAATTTAAACATAAAAGAGATTTTAAGTTTTTATCTTGAAGCGGGTATTGATGAAACCATCGGCGACACCGCGGGTTTTGTCTTGCCCGAAAAAGAGGAGCCCAAAGCTCGCCCCGCCATAACAAATATGGCGCAATCCACGCAAAATGCCTCTAAAAATGCCAAAGAAGCCTGCCTTGCCGCGCCAGATTTAGAAAGTTTGCGCCAAAAAATGGAGGCTTTTGAAGGGTGCGCCTTAAAGTTAAATGCCAAATCAACAGTCTTTGGCGCAGGCAACCCAAACGCCAGATTAATGATTATCGGCGAGGCACCGGGGGCTGATGAAGATAGGCAGGGCTTGCCATTTGTTGGCAGAAGCGGACATCTTTTAGAAAAAATGTTAAACGCCATAGGCTTGAAGCGTGAAGAAGTTTACATCACAAACATTTTGCCGTGGCGTCCACCAGGCAACCGTACGCCAACCGATGCAGAAGTGGCGGTTTGCTTACCGTTTTTAAAGCGCCAAATAGACCTCATCAAGCCCGATATTTTGCTTTTATTGGGAGGATCAGCGGCAAATGCGCTTTTAGATAACGCAGATTCCATTTCACGTTTAAGGGGGCATTTTTTGAAATATAAAACATCGGAAGGGGCTGAAATTGACGCGTTGGCAACCTTCCATCCGGCTTATTTATTGCGCAATGCCGCTCAAAAATCAAAAGCTTGGGCTGATTTCTTGCGCATAGCTAAAAATTTAAATGGAAATTAAGAAAAAAAGAAGTATAGTAGAAACAAAGAATTGATTAAATCTTATTAAAGGGGATTAAAATGAGTGTTGTAAATAAAGCGTTATGCGGTTTTTTTGGTCTGTCTGTGGTGCTTTTTGCCGGTGTGTCGGTTGCAGAAGAAACACAAGATAAATCACAGCCACAAAAACAAGAAGATTCGGCAACTGTTTCCAAAAGCCGTGCTGTCTTGTTCAAAATTCACGATGTTACACCTGTCAAAAATGTAGATGGCTTAATAACCGACTGCGATTTTTTGGTAACATTTTACAACCGCACGCCAACAGCGTTTCAATCAGCCAAGCTTGAACTTGGTTGGACAGATGATGTTTCTGAACGCTACACGTTAGATTTGGAAGAACCGCAAAATACGCCTGAAAGACGCTCCGCACCAACCTCCAGACGAAATGAGCCGAAAAGTTTGGGCAATATTACCACAACGGTTGATATGCCTGCCGTTGGGGCATATTCACAAATTTCGGTTAAAGGCTCGTTGAAAACCGAAAAATGTTTTGTTCTCTTAAGCACAGTGGAGTTTAATGTTGAGAGTTGCAATTTGGCTGAAAACAGAGAAAGCCAGTCAAACTCACGCTCTTCATCGCGAAATTTGCATTCACGCTCAAATAGCGAATGCGCAGGTCTTTTCCAATTTGTTGATTATACAAATCCGGAATATTATGATGAATTTAAGGAAATATCTTATAACGAGCAAGAAGCTTTGTTAAATAAAGAAAAAGAAACAAATTTAGAAGAAATTAACACAAAATATAATGCCATTGTGACATCATTGGAAAAGGCAAGCGATATTTTGAACAACATTCAATAGGAGCATAAATGTCAAAATCGAGTCGTTTGTTCATTTATCTTGTTTTGGCGGCATTTTTAGGTTGGGGAAATGAAGCTTTGGCGCAGCGCTTTGGTCCCGTATCAGAGCCTGCCGCGCAGGCAAAGCCCCAACCCATCCCGCAGATGCAGACAAACGCAAGACCGCAACAAAATCTGCCTACGGACAATAATAATCAGGTTGAAGAAGATGATGATGACGATACAGACACAACACCTGCTGCGTTTCAATTTAAGTTTATAGGCAATGAAGTTGTAACACAAAACGCTCCGCGCATTATGCTTTATATGCGTAATTTCAAAATTTCACGCAATATTAATGGCATACCTAATTGTAATATGCGTTTTTATGTTTTATCAACACTAAGTGAAAAAATCACAAACATCAGTTATCGTTTAAAATGGCCAAGCATTGAAACGGCGCTTTCTTTTGATAATGTGCAGCCCAATTCCGCCATGTATTTTGATTATAGTTTGCTTGGAAACGGCTGCTATAATATGGACAAGGCACCAAACATTATTGTAAACCGTTGCCGTGTTAAAGGCATGAGTCAACAAACTTGTGCCAATGCCATTGAGTGGTTGAATTAATTTGACACGCCCCTTAAATTATGCTACACTAAAATTGGAAAATTATTTTTGTGTAGGATATTATGTTAGGTTTTTTATTTGTGTGAATAATCTTGCGCATACAAAAAATTTTTTCCGGTTAAATTCGATGTTTAATTAAAAAAAATTACAGATATGTTTTGGACTTTATTAATTGTTGCCGCAGGTTTAGGTTTTCTTTATGCTATCCTCGGAAAACTATGGGACTTAATTGAGGATTCTTTAGCTAACATGATCAGTTATTTAATCCCCGGTTTAATGCTTGGCGTTGTTTTCGGCCTGATAAGCTTTTTAAGAAACTTTGGGTGGAATTGCAACGACAAGGTCCTGCGCAGTTTCCTTATCGGCTTTGTTATCGGAGTTGTTTGGGAGCTGTTCCAAACCATTCGTCACCGCCTTGCACAAAGGTCGTGAGCAAGATGAAGCCCCGTTTTATCGTCAGATAAAGCGGGGCTTTCGTTTGGTTTTTAACTAAAACTTATATTGAACTTGCACGCCAAGCATATTGCTGTAGCTTTTATAATAAGCATGCGAGGTTGGCAAAGTGCTATTTTCGGCAGTAGAATTTTTCATAAACAAGTGCGCATAACCGGCATCAACTTGGAAATTGCCGTTCGTGTAACTTGCACCTGCCGAGAGCCAAATTCTATCCGAATCAGGGATACGCGCGGTGCGATATTCCTTGCCCCGAACAGGCGACTGATCATATGCTGTGCCCGCGCGGAGCGTCCAGTTTTCATTCAAGTAATAATCCGCACCGAAAGAAACTGTCCAACTTTTACGCCATTCTTCCTGAACCGTGTGTTTGCCTTTAGTTCCTAAGAACATCGGTGCACTGGAAGACATTGTAAATTCTTTAAAGCTGTTTTCCCAATCCGTCCATCGCACAGAGGTGCTCAAGCCCCATTTCTCGGTTGGCTGATGATAAAACGAAACCAAGATACTTTGCGGCAAATCAGGTGAGGCTTTCCCGTCATAAAACGTGCCGTTTAGATAAGGTACCGCAGAGCCGCTGACTTTATGATCGCCCTTTACCGTTTGCATACTTTTAGCCTTGTAACTGATGCCCAAGCGCGTTTGCGGCGTAAACTCATACATCGCACCGACAGACCATGCCGCCGTCCAACCGTCAAGGTCAAAGTCACTATATCCGCCACCAACTAGGGTAGGAATGTTGTTTGTCATTTTGCCATGAATGTAGCGCGCAATCACAGAAGCGCCGAGCGAAAGTTTTTCAATAGGTTTAAAAGCAAATGCCGGTGCAAAATCAATAATCTCAAGCTCCGACTTCACGCCTTCTGTCGCCAGAAAGCTCTCGCGGCTATACCGCGTTTTGAGGCCGTATGGCGCATAAATGCCAAAGCCTGCCGTCATGCGGTCATTGATCCGATATTGCCCGAAAGCACTCGGCAACGGCACACCGAAATTCATTTTTGTTTTGATGTCTTTATTTTCAGCGTTTCTTACCTTAGAATAAAGCTGTGCCATGGTCAAACCGGCTTGCACGCCGCTTTGCTTGTTAAGCGTCATGCCCGCGGGGTTATATGCCAAAGCGGAATAATCATCACCAACAACGCCGGCGCCGGCAAATGAACGCCCCAAACCTGTCACGGAATATTCATTAAGTTGATAACCGGCGGCGTGAACATTCGCACCGCAAAAAGTTAAGATTGCCGCAGCGGCAAAAATCGGAAGTTTTTTCATAAAGTTCGAGTCCTTATTGTTGTTAAAAGAAAAAATATCTTGCTAAATGATGACTCATTGTGATAAGTATGTAAAGTAAGCACTTGAAAGTGCAATAGTTTCTTCAAGGTAACCATTGGCGGTTTTCTTGAGTTTTAGGAGAAAAAAATGACTGAATATATGGCGAACTCATTAGCGGAGATGACCATAAAGATGGTTGGCGACCGTTGGAAAGTGCTGATTATTCAAAATCTCTTGGAAGGCACCAAACGTTTTGGCGAGCTTAAGCGCGAGCTTGGCGACATCACGCAAAAAGTGCTCACGTCTAATTTGCGCCTTTTGGAAGAAAAGGGCATTTTGGTGCGCAAAGTTTATGCTCAAATTCCGCCGAGGGTGGATTATACACTTACCCAACTTGGTTATGAATTAAAGCCCGTCATCGATTCTATGACCAAATGGGCAGAAGAATATCGCCGCAACATGGCAGAACTTTTAAAGATTGATATAAAAGATTAATTTTTCACGTAGAAATAAAAAAAAGAGGGGCAACCCCCTCTCTTTTTTATGCCACCAGTTTATATTCACAGTTTTGCCCATCAATTTTGATTTTATCCTGAGTCTGTTCGGATGAAACAAGACAGGAAATGTTTTCCAAATCTATTTTTATCTTAAAATGTACCGCTATCACAATTCTGAGAAGAGAATCTACCGTTTTATCAAGAGTAACTTCTTCGCGTTCCCATCGGCCGCAAGCTTGCGCTTCTTTGCCGAGAAGCTCTGAAAGTTGCTTTTGAGAATAGCCCATTTCTGAGCGTAAAAACCGAATTTCTTTTCCATTCAGAAGACCTGCTTTTTTAATCAGCCCTTCAGCGATAGCCTTGTGTAGTAAATTAATTTTTTGAATATAGATAACTTCTTCGCCGTTAACATCTTTAATGACGGGCATATTATAGATATAAACATTATCTAGTCCTGATTCTGTATAATGATAGGGTGTGTTTAACATTTTTTATCACTCCACATAGCGGTTACAATTTCCTGCAATTTTATAGCAGGGATTTTTAACCTGTTAATTTCAACAAGGATAATAAGGCTTATATTTCTTCGCCGAGAAAGACTTTGTGCTGTAATCTTATATTTATGAAATTTCCCTGTTTCGGGCTTGGCCTTTCCTTGATATTCTTCAACAATACCGGTTTTTAAAATGTATAAAATTTCAGAGATTGTAATATCTCGTTCACGCATTCTCTCAAGGCAATGCTTTGTATAACACAAATCAAGATCATCGCTACGCGCCATCGTATTAATAGCGCCGGTCATATAAGTCAAATCTTCGAATTTTTTTTTCAATATCCATATAGTATCCTTTGTTAAAAAGGAAATATATCACAATGATATATTTAAAGTCAAGAGTATTTCACATAGAAATAAAAAAAAGAGGGGCACACCCCTCTTTTTTACTCGTCTTTTTTTACTCGATTCGCCCGTGGCAATGCTTGAATTTTTTGCCACTACCGCAAGGGCAGGGATCATTTCGTGCCACTTTGCCCCATGTGGATGGATCTTTCGGATCAAAATCCTTATGGCGGAAAGTTTCCGGCTTTTCTGGTTCCGAACTGTGCGTGGCGGTATTTTCGCCTTGCATATTTTCATGAACTTCCGTCATGCGCATGTTCGGTTGACGTGGTGCCGCATCTTGTGCGGATTCTTGGCGAATAACCGCGCGACAAGCAATAATGGTCACTTGCTCTTTTAAGGCATCCAAAAGGCTTGAAAACATATTAAATGCCTCGCGCTTATATTCATTCAAGGGGTCTTTTTGCCCATAAGCGCGCAAAACAATGGTATGCCGCATGAGATCAAGCGTGGCAATATGCTCTTTCCAAAGCTGATCAAGCGTTTGCAATAAAATGCTTTTCTCCACCATTTTCACCACATCTTGCGGCACGCCAGCATTTTTTTCTTCCATGCGCTTATTGACTTCCGCCAGAATTTTTTGCTGCATTTCTTCGGCGGAAATGTCGGGTTCATTCGCCCAATTATTAATCGGGAGCACCAAACCCGTAATGCGCATAAGATCTTGCTTTAAGTTATCTTTCAGCCATTCTTCAGGCGCGCTTCCTTGCGGAATGTAAGCCGAGATAATATTGCTCAAATATTCTTCTCGCATTTCCAAAATGGTATCCGAAACATCGTCCGATTCCATCAACTCTTTGCGCTGTTGATAGATAACCTTACGTTGTTCATTCATGACGTTGTCATATTTAAGCAAGTTTTTGCGAATATCAAAGTTCCGTTCTTCCACCTTTTGTTGAGCTTTTTCCAGAGCCTTACTGATCCACGGGTGAACAAGCGCCTCACCTTCGGGCAGGCCGAGTTTTTTCAAAACATTACCCATACGTTCTGAACCAAAAATACGCATCAAGTCATCTTGCATAGAAAGGAAGAATTTGGAAGTTCCAGGGTCGCCCTGACGCCCGGAACGTCCGCGGAGCTGATTATCGATTCGCCGGCTTTCATGGCGCTCTGTGCCTAAAATATACAAACCACCGGCCGCCAAAACTTTTTCTTTATCCGCCTCAACTTCTTTTTTGAATTTGGCTTTAAGTTTTTCAATCTGATCAGGCGTTTCATCGCCTTTAAGGGCGGATTTCAACATCATATCAGGGTTGCCGCCAAGCTGAATATCGGTACCACGGCCGGCCATATTGGTTGCAATAGTCACTGCGCCCGAAACGCCGGCTTGTGCCACAATAGCGGCTTCACGCTCATGATGACGCGCGTTCAAAATTTCAAACTTAAGCTTAGGTGCTGCCTCTTTTAACATGGAAGCAACAATTTCCGATTTTTCAACCGAGGTCGTACCTACCAAAACAGGTTGTCCGCGCCGATGACAATCTAAAATTGTTTGAATAATAGCCTTATATTTTTCAGCTTCCGTGCGGTAGATTTCATCGTGTTCATCAACACGGATAACAGGCTTGTTGGTGGGGATTTCCACGCAAGTCAAGCCATAAATATCGGCAAATTCGGCCTCTTCAGTCATGGCTGTACCGGTCATACCCGAAAGTTTCGGATAAAGTCTGAAATAATTTTGGAATGTAATAGAAGCAAGCGTTTGGTTTTCAGACTGAATATCCACATGTTCCTTAGCTTCCAAAGCCTGATGCAAACCATCGCTATAACGGCGCCCTTCCATAATACGCCCCGTAAACTCGTCCACAATCACAACTTTGCCGTCTTTAACAATATAGTCCACATCGCGGGCAAACATTTTATGCGCGCGCAAAGCTTGGTTGACATGCTGAACAAGTTGCACATTAGCAACATCGTAAAGCCCGCCTTCTTTAATGAGTCCGGCTTCTTTTAAAAGCGCTTCAATATGAGTCATACCGCTTTCGGTAAGCGTAACGGTTTTGGCTTTTTCGTCCTTTTCATAATCAGAATCTTTAAGCTTGGGAATAATAGCGTCAACGGTTCTGTAACGCTCTGATGAATCTTCCGCCGCGCCTGAAATAATAAGCGGGGTGCGGGCTTCATCAATCAAAATCGAGTCTACCTCATCAACAATGGCAAAGTTAAATGGGCGTTGGACGCGCTCTTCTAAGCTAAATTTCATATTGTCGCGCAAATAGTCAAACCCGAGTTCATTGTTGGTGCCATAGATAATGTCAGCGGCATAAGCCTCGCGGCGCTGATTATCATTTTTACCATGGACAATATAATCAACAGTCAAACCCAAAAACCGATAAACCTGCCCCATCCATTCCGCATCGCGCTTGGCAAGATAATCATTGACCGTCACAATGTGGACGCCTTTGCCCTCAAGGGCGTTCAAATACGCCGCCAAAGTTGCGACAAGCGTTTTGCCTTCACCTGTTTTCATTTCGGCAATCATGCCTTTGTGTAAAACCAAACCGCCAACAAGCTGAACATCGTAATGCCGTTGTCCGAGTGTACGTTTAGCAGCCTCGCGCACAGTAGCGAAAGCCTCTGTTAAGATGTCGTCCATCGATTCGCCGTTTTTGAGACGCTCACGAAATTCATTTGTTTTAGCTTTAAGTTCTTCATCGGAAAGCTTAACAAAGTCCGGTTCCAGGGCGTTGATTTTTTCAACGGTTTTAAAAAGTTTTTTAACAAAACGTTCATTAGCGCTGCCAAACAGCGTGCGACAAATTTTATTTAACATAGAGATAACCTTTATTATTGCAATATTTTACATTTAGTGTTTCTCAAAAATAATGTCAATACTGTGAACAAAAGTTATAAACGTCTGTTAAAAAAATGTTTGGAATATTTACAAATAAAGTTTATATTGCATTCAGAAAAATTTTTTTGGAGGGTAAAATGAAAAAGAAATACATATTAAGCACAACGGCTGCCGTTGTTTTGGTTATTGTTGCGGCATCTGTTGCATTCAAGGCTTGTGCGGCAGGCGGTGTTGCAGCGCGTGTAAACGGTGAGATCATCACGGTTGATGAAATCAGAAAGGCATATGAAGCCAACCCGCAAATTAAAGAGCAGGTTCCGTTTGATGAGTTTTACACCAAAGCGGTTGACGTTTTTGTAAACGGCAAGTTGCTTTATCAGGCAGCGCATGAAGCCAAGGTTGAGGAGCTTCCTGTTTACAAAGAGCAGATCAAAGCCGCCTCGGAGGATTTAGCGCGTAAAGTTTATTTAGAGAACATTGTTGTTGAAAAGGTCAATGACGCTGCTGTCAAAGATTTTTATGAAAATCAGTATGTGAAGGGCTTTACAACCAAGAAAGAAGCAAAAGCCAAACACATTTTGGTTGATGATGAAGCCACAGCAAAAAGCATTATTCAAAAGTTAAGCAAAGGCGAAAAGTTTGACAAGCTTGCTGAGGAATACTCCAAAGATCAGGCTGATTTAGGTTGGTTCACGGAAGATATTATGGTGCCGGAATTCTCTGAAGCCGTCTTTGCCATGAAGAAAGGCACATATTCTGAAAAGCCTGTCAAAACGCAGTTTGGTTGGCATGTGATTTATGCTGAAGATTTTCGCGATTCCAAGCCCTTGCCGTTAAAGGACATTGAACCGCAAATCCGCAACTTAATGTCACAAAAGTATATTGCCGAAACGTTCGATTCGCTCGCTGACAAAGCGCAGATTGAAAAGTACGATCTCAAAGGCAAGAAGTTGCCTGAGGCAAAACCGGCTGAATAAAAATAGGCGGTTAAAAGCATACAAAAAAAGCCCCGAAAGGGGCTTTTTTTACATAGTGCAGCAAACCAAAATTGTATATAAATAAACAATAAACGCTAAAACTGTTGAATAAAAAACAATAGTCTTCGAAGGTTTTTGATGCACAATAGTTTGAAAACAGCTTGCGACAGCAGGCACAAACGGAAAGACAGTCCATAGGATGCTTGCGTTTGAATGAATTAAAAGCGCCACAATCAGCAGGCAAGCTGAACAGAGAATCATTCGGGCATTCAAGTGCGGTTTATAAAACGGCTCTTTCACGTAGTTATTGTAACAAAGCTGTCCTGCCCCGATTAAAAAGATGATTATCAGCTCAAAAAGCATAGCAACATTTAGGTTTTGTTTAAGCATTGAGTTGATAGGTTGTAAAAAAACAACAATCGCCATCACACAAAGAGCAGCGGACACAATCGCCACAAAGCTAGTGATCAATTTCTGATGTTTTGCCACGAAAAGTTCTTCATTTTGAATTTTTGTTTCCATAATAATGACATTTATAATTTATTTCTGCCTACATTTTAGAGAAAAATACAAAATTTGTCAAGAAAAACTTAAGCCCAAATAATGCCCAATTTTCCACAGGGGAATTGCCTAGAGCAATATAACGTAAAAACAAGGCTTTGTTTATAAAAAATGATACAAAAAAATACAAAATGATACAAAAAAGTACAAAACAGGACATTTTAATACAAAAAAGGACATGACATTTATATGAATATGAGTTATTAATATTCGTGTAAGAGAATAACAACTTTAATTAAGGAGAAAAACAAATGTCTTACAGATTATTAGATGGTCGAGTCGTTGAAGATGCAAATGATGAGAAGCTGACCAAACGCTTTGGAAGCACATACACATTTTTTAAAAAGCAACATCCATCGTTGCATAAGCTTCCCGAGAATGAGGTGAGCGAAATCTGCTACACCTTCAACAAAAGCCCATACGGCGACACGCCTGAAAAGGCGGTTGCCCGAACAAATGATTATATTAAAAGTCAAATGCCCCGTTGGGAGAAAGAATATTTTAACCCAATGCCAACAACACCCAAACCAATGAGCGCAAGCGCCAATATGAACGCGAATGCGAACACCGCGGCAAGTTGGGGCAACTTCGGAACAATGAACAAGAACAATATGTTCACAACCTCAAGCGGAAAATCGCTCAAACAAAACACATGGGAAAGTTTAGGTGGTACAAAAGCGGATAGTTTTGACAGTTTCACACCTATGAAAATGCCCAAACCCGCCGCGCAACCGAAAGCGCCGCAAATGCCGCCGATGCCGCAAATGACGCCAATGCCACAAATGACGCCAATGCCACAAATGCAAACCCCAACCCCTTGGGCAAGTGGGCTGAAGACAATGGCACAAGTGCTATCTTATGACAAACCCCAACTTATGGGCTTCCCAGGGATGGCTTTACCTTGGGCTGTAAAACAAATGGAAAATATGTGGAATGATGTTAACAGGTATTCTGATATGTGGAATAATGTTAATAGGTATTCTGATGGTTCTCCAATGTTTGAGAATTTAAATCCAGTTTTCCAAACTATTGCAAAAGCGGCAAATGTCGTTGATACGCACTATCAGGATAAACAACGGAGAAACTCCTCTCCAGACACTTTTTCACAATGGGATCAATATATCGCCACGTTAGCCAATCACATTAATGAATATGCTAAAATGAAAAATCATGGATATGTAAACCTTGACGACTATCATCATTGTAAAGTAAATTACAATGGAGCAAAGTTAGGTCAATATGGGGATAACATGGCTGATCAACTTGGAATTATGAAGGAATGGTGGGATAAACTAAAAAATAGACATGTAAAAAAACTTCCGGAGCGAAGAGTACAAGATGATTTTATACACGATTTGCAGATAGATGCTACCGGTCGTGCAAGGGCAAATTTCGGAAATTACGGGTCTGCCGAAGATGCTTGTGCTGATTTTAGAAAGAAAAATAGAAAATTTAATACTGAGGAACTGCGGAAATATTGGTAAAAGGAGTTAAGGATGCAAATATTGAGGATATTAAAAAAAATTGGGCAAGCTCTGTGGCTTCTGTTTAAAATAGTTATAACCCTCATCATTTTATGTTGTGTTATCGTGTTTGCAGTGTTGGTATATGAGGATTTGCACACAGGCTCTTGTTATGACTTTGGCAATGTCTGGGATTACAAAGAAGACCGATGCCGAGATGATTGTGTTACTTTTGATAATGACAGAAACTGTGTTGCGTTAACACCGGAAGAAGTCAAGAAGTTTTATGAATCATCCTTAACAGATGAGGAATGGTTGGAAGTTTGCAAACGCAATCAAAAGCCCTATAACGCCAAAACCTTATATTGCGACATGAAATGGACACCCAAAGATTGCTTTAAGCTTGAAGGCGATTGGATTTATCCTGATATTTGCAACTCTTAAATCAAAGCCCCGCACAAGCGGGGCTTTGATTTAAATATTTCTTGTAAAAAATTTATGATGTTGTAAAATATACTAAATAAAGGAACGCATGATGGCAACAAAACAAAAATATTTACAAAAAGCCGATAAATACCTAGCAAACATCTGTTTATTTTGCGGATATCTCGCTTTATGTTCAGTGAAATTTCAATTCATAGAAACCATATATGCATTTCCGCTAGCCTATTTAGCAGTTCGGAAATATGTTTATTTTCAAGTGATTGCCGCAATATGTATTTTGGTGGGGATATTCAGCCATACGGAAATTTATGGACAAGATTCAAACTTGATTTTTGGGCTATTGTTATTCTATCCATGTTTAATATTTGAGATTAGTAAATTTTTTTCCAAGAAAAATAGAGAAAAGAAAAGCCCGAAAATCATAGCGCTTGACACTATAGTTGCCATACTTTTTGCTTTGCTTGGTTACGCTCTTTACGCTAAAGCTCACTAGCACAAAGCCCCGCACAAGCGGGGTTTTATTTGTACATGACTTTTGTTAAATAAAGCCCGCTAGCTGGCGCGGTAACGCCTGCCTCGGAGCGTTTGCGGCTTTCTAAAATGGTTTGAATGTCTTGTGGTTGCAGATGTCCATCGCCCACCATTTTAAGCGTGCCGACCATATTACGCACCTGATGATATAAAAACGAACGCGCTTCCACCACAAAATCAATTTCATCGCCTGTTTTAATAATATCAAGCTTATCAAGCGTTTTTAAGGGCGAGAGCGCCTGACACCCCGCGCCGCGAAAAGCGCTAAAATCGTGATGCCCAAGCAAATATTTAGCCCCTTCGCGCATTTTTTCAACATTGAGCGGAAACGGAACATGCCATACCCTGTTTTCAAGCAATACTGGCCGTGCGCGCCGGTTCAAGAGACGGTAAACATAGCCCCGACCAATGGCGGAAAACCTTGCGTGAAAATCTGCTGAAACTGGCTCAACATCAAGCACTGCCACAGGTGCGCCCATATCGCGCAAATGTGCATTAAAAGCCTCGCGGAGCTGAAAAAGTTGCATATCCGTGTCTAAATCAAAGTGCGCCACTTGCCCCAAAGCATGCACGCCGGCATCAGTCCGCCCCGCGGCAAAAACATCAATTTCTTTGTGGCAAAAATTAAACAACGCTTGCTCCAAATAGCTTTGCGCACTTGGTCCTTCAAGTTGCTTTTGCCACCCGACAAGGGTTGTGCCGTCATATTCTATGGTCATTTTGTATCGTGTCATAGTCAAAAAATATCTGATTTTAATGCTTTATGCAACAGTTTTATGTGACAAATAAAAATTTTAAATTATATCTCTGCCGATTTAGAAAAACAAAAAAACCGCCTTTAGGCGGTTTTTTTTATAAAAAGAGAAAAGGTCGGGCAAACGCAAACTGCATTTCGTGTAAAACCAATTCCCCTTTTGGTAAAAAACTAACAGCTCTCCGATAATAATCTTCTTCGGCTTTGGAGCGGCTCCAATATTTTGCCGGTTTTAAAGGCTCTACGCCCAACAAATGCAAAACGCGGTCAAAATCTGCATGATGTTCCAATAACAGCCTAAGATCTTCAATGGTCGGTAGCTGATAAAATAAATTTTGCTCTGTCATAGCAAAGCAAGCATCCCTTGCGTTGGCATAACGCATTTTCGGTAAATCGCGGACATAGACGGCAACTTCATCCGGCTTCAAGTAAACAGCAAGCGGTTTTTGCCCCGCTTCATAATACCACGATTCCGTATTTTCGTATAATACCAAAAAAGGGAGCCGATCAGAATAAGAAAATTTTTTTCGGCTCATAATAAAAAGAATAATTAAAAAACGCCCTCAGTTTAGACTCTTTTTTTATTTTGTCAAGGGCGCTTTTTATTGATGAATTTGAGCTGATTTTCAGATACGTCCGTAAATATCCTCAAAGCGGACAATGTCATTTTCATCAAGATTTTCGCCGGTTTGAACCTCAATAAACTCCACTTGTGAGCTTGTAGCATTTTCAATGCGGTGTTTTGTTTCCGCCGGAATATAAACGGCTTCATTAGCTTGTTTTTCAAAAATTTGCTCACCGAGAGTAATTTTTGCAAGCCCTTTAACAATAATCCAATGTTCGGCGCGGTGATGATGTAATTGGAGCGAAAGTTTGCCGCCGGGAACAACGGCAATGCGTTTAACGCAAAAATTTTCTGAACTATCCAAAACTTCCCAAGTTCCCCAAGGGCGCGTATCATGATCGCCGCGTTTATATTGTGTTGACATATTTTTGCTCCTTATAAGTTAAGATTGTTCTTGATGTTAAACAATATAAAGAATATAAATAAAAGCGCAAGGTTAAACTGAAGTTTATCAAGGAACAATGCAACAAAACTTTCAAAATCAAAACGCTTCGCTCGTTGAACGCATACAAAGCGCCATTGAAAAATCTTTAACAGCGCCTGAAAAACTTCAGGCGGCGCTTGAGGCGGCAAATACAGGCTTTGGAACAACCTCGGCGGTGTGTTGGTTTTCAGTTGAAGATAACGCCTTAGAGCAGATTGCCGCCGAACACAAAGCTGAGGATATCCCTATAAAATTGCGCTATGGAGAGGGGCTGATTGGTCGCGTGGCGTTAGAGCGACGCATATTAACGCAGGTTAAAGATGACAAAACGCCTTATTCTGTTTTGGCAGCGCCAATGTTGCGTTGGGGTAAAACGTATGGCGTTTTGGCGTTTTTTGATAAAAATCCGAGGCAATTTTCAGAAAAAGAAATTGAAGAGGCAAGCCTTGCCGCTTTGCTCTTAACGCAACTTTTATCAGCGGATGAACTAGCTCAATATCGCAAAAAATTTGCAAAATTCAGAGGCTTGAACATTAAGGAAAATTTGCGCGGCATAACCTTAAGCAAAGGTTATGGCGTTGGTCATGCGGTGGTGCATCATCGGCAGGAAGCGTTAAAAGAAATTTTTTCAAAAGACGCTTTGAAAGAAAAAGAGCGTTTTGCAAAAGCGCAAGAGCAAATGAACAAAAGCCTTGATGAAAAGTTTGATGCCGTGCGTTTAGGCATTGGCGAACATACAGAAATTTTGGAAGCTTACCGCCTTTTAGCACGTGATAAAGGGTGGATAAAGCGCATAGACGCTCATATTGAGCAAGGCCTAACGGCAGAAGCGGCGGTTGAACGCGCTTATGAGGAAATGTGGACTCGCTTAAGCGCCAGTGGCGATACTTATCTGCGTGAACGTCTGCACGATTTACGCGATATTGCTGATAGGCTTCGGCTGTTTCTTTCCGGCAGTGCAAAATCGGCTCAAAAAGCTGATTATAAAGACATAATTGTTGTGGCGCAAACAATGGGCCCGGCAGATTTAATGGATTATGATCACACCAAAATCAGAGGGCTAATTATTGAAGACGGCACGCCCACCATGCATGTTTCCATTGTGGCGCGGGCGCTGAACATTCCCGTTGTGGCAAAAATCAAGGGCATATTCCAAGACATCAAGGAAGGCGAGCTTTTAGCGGTTGACGGTGTGGAAGGCGTTGTTTACATTAACCCGTCGGAAGATTTGGCGCAAAAGTTTAAGTCTCGCCAAAAAAATATAGCGCTTGTTTTAGAGCAGCTTCAAAAGCTCAAACGTTATGCCAACAAAACCCTAGACGGCGTAAAAATCAGCTTAAGCCTTAATATCGGTATGGACTTTGACATAGATTATATTGAGCCCACAAAGTGTGATGGCGTTGGTTTGTATCGAACGGAAATTCCGTTTATGTCGGCGCTTAAAATGCCTGATGTTGAAACACAAACAGGTTATTATCGAAAACTTTTAGACGCAGCAAAAAATAAAAAAGTCATATTCAGAAGTTTAGACGTTGGTTCCGACAAGCTTTTGCCTTATTGGGGAAATTTGACAGAAGAAAATCCGGCAATTGGTTGGCGGAGCATTCGTATCACGCTTGACAGGCGGGCAATTTTACGCCGGCAGATGCGCGCATTTTTGCACGCGGCGGCAGGGCGTGAGTTAAATGTGATGTTCCCAATGATAGCGGGCTTGGAAGAATTTTTGGATGCCAAAGAAACATTAATGCTAGAGCTTGAAAAACAAAAGCGCCGTCAAGAACCTGTGCCGGCAAAAGTCAATGTCGGACTGATGATTGAAGTACCCTCGGTGGTGTTTCAGCTTGATGACATTTTAAAAGAGGCTGATTTTATTTCTGTCGGTACGAATGATTTAGCGCAATTTATGTTTGCTTGCGATCGTTCTAATCCACGCATTTCTGATCGTTACGATGTTTTATCGGCGCCCTTTTTGCGCGTGATGCGTGAGGTTGTAAAAAAAGCGGACAAAGCCGGTGTTTTGTGCTCGGTTTGTGGTGAAATGGCAAGCAACCCAATTGAAGCCATGGCACTCATCGGGCTAGGTTATCGGCGCCTTTCTGTGGCAGGCTCGGCTTTTGGCGGGGTCAAGCAAATGGTGCGATCGCTCCGTGCAGATGACATATCTGAATACATGCAAACCCTTTTGAAATCGTCCAAGAAATCTTTACGCCCGCAATTAATGGCGTATGCTTACGATCATGGTATTGCAATTTTATAAAAAGTGTGTTTTAATGACTAAAATTTTTAATGAGGATGAAACATTGGAAAAACAAACTACGACATCACACGTTAAAACGCCCGAAGAAGCAGCAACAGTCGGGATGTTTTTGCGTCACTCAAGGCTTGCTCAAAAAATGACAATTGATCAAGCAGCCAAAGCTTTATGTATTCGCCGTACTTACATTAAAGCCATTGAAGAGAGCAACTTTGCCGAACTTCCGCCGGTGCCTTACGGAACAGGTTTTGTTCGTTCTTATGCGCAACTTTTGGGCTTAAATGTTGAGCGTATTGTGCAGTGCTACAAGGAAGAATCAGCACCCAAGAAAAGTGCTGAAAAAACAATGCATCAGCCGTCAGCATCGAGTCGCGCGGCAGTTGCCAAGCCAAAGCGCCGCCACATCATCATGGGTTTAACGGCAGTTGTTTTGATCTGTGCCGTATGGCTGTTTTTAACGACAGAACCTCAAAAGCCTGAATTACAAGAAACTCCGGAAGTTGAAGTTGCAGAACCCTTGCCAGAATTTGTGCCTGAACAAGTTTTAGAGGAAGAAGAAGTCACCATTGAGCCTGCTGAAGAAACTGAAGTTGTGGAGCAAAAGCCTGAAGCGCGCGTTCACCTCAAACTTACAGGCGAATCTTGGCTTGAAGTGCGTGATAAGGAAAAAGTTTATCTGACAGGCACTTATCAGCAAGGCTTTGAATATGATGTTCCTGAGGGCGAGGGCATGCGTCTTTCGGTCGGCAAACGCTTGAATGTTGAAGTTTATATTGATGGCGAGCTCACACCTGTTGTGCGTGCCGGACGTCAAATCAATGTTCCTCTGGATGAATATTTAAATCATTAGGGGTAAAAGTTTTAAGAAATGGCTCAGCAGGCATGAGCCTTTTCTTGTGTTTAAAAGGAAGTAAAAAATGGCAAAATTACAATGTGTGCGTGGCACTTATGACTTATACGGCGCACCCAAACGCAAGGCAAAAAAAGTGGTTGAAACCGCGGCGAGCGTGGTTGAAAAATACGGCTTTGAAGAAATTGAAACGCCGATTTTTGAGTTTACGGAAGTTTTTGCGCGCAACTTGGGCGAAACGTCAGATATTGTGACCAAAGAGATGTATTGCTTTGAAGATAGAGGTGGCGAAAGCTTAACTTTGCGCCCTGAAGGCACGGCGGGCATTGTGCGCGCCTTTATCTCTGAAGGCATGCAACAAAATTTGCCCTTAAAGTTTTATTACACCGGCCCGATGTTTCGTTACGAACGCCCACAAAAAGGCCGTCAGCGCCAATTTACGCAGTTTGGCGTGGAGCTTTTGGGCGTTGCCACACCGCAAGCCGATATTGAAGTTATTGCCATGGCTTACGCCTTTTTGGAGCGTTTAGGTTTAGAAGGCGCGGTAACGGTTGAAATCAACTCTTTGGGCGATTCGGAAAGCCGCGCGGCATATCGCAAAAAACTGGTGGCTTATCTCAAAGAACATTATGACGAACTCTCTGAAGAAAGCAAAATCAGGCTTGAAAAAAATCCGCTCCGCGTGCTAGATTCCAAAGAAGAATGCGATAAAGCCGTGGTTGAAAATGCCCCGCTTTATGCCGATAGTTTAAACGAATCTTCCGCGGCATTTTTCAAAAAAGTGCTTGAGGGGCTTGATTTGTTAGGCATTAAATATCATGTCAACAATCGCTTGGTGCGCGGGCTTGATTATTATGCGCACACCGTCTTTGAACTCACGACTGATAAACTTGGCGCGCAAGGCACCGTATTAGCGGGCGGCCGTTATGACGGCTTAGTGGCGCAAATGGGCGGTGGCGATGTCTCGGGCATTGGTTGGGCGTGCGGTGTGGAGCGCTTGGCGTTGCTCTTAGATAAAGAGCCTGAGCGTCCGCGCCCAATTGCCGTGATACCCGTTGGCGAGGAAGAAGAAAATGCGGCGCTGAAAGTGGCAAACGATTTGCGCTTGGCAGGCTTTACGATAGAACTTTCTTATAGCGGCAACCTCAAAAAACGTATGATAAAAGCCAACAAAGTCAACGCTTGTAAGGCGGTTATTATCGGCTCGGAAGAACTCAAAAGTGGCGCAGTAACCGTTAAAAATCTGGATTCGGGCGAACAAAAAATTGTTTACCTGTCTGATTTAACAGAGGAAATTTAAATGAATTTTGAAGAAAAACTTGATGGCGTTGTCCGCCGTTATGAAGAAATTGAAGCGCTTTTGACCACCGCGACAAACGCTGATGAGCTAACCAAACTCAACAAAGAGTTTGCGGCCTTACAGCCTGTTGTGGAAGCAATTAAAAATTATCAACGCACGGCAACAAATATGCAAGATGCCAAAACTTTAATGGACGATTCGTCCTTAGATAAAGAAATGCGCGATATGGCGCAAGCCGAGTTTTATGAGCTGAAAGAAAAATTGCCCCAAATGGAGCATGAAATTAAAATTTTGCTCCTGCCAAAATCTGAGGACGATGAAAAGAACGCTATTTTGGAAGTCCGCGCAGGCACAGGCGGCGATGAGGCGGCGCTTTTTGCCGCGGTTTTGTTTGAAATGTACCAGCGCTATAGCCAAAAGCAAGGGTGGCGCTTTGAAGTTTTAGACGCCAACGAAAACGGCTTGGGCGGCTATAAAGAGGCATCTGCCAAAATCACGGGAACAGATGTTTTTGCCAAGCTCAAGTTTGAATCCGGCGCGCACCGCGTGCAACGCGTGCCGATTACAGAATCACAAGGGCGCGTACACACATCGGCGGCAACGGTGGCGGTTTTGCCCGAGATTGAAGAAGTGGACATGTACATCAATCCGGCAGATTTAAAAATTGATGTTTATCGTGCCTCAGGCGCGGGCGGGCAACATGTCAACCGCACAGAGTCGGCGGTTAGAATCACACACATTCCAACAGGGATTGTCGTGCAATGCCAAGACGACCGTTCTCAGTTCAAAAACAAAGAAAAAGCGATGAATCACTTGCGCGCCAAGCTTTATGACACGCAAAAGCAAAGCATTGACGCCAATTATGCCGAACAGCGCAAGCTTCAAGTCGGCAGTGGCGACCGGTCTGAACGGATTCGCACTTATAATTATCCGCAAGGCCGCGTCACGGATCATCGCATTAACTTAACGCTTTATAAGCTTGATGACGTTGTTTCAGGCGAGGCTTTAGGCGAGATTATTGACGCCCTTATCACCGAAGACCAAGCCCGTCGCTTAGCGGAAATGAATTAAAAGGGAGAGCATGAAAACATATTGGGAACTCATCATATCTTTTTTCAAAACGGGGTTGTTTACCTTTGGCGGCGGTTTGGCGATGTTGCCCATTATCAAAGCCGAGGTTGTTGACCGCCGAAAATGGATAACAGAAGACGAGCTCTTTGATTTTTATGCCATATCACAATGCACGCCGGGAATCATCATTGTCAACACCGCCACTTTTTGCGGTTATCGTTTAAAAGGTTTTTGGGGTGGTGTCGTTGCCACATTAGCCGTCATCACGCCTTCGATTCTCATCATCACACTCATTGCCGCGGTTTTAAGCCGTTTTATGGATAACCCTTATCTAGAGAGCGCTTTTTCAGGCATACGCTTAGGCGTTTGCGCGCTTCTTTTAAATCTGATTTTTGATTTAGGCAAAAAAATTTACACGCAAAGTTCGCAAAAAAAACTTCATATCGGTATATTTTTAGGCGCATGTTTCATGCTTTTAGTCTTTAAAGCTTCGGCTGTTGCGGTTGTCTTTACGGCAGCTTTGGCGGGCTTTTTGCCTTATTTACGTAAATTCCGTAAAAGGAGCCACAAATGATATACCTCACGCTTTTTTACGAGTTTGCAAAAATCGGGCTGTTTGCAATTGGCGGCGGATTGGTCACGATTCCTTTTTTGTTTGATTTGAGCGAAAAGTTTAACTGGTTCACGCCCGAGCAGCTTACAAATATGATTGCGATTTCTGAATCGACTCCGGGTGCTGTTGGGGTAAATATGGCAACTTTCGCGGGCTTCCAAGCTGCGAGTGTCATAGGTGGCATCATTGCAACAATCGGGCTTGTTGTGCCTTCAATTTTCATCATTGTGCTGATTTCCAAATTTTTGCAACAATACGCATGCGATACAAGGGTTCAAACCGTTTTAAGCTCGATTCGTCCCGCCGTTTTGGCGCTTATCATTTTTGCTACCGCGCAGATCATGACTTTAAGCATTCAAAACGCGCTTGATTTTGCACTTTTTGCCATTTTGGCCGTGGCGATTCGTTTTTATCAAAAGAACCCTATTTTTTATATCTTGCTTTCGGCGGCAATGGGCGTTATTTTAAAACTTTGAAAGGAAAAAGAGATGAGCGGAACAGATACAGTTTATGATGTTTTAGGCATAGGCAATGCCATGATGGATGTGTTGGCAAAAGTCGGCGAGGGCTTTTTATCCGAGCGTAACCTCTCCAAAGGTAGAATGACGTTATTAGATGCGCAATCCGCAGGCAAAATTTATGCCGATATTGATCCCGAGCGTGAAGTTTCGGGCGGCTCAGCTGCAAACACGGTTGCCGGCTTGGCTTCATTAGGGGCGGATTGTGCCTTTATCGGTAAAGTTCATGACGATGCTTTCGGACAAGCTTTTCGCCGCGATATTGGCGCCGCGGGCATAGATTTTTTCACGGAGCCTTTGTTAGAAGGTCCTGCCACGGGGCGGAGCATTGTTTTGGTCACGCCTGATGCCGAGCGCTCCATGTTCACTTATTTAGGTGCGGCGGAGCATTTAAGCGTTAAGGATATTGATGAAAACATCATTAAATCTTCCAAAATCATCTATATGGAGGGTTATTTATGGGAACATCTCGAGTCGCGTGAGGCTGTGCTTAAAGCTTGCGAACTTGCGCATAAATACAAACGCAAAACGGCGTTTACCCTTTCCGACAAAAGCTGTGTGGAGCGTTATCGGGCAGATTTATTAAAGCTTGTGACCGAGCAGATAGACGTTTTGTTTGCCAATGAAAGCGAGCTTAACGCCTTGTTTGAAACAACAGACTTAATGGATTCGCTTGATAAAATAAAGTCAATGGTTGAAATTGCCGCCATCACGCGCGATGCCCGTGGTTCAGTCGTGGTGAACGGGCGTGTCAAAATCTTCGTGGAGGCGGAAAAAATAGAAAATGTTGTCGATTCTACCGGCGCGGGTGATTTGTATGCCGCCGGCTTTTTATATGGTATGATCCAAGATCGCAGCTTGGGCACTTGTGCCATGATCGGTGGCATTGCAGCATCAGAAATCATAAGCCATTACGGCGCAAGACCTGAGGTTTCCTTGCGTGGTTTTGTGCGTAACAAGCTTTTGAAATACGGCAAGAAGGCTTAGCTTACCGCTTCAAAAGGATTTAAATCTTGACAAGAATTATAAAATTCCTATAATTTAAAGACAATAAGTCTTATTATAAACTTTAAAAACAATTATTATGGAATTTTTAGGAAAGATTATCGGAAGGTTTATCGGGGCTCTTTTCGGACTCATGATGTTAGCATTTTTCATGTTGGCCTGTTTGTGCTTTTATGCCGCCATAGGTGCGTTTGCCGGATACATTCTCCAAAGGTTTGCGGGAGAGTGGATTATTAATCTTTTTGCCACCTTTGGCGTAACAATAGCAAGCGTTTGGCCCATCGGACTGATTATCGGAGTCGTTGCGAGTCTGTTACACTTATCCAAGACGAACATTAATTTTAAAACCTCTCATTAGAGAGGTTTTTTTAGTCGAAACCCTAAAGGTGTCACGTTTTGATATACAGCAAAAAGGCTTAAATACAAAGGGTTATACAAACGTCTGCCAAAAGTTGATTAAAATAAGACTCTTTATCATATTGTTTTGACGCCGTTTTGTGTTATGCTGATAAAGTTGGGGCGATTTTGAAAAAAAATTAAAAAAATATAAAAAAACACCTTGACAATATTTTTTTAACGGGTTATAAGCGAGCTCACCGACCCTGAGGGGTGAGGTGGTTATAGGACAGAGTAGATAAGAAGAGGATATACGGGCGACATGAGCTTTTTTTAGCGAATGAAGTCTGTATAGGAACCTAGAGAGATTCTTTATGAGTGAGTATATAGACAGGATGGAACACAT
>CANRJO010000004.1 GCA_947630965.1 uncultured Alphaproteobacteria bacterium
GCGCCTATGGTACTTCGTCTTAAGACGCGGGAGAGTCGGTCGCTGCCGGTTCTTCTATCTCCCCCTTACAATCCCCCTTGTTTGTAATCTTATTTGCATCTTTAACCCCTTAAAACATCCTCCTACCCTGCCCCTATGGCAGCTTTTTTTATGTCCAATCCTAAATACCCCCTCATAAAAAGGGGTTATGATTATCAACGGGATTGTCTTCTAGAGTGATTTTAAGCGTTTTGTTGTACATTTCTAAATAATCAATCATTTTTTTCCAAGAAATACAGCCTCTTCCACTTTCCAAAAAATCAAGTTCATAAAGCGGAATATCAATTTTGCGTGCCGTTTGTTCCAGAGTTTCGCGCCTTTTAATACGTTCTTCACGAAAAAGCGTCATCATTGTTTTTTTGATGTAAAGTGTAAGATCTTTGTTTTTTATTTTCATTTTCAGCTCCTTTAGATTAAAGAAAACCACCTTTTTAAAAGGTGGGGAGCTAACAAACTGCTAACACAACAGTCAGATTTATTCGTGCAAAAGCCTTATATCATCCACTCCCCTTAACAAGGAGCAACGTGTTAAGATGTTTGTTAGACACCACCGCCCATAGACGGCAAAAATTATGTTAAATAAAAATCTGATTTTTGCAAGTCTTTTTTTGCTCAAAAGGTTTTTATTGACACCCTTTTTCTTTTTGATACGAAAAAGCAAGGAGAAAACGATGCCCCAGATGAACGTTAAGACAAAATATTACAACCTCTTAAAATCAGGCAAAAAGACGATTGAACTGCGCTTATTTGATGAAAAAAGGCAAAAAATAAAAATCGGGGATTTGATCACTTTTAGCAACACCGCAGATACATCAGAGCACTTTCAAGCCAAGGTCATCAATCTTCATCGGGCGGCAAATTTTAGAGCTTTGTGCCAAAAAATTCAGCCCCAACAAGCCGGCTTTATACATCTAAAGAAGAATTACTTGCCGCTTTAGAGGAATTTTACACCCCTTCTGCCCAGGAAGAATATGGCGTGGTGGGTATTGAAGTTTCTTTAGACTAGCCCCTCAAATCTTTTAAAATATTGTTTATTTCGTGCATTCGCCACAGTCAGAACAGCCGTTGCAAATAAGCCTTGAGCCGCAAGTTTCGCAATTTTGCCGCCAATGCTTTTGATACCAGCCATTATCAAAAAGCTCAATTTGGGGTTTGACCAAATGCCATTTTATCGGCTTGCCGGCAAATTGCAGGCCTGATTTATACGCCATTTCACTTTGCAATCTTTTGTTCGGCAGGGTATAAATTTTGCCGTCTTTTTCAAACCGAGAGCCTGTTTCAATAAAGCAAAACATCACGTTATTTTGCTTGCATTCCTCATATAGCGATTTCACCCATTCATATTTCAAGACGCGCTGTCCGTCATAATTTTCGCCGCCCGCGACAACTTGTTCAATCTGCCCTGATTGAAGCCATTTCTGCAAGCTGATAGCGCCGATAAACGGTGCTGTCATAACGCCCTTATGTTTAAAGGGCAAATCCATTAAAATCGGCAAGCGTTCATCAGCTCTTATCTGATTTTCTGCCGTCACGGAAAAAAACACATTATCCCAACCCTTGCCCCAATCTTTCGGCAAATGTTCCGCCACACGTTCCGGCCGTTTGGTTAAGAGATAAAAGCCGACATCGGGGCGTTGTTTAATCAGAGCCCATGCTTCATCTCGCCACGTATCAGCTTCTTTTAAAAAGAAATCTGAAGTCAGACACACGCGCAAGCATTCCCCGCTTTTAATTTTGTATGTTCCGTCGGCGTTTTTGTGTAAGGGATAATCAAAATTATTTTTGACGCGATAGATTTTAGACCCATCGGCATTTCTTTGTTTATCCAAAAAATACATATAGCAATGTTGGCAACCTTCGCTTTTTTTAACGCATCCGTGCCACGGGTTCCAAATATCGTGCATAAAAACCTACCTTTTGCAAAGGTTACCCTCATTTCATTTTGATATCAAGCCTTACATTCATTTAAAACAAAAAACCTCTGAATACTTGATGTATTCAGAGGTTTTTAAGCTTGCAAGGCTAAGCTTCCGCAACATTCGCATTATACAAAAGATAGCCGTCTTTTGTTTCAAACAAGCAGAAATCATCATAAGCGCCGCCGTCTTTTAATTTGTCTTCAACGAGCGAGCCGTCTGGCCAATGCAATGTCAAATCGTCGACCGTTTGCAACATGTAGCAACCGCTCTCAAAAACACCGCACCACTTGAGTTTGTCAGCAACAAGTGATTCGTCTGCTCGGTACAAAGCACAACCCTCAGTTGTTTCCAACCTGTACCAACTGTTGTTATAAACATCACAATTTTTCAGTTTATCAGCCACAAGCGAGCCGTCCGCCCGATACAAAGCACAACCCTCAGTTGTTTCCAACATGTACCAACCGTTTTTATAGACATCGCAACTCATTAGTTTATCTGCCACAAGCGAGCCACTTTTCCGATACAAAGCCCAACCGTCAGCCGTTTTCAACGTACACCAACCGTTTTTATGAATAGAAAATTCAAAGTCTTGCATCGTCTTAATGACTAAACTTTTGTCTTTCCGATACAAAGCATAACCTTTTTCGGTTTCCAATACGTACCACCCGTTTTTATAAACATAACAAGCAATAAGCTTGTCTGCGACCAAACTTCCATTGGCGCGAAATAAAGCCCAACCATCTTGCAATTTTAGTGCACACCATTTGTTTTTATAGGAGTAACACTCTATTTCTGCTTTATCAGCAACCAAAGTTCCGTCCGTCCGATAATAAGCCCAGCCGGTTTTCGTTTTAAGCGCATACCAACCATTGTCAACAACGCCACAATCTTTTAACTTGTCAGCAACCAAAGTTCCGTCTTTTCGGTAAAAAGACCAACCGTCAAGAGTTTGAAACCCATACCAAAAGTTTCTAAAAACGTGGCAGTCTATTAACTTGTCGGCAACAAGTGTTCCGTCCGCCCGATACAAAGCACAACCCTCAGTTGTTTCCAACCTGTACCAGCCATTTTTAAAAATAGTCTTCATAATTTTTATATTTAAGAATTAAACAAAATAATTTTCTTTCAGAGCAGATATTATCATTTCACAGATAAAAATCAACAAAAAACCTCTGAATACTTGATGTATTCAGAGGTTTTTAAGCTAGCAAGGCTAAGCTTCCGCAACATTCGCATTATACAAAAGATAGCCGTCTTTTGTTTCAAACAAGCAGAAATCATCATAAGCGCCGCCGTCTTTTAATTTGTCTTCAACGAGCGAGCCGTCTGGCCAATGCAATGTCAAATCGTCGACCGTTTGCAACATGTAGCAACCGCTCTCAAAAACACCGCACCACTTGAGTTTGTCAGCAACAAGTGATTCGTCTGCTCGGTACAAAGCACAACCCTCAGTTGTTTCCAACCTGTACCAACCGTTGTTATAAACATCACAATTTTTCAGTTTATCGGCAACAAGTGAGCCGTCCGCCCGATACAAAGCACAACCCTCAGTTGTTTCCAACATGTACCACCCGTTGTTAAAAACATGACAGTCCTTGAGTTTATTGGCAACAAGTGATTCATCTGCTCGGTACAGAGCCCAATAGCCCTCTTGTGTTTGAAGCACATACCAACCATTGTCATAGACCCAAGCCTCAATCAGCTTATCAGAAACGAGCGATTCGTCTGCTCGGTACAGAGCCCAGTAGCCCTCTTTTGTTTGAAGCTCATACCAACCATTGTCAAAAATACCATAGCCATAAAGCTTATGAGCCACCAGACTTCCGTCCGCCCGATACAAAGCAATGTTTTTAGCTGTTTCGCGCACATACCAACCATTTTTAAAAGTCGTTTTCATAATTTTTATTCTTAATAGTTAAACAAAATAATTTTCTTTGGAAGTAAATATTAACCTCTTTTGAAGAGGAGTCAACAAAAAACCTCCGAACACGTTACGTATTCAGAGGTTTTTAAGCTTGCAAGGCTAAGCTTCCACGCCTTTCGCATGATGCAAGAGAGAACCTTCTTCTGTGTCCACTATATAAAAATTAGCATCAGGCTCACAGTCTTCTAAGTTGTCAGCAACGAGCGAGCCGTCTTCCCGATACAGAGCCCAGAAGTCCTCTTGTGTTTGAAGCGCATACCAACCGTTTTCATAGATATCGCACCACTTGAGTTTGTCAGCAACGAGCGAGTCATCTGCCCGATACAAAGCAAAACCTTCTTCGGTTTCCAAGCTATACCAATCGTTGTTAAAAAGATCGCAATCTTTTAACTTATCAGCAACGAGCGATTCACTGGCTTTATACAAGGCATAACCTTTTTTGGTTTCCAATATGTACCACCCGTTGTCAAAGACATGACACCACTTGAGTTTATTGGCAACGAGTGATTCATCCGCCCGATACAAAGCCCAACCGCCCACTTGTGTTTGAAGCACATACCAACCATTGTCATAGACCCAAGCATAAATCAGCTTATCAGCAACCAATGAACCGTCAGCTCTGTATAAAGCTTCTCTGTTGAGCTTCTTTTCCAGATACCACCCGTTTTCAAAAATAATCTCAATGTTTTTTAAAATAATCTCCATAATTTTGATTTTTATGAATTACACAAAATAATTTTCTTTGGAAAAAAATATTATCATTTTTTTAAGGAGAAGTCAACAAAAAACCTCCGAACACGTTACGTATTCAGAGGTTTTTCAATTTGCACAACTTTTAATAATACTTTTTGATCAAAGTGCCATCAGATTTGTATAAAGCAGAGTACTCTTTTGTTCGCAGATAATAGGTGCCATTATCATAAACATCACAATCTTTCAGCTTATCAGCCACAAGTGATCCGTCCGCCCGATACAATGCACAACCGTCAGCTGTTTCCAACATGTACCAACCATTGTATCTATAAACATAGCACCACACCAATTTGTCAGCCACCAGACTTCCGTCCGCCCGATACAATGCAATGTTGTTGGTTGTTTTGATCATATACCAACCATTTTTAAAAGTTTTTTCCATAAATTTAAATTTTTAATAATTACACAAAATAATAATTTTCTTGAGCGGATATTATCATTTTTTGAAGAGGAGTCAACAAAAAACCTCCGAATACATCGCGTATTCAGAGGTTTTTGTTTAACATAATCTTTAACAATACTCTTTTACCAAAGTGCCGTCTGGTTTGTATAAAGCGGCATACTCTCTGTGAAGGTAATAGGATCCGTCTTCATAAACATCGCAATCTTTCAGTTTATCAGCCACAAGCGATCCATCCGTCCGATACAAAGCACAACCGTCAGCTGTTTCCAACATGTACCAACCATTGTCAAAAACATCGCAGTCTTTTAACTTGTCAGCAACGAGTGTTTCATCCGCGCGAAAGAGAGAAAGACTGTCTTTCATTCCGAGCATATACCAACCATTGTTGTAAATGCGGCACCATTTCAGTTTATCGGTAACAAAAGACTCATCTGCGCGATACAAACTCCAACCATCAGCCGTTTCCAACATATACCAACCGTTTTCATAAACATTGCATGAAATCAGCTTGTCAGCCACCAAACTTTCATCTGCCCGGTACAAAGCCCGATTGCCGGATGTTTCCAACACATGCCAAGCATTAGGATAAACATAGCAGAAATCCAACTTGTCAGCAACGAGTGATTCGTCTGCTCGGTACAAAGCGATACCTTCTTCAGTAATCAGTTCATACCAGTCATTGTCATAAACAAAACAGTCTTCTAAGTTGTCAGCAACGAGCGATTCGTCTGCTCGGTACAAAGCGGCGCCATAGAATGTTTTCAACACATACCAACCATTGTCAAAAACATCATAGTCATCAAGCCTATTAGCCACCAGACTTCCGTCTGCCCGATACAAAGCAATGTCTTTAGCCGTTTCGACGACATACCAACCATTTTTAAAAGTCGTTTTCATAATTTTTATTTTTAATAGTTAAACAAAATAATTTTCTTTGAGAACAAGGTTATCACAATTTTAGAAGGAGTCAACAAAAAACCTCCGAATACATCACGTATTCAGAGGTTTTAAGTTGCGGTTACAAAATGAAAGCCGGATAACTTACTCTTTGAGGAGTGTTCCGTCAGCCTGATATGATAAAATCTTATCGCCTAAGGTTTTCATCTTATACATAATCAGATTCGGGTAAATATAAAGCCGGATAAAACCTTGCCGTCTAAGGTTATCATCTTATACCGCCCATCGTCGTAAACGCGGCAGCATTGCAGTTTATCAGCAACAAGCGATCCATCCGCCCGATACAAAGCTCGGCCGTAAGTTGTTTCCAACTCATACCAACCATTAGGGTAAACATAACAGTCCGCCAACTCTTTAGCCACCACAGTTCCGTCAGCGCGATACAAAGTGATACCCTTATTCGTTTCTAGGGCGTACCAATCATTTTTATAAACATTGAACCACATCAAGTTGTCAGCCACAAGCGAGCCGTCCGCCCAATACAAAGAAAGGCCTTTCTTTGTTTTCAAATTATACCAATTGTTCTCAAAAACATTGCAGGAAAGCAATTTATCGGCAACCAAGGAGCCGTCTTTCCGAAACAGAGCCCAACCATCAGGCGTTTTCAGCTTATACCAACCGTTTTCAAAGACATGAGCGTGTTTAAAATGAAAGTGATAAACCTTACGCAACCGCAGTCCGATTTTTTTAAAAATAGTTTTCATAATTTTTGTTTTTTTTAATAGTTATACAAAATAATTTTCTTTCAAAACAGATATTATCACATTTTTTGGCAAAAATCAACAAAAAACTATCACAAATCAAAACCTCCGAATACGTTAAGTATTCAGAGGTTTTAGGCGAACGCAGTTTTTAACAATACTTTTTGATCAAAGTGCCGTCCGGATTGTATAAAGCAGAACCTTTTTTGGTTTCTATTTCATAATCTCCGTTGTCAAGGACATTGCACCATTTCAGCTTATCAGCAACCAAACTTTCATCTGCCCGATACAATGCCAAGCCCTTAGCATTTTCCAACATATACCAACCGTTCCAAAAAACAGAACAACTTTTAAGTCTGTCGGCAACAAGGCTTTCATCTTTTCGGTGGAGTTCAAAACCTTTTTCAGTTTTAAGCTCATACCAACCGTTACTGTAAACGAAAAAGGTTATCCAGTCAGTGGCGACAAGCGATTCATCCGCCCGATGCAATTTCCAACCGTCAGCCGTTTGCAACATATACCAACCGTTTTCATAGATATCGCACCACTTGAGTTTGTCAGCCACAAGCGTTTCATCTGCCCGATACAAAGCATAGCCTTCTGTGGTTTTAAGTTTAAACCATCCGGTACCACATACGTGACAGCCCATTAGTTTATCTGCCACAAGCGAGCCATTTTTCCGATACAACGCCCAACCGTCAGGCGTTTTCAAGGCATACCAACCGTTTTTATAAACATGTCTGCGTCTGAAACAAACGTGATAAACCTTGCGCAACCGCAGTCCGATTTTTTTAAAAATAATTTTCATAATTTTTGTTTTTTAAGTAGTTATACAAAATAATTTTCTTTCAAGTATGTTTGTATTATATTTTTAGGGAAAGTTCAACACAAAATTGCTTACTAAAAAAAGCGATTTTTAGGACAAATGTTTCAGAATGTTTTGGATAGAAGAATCAATAAGTGCGGAATGCTTTTTTTCATCAAAGGAATGAAGAATATAATTTTCTGCCACGGCTGAAGCTTTTTTACCGATGGCGGTATAAATTTCATCTTCGGCTTTTTCAAGCATAAAAGTCATATTTTGTTCGGCTTCCGCCGTGCGTTTTTTGAGCTCCGCATTAAGCGAATTTGTCATATTCCGTTTATGGCGCAAAGCCGCCGTATGCGCAGAGGATATAATGGCATCAGCTTCATCTTGAGCGTTCACAAAACGTTTTTCATAATCCGCCAAAAGCAGTTGCGCATCATCGCGAAGTTTTTGAGCCTCCTCGATTCGTGCAATGATACTATCGCGGCGTTTAATGAGCATATTTTTAAGCAAGCCACCCACAGGTTTTGCCAAAGCCACCACCACAAGCACAAAAGCAACGCCCACCCAAAACTCGGCGGACAAATAAAAAGGCTCATTTGGGTGCGGGCTGAAAGTGCCGGCATCTTCTATAAGAGCAATTTCCTCATTTACGTTTTGTGCCATGGTTTTCCTTTGATGAATATTTTTCAAGATCGCTAATTTTAACAGCGCCCACATCAAGTTTTTTCAAAATTTCTTGTGCCAAATTTAAGGACAAAGCGTCAATATGCTCCATAATTTCTTGACGCTTCATCTCAATACTTTTTTCATTCTCGGCAATTTTTTGAGAAAGCTTTTGTTCCATTTCAAGCCGTTTTTCTGCAACATTTTTTTCCAATGCGGTCTTATTTTTAGAGAGCATTTCATCAGCATTTTCGCGAGCTTTAGCAATAGCTTTTTCATATTTTTCCAGAGATTGCAACGCTTCCTTATTAAGTTCTTCTGCCTTTTGGACATAGTCATCAATTTTGAGGCGCCGTTGTTCTAAGATATTTTCAATTTTGGGCACAATAAACAGCGACATCATCCCCCACAGGCTGAAAAAGCAAACAATCAGCCAGAAAAATTGAGAGATATATGTTGCTGTTTCGAGTTGAGGCATTTTTATTTACCGGTCAGAATCACCAAAGCCACAACAAGGGCATAAAGCGCAATAGCTTCAATGGCAGCAAAGCCTGCCCAACCATAGATATCAACATCTTTTTTAACTTGCGGATTACGCCCAACGGTTTCAATAATTGTTGTCCAGAGCTTTGTCACGCCCCAGGCGGCAACAGTCATTGATAATGCGCAAATAGCAGCAGAAATATAAGCTAACGGTTCCATTTTAATTTCCTTTCTTAAAATTAATGATGATGTATAGCATCACCCAAATAAATGCAGCTTAATATAGTATAGATATAAGCTTGCAAAAGTGCAATAAACATTTCAAAAATAATAATACAGGCGTCAAACAAAAGCGGAACAACGCCCGCCACGCCAAGCGCCACAATAAAGCCTGCCAAAATTTTGAGCATAATATGCCCAACCGTCATATTTGCCACAAGACGCACTGTCAGGCTAAAAGGTTTAGATAAAAGAGAAATCGCCTCAATCGGCACCACAAGAGGTGCCAAAGCAACAGGGATCCCTTTGGGTAAAAATGTGTGCAGATAGCCCCATTTTTTAGTATAAATCCCCACGCAAATATTAAAACACAGTGCCAAAACAGACAAACACCCCACAGCGGCAACATGCGAAGTAAAAGTAAAGCTGTAAGGGAAAAGCCCAAGCAAATTACCAAAAGCAATAAACAAGAACAAAGAAAAGATAAACGAAAAATATTTCAGCCCGTCTTTGCCGATGCTGTCGCGCATCAGATTATGAATAAACTCATAAATTGCTTCCGGCACCGATTGCGCCAAATTCGGCACAACCGTCCTTTTCCGAAGACAAAGCGTAAACAATAAAACAATGGAGCAAACAGCAATAACCATCATCAAAGACGAGTTTGTAAAGGAAACATCATAGCCCTTAATAGAAAGGGGAATAATCGGCTTAATTTCAAATTGTTCCAAAGGGCTTGACATCAATTTCTCCTTTTATGTGGTGTTTCGTCTTTGAACGAGCGATAAACATTCAAAATGCCTGCCGCGCCGCCAAAAATCGTAAAAATTACCAAAAGCCAAGGTTTTGTTCCAAAAAGCCCATCTAAAAAATAGCCGATTGCGGCCCCCACAAGAACGCCCGCCAAAAGTTCAGCGCTGATCTGAAAGCCCGCTGCCGCGCGAGAATATTCATCTTCTTGCGCTGAAATTTTCCGCACATGCTTGGCGTTTTTCTTCCTAAAAGAAGAAATCCGTTCATCAAGCGCTTCAATTTCTTTTGTTTTTTTCGCCATTATTCACCCTTATTTTCAAGCCTTTTTTCAATATAGCTTTTAAGAGAATCATAGCCCGAAACGCCATAAATAATCTCATTTGAGCCATTACCGCTAATTAAGAAAGCGGGCGTGCCCTGCATTTTAAGCTTATCGATTCCTTCTTGCCTGTTTGCCAAAATCTGTTCGGCAAGCTTATCATTTTTAAGGCAATCTTTAGCGGCCGTGTTAGAAAGACCGTTTGCTTTGGCATATTTAAGAAGATACTCTTCCGTACTGGAGGAAAGCATCCATTCACGTTGTTTTTCAAAAACCATTTTAATGTAATTATCGCGGTTTTTGGGGTTTACACATTCAGCAAGCATAGCAGCCTGCATAGATTTTTTTTCAAGCGGAAAACTCACAAATACAATGTTTAACTTGCCGCTTTCAACAAAATCTTTTTGAAGATCCGGCAAAATGCTCAAATGAAAATCAGCGCAGTGCGTGCAACTCAAAGAAGAAAGTTCAAACATTGTTAAGGGTGCGTCAGGGTTGCCAATCAGGTTGTTTTTGGGAAAATTAAGAGCCAAATTTTGATCCAAAACAGTCGCAATGCCGTTTGTCTCAAGCTGTGTTTCATCTGGAAGGGTTTCCTCCGCATTTGCGGCTTTAACCAAAACAAAAGTGCCATCCTGATAAACAAAGCCCTTATAAGAAAGATAAAGATAAGCAAAGAAAACATAAACGACAACCGAAGAAATAACGGCGCTAAAAATTCGTATAAATTTTTCCAAAACAACCTCCTATTTGTTTTTTTCAAAAACTTTCCGACCCAAACTTTCGAGTCGCGCTTTCAAATCAGGATTTTGAACCTCTGAAACAGTTTCCTTAATATAAGTTTCTTCTTCCGGCGTTACAAGCTTTTTTTCAGGGTTATGAATAGCATTTGACGCACGCTCTTCAGAGCTTAAAGAAAACCCTTGATGAATTTTAATTTGTGAAACGGCACGATAACCGAAAAATGTGTTGATTTTATCAATTAAATAAGGTGTTTTGTGCCCAATTTCCAAAGCATATGCGCCATTTTCGCAAGCGAGATGAAGTATGCCCTCAGAGCGTGCTTGTGGCTTAAAATCAATTCGCAAAGGTTGCGTTGCTGCCGCTAATTCTTCGCCGGCAATATTTGCCCAATTTGATAAAATTTCAATTTCAGCAGTACCTTTATCGCCAAAAAGTTTTTTCGTGATTTTGCTCACATCGTCTGCCATGCTGATAAGCCCGCCGCCCCGATGTTCTTTACTGATAAAATTTTTAGATTTTTTCTCGCTCATCATCAATCCTTAAAGCTTAAAGCTGTTCATCGGGTGTTTTGAGCGTGCAGTTTGCAAAAGCTTATCCGATGTAATATGCGTATAAATTTCCGTTGTGGTAATGTTTTCATGCCCAAGCATTTTTTGCACCGAGCGCAAATCGGCATCGTGATTAATGAGGTTTGTGGCAAATGAATGTCGCAACGTGTGTGGCGAAATAAGATCTGTGTTAAACCCACATTCAAGCGCCAATTTTTTAAGCATTTTAAAAAACATATCACGCGTTATATGCCCGGAAGCCGAAGTTTTAGAGGGGAATAGCTTGTCCGAAATTTTACCTTTCGGAGCAAAACTTTGCCGATACGATTCATATTCCAAAAGAGCGTGCAAAGCTTTATCTGAAACGGGTACAAGGCGTTCTTTGGCGCCTTTCCCGCGAACGGTAATGAGCTTTTTATCAAAGTTGACAGCGTTGGCAGGCAACCCCACCAACTCGGAAACGCGCAACCCTGTGGCAAACATCAGCGCAATCATCACCCCGATTCGTTTATAGCTTTCCTTGTGGTGCATAAGAGCTTGTTTACCTAACTGCTGAATTTGTGCCGCTGTCAGAAATTTTGGCAACGGTTTTTCCTGCTTTGGCGCGCTCACATCAAGCGTAGGATTATCGTTTATAATTTTTTCACTAAAAAGAAAACGGCAAAAATCGCGCACGGCGGAAAGCTTGCGCGCCTGTGATTTTGGCGCATATGCGCGGGCGCCCAAGGCTTGCGTATAAAGACTTATATGACGAGCCGAAATATCTTGAGGTTCGCACCCACAAATTTCAAGGAACTGCTTAAGATCATTTTCATAAGCTTCCAACGTGCGGGGCGAAGCGCCTTTTTCGGCGGCCATCATATCCAAAAACATATCAAGCGGATGCCGACCCATGGTAACCTTAAAAAGTTTTCACTTCTTTCTCAACATGTTGTTGCACAGGCGTTAAATCCATGGTTGCAACATACGCCACGCCGGCAAGGATAGCCAAAATCACAACATAAACAACCCATTTGTAATTTTTTTGTTTCATGGTAGAATACCTCATAAAAAATATTGATAAATAAACATAACGCGGGTATGATACTACACAAGATTTTTGAAAGAAGCGTTAAGAAAATGATAAAAAACAACAAAATAATTCTTTTGGTCGGTTTAATGGGCAGTGGCAAAACAAGCGTTGGCAAAAGGTTGGCTCAAAGGCTTGATTTACCTTTTGTTGATGGCGACCGAGAAATTGAAAAAGCGGCAGGGCTTTCGCTGATAGATGTTTTAAAATGCTTTGGCGCGGAAGAATATCGAGCGGGCGAAATGCGCGTGATGAAACGCCTTTTGCAATCAACGCCTTGCGTTTTGGCATCAGGCGGCGGCTCTTTTGTGGCGGAACAAACCCGAAAGCTCGCCAAGCTCAATGCACTCACAATTTGGCTCAAGGCGGATCTTGATTTATTGTATAACCGCACGGCAGGGCGCAAACATCGTCCGTTTTTAATGGGCGAAGATTCGCGTTTAAAGGAAAAATTGGAAAAGTACATTAAGGAAGAATATCCGTTTTATTCCGAGGCGGATATCGTGGTTGAAACGCATGATGAGCGCGTTGAAAATACAGTGGATCGTGTGGTGGCGGCGATAGAGCAATATTACTTAAAGGAGGGCAAAAATGCGTAAGGAAAACCGAGCCGAAAGTGCCTTAAGACAAGTGGAAATCATCCCGAACGTTAATCCTTATGCCGAGGGTTCGTGCCTGATAAAATGCGGCAACACGCACATTTATTGCACGGCAACGGTGGATGACAAATTACCTGCATGGTTAAAAGGGCAGGATCGCGGTTGGATAACGGCAGAATATGCCCTGTTGCCCCGCTCAACGCAAACGCGTGTCCCGCGCGAAACAAATGGACACAGTGGTCGCACGCATGAAATTCAGCGTTTAATCGGGCGTTCTTTACGCGCCGTTACGGACTTATATTTGCTCAAAGATTATGTCGTTCAAATAGATTGCGATGCCTTGCAAGCAGACGGCGGCACGCGGACAGCATCAATCACCGGCGGTTTTGTGGCGTTGTATTTGGCTATGCAAAAATTGGTGGCGGAGGGCAAACTTCATGAAAATCCGATTCGTGAATTCGTGGCGGCGGTTTCTTGCGGCTTGCAAGGCGATGTCCCACTGCTTGATTTGGATTATAGCGAGGATTCAAACGCCCGCGCGGATGCTAATTTTGTTTTGACCGAAAGTGGCAAAATTGTTGAGGTGCAAACCACGGCAGAGGGCGCACCGTTTTCAAAGGAGCAGTTTGAAGAGTTGTTTAATTTAGCAAAATCAGGCATTAAAGAGCTTGTTAAATTGCAGAAAAAAGCGTTAGGAATAAAATAATGGACGTCAAAGAAATTGTTTTTGCAAGTCGGAACAAAGGCAAAATTGCGGAAGTTTCGGCATTGCTCGCACCTTTAGGCATCAGTGTTCAATCGGCGCTTGATTTAGACTTGCCTGATGTGGAAGAAACGGGCAAAACTTTTGAAGAAAACGCTAAATTAAAGGCTTTTTCGGCGTGCAATTTGACGGGTAAGCCCGCCCTTGCGGACGATTCCGGCTTGTGCGTTAAAGCCTTGAACGGCGCACCGGGGGTATATTCAGCGCGTTATGCGCCGGAGCGCGATTTTGCAAAGGGCATGCAAAAACTTTTGGCAGAAATTGAAAACAGCGGCTCGAAAGATCGCGCGGCATATTTTGCTTGCGTTTTGGTTTTGGCTTTCCCTGACGGAAGTTTTCAAAGCTTTGAAGGCAGAGTTGACGGACATATCGATGACCAACCACATGGAACGGGCGGCTTTGGGTACGATCCTCTTTTTGTTCCCGAAGGGCAAAATCAAACGTATGCCGAATTGAGCGCCGCATATAAAAACAAAACTTCACATCGGGCGCGGGCAATGGAAAAGTTAAAAACATATCTTCAAAAATAGGTGCACAATGGAAAGGCACATTTACAACATACCGGCAAGTTGTCCGTTTACGGATACGCTAGCATTGCGCGTGAGTGCAGGAGCAAAAGGCAATCCGGCGGCACTTTCGCGCATATTGTTTTTGTTGCCCAACAGGCGTGCATGTCAATCATTAAAAGAGGCTTTTGTGCGCTTAAGCGGAGAAACGCCCGCTGTTTTGCCGCAGATGATCCCGATTGCGGATTTAGCGGAAGATGAGGTTATTTTCAGCGCGCTCAATACGGAAACATTTCTTGAAAATCTGCCGCCTGAAATTTCTAATTTAGAGCGTATGTTCTTGCTTGCAAAGCTGATTTTTGCGCGCCCGAAAGAATACGGCTTGGTTGAAATGACTTTCGCACAAGCTCTATCTTTGGCGCAAGAGTTGGCAAAGCTGATGGATTCGGTTTATAACGAACAACTTAATTTTGATAAACTGGAAGAGATTGTGCCGGCGCAATACGCCACGCATTGGCAAGATACGCTTCATTTTTTGAAAATTATCACACATTGGTGGCCACAAATACTCAAAGAAAAAGGTGTGGTCGATTCCATTTATCGGCGTAACGAGCTTTTAAAGGCGCAAGCTGAAATTTGGCGCAAAAATCCGCCGGCGGAAAAGGTTGTTGCGGCGGGCGTGAATGCGGCGTTTCCGGGATTGCAAAATCTTTTAAAAGTTATTGCAGAAAGCCCAAACGGCGAGGTTTATTTTTGTGGGCTTGATAAATATTTAGACGCCACCTCTTGGGAACAGATTGATGAAAACCACCCGCAATACAACCACAAACGTTTACTAGAAGCTTTGGGTGCCGAGCGTGATGACGTCAAAAACATTTTAGCAGCTGAAAATGAACCGCGTGAAAATATGGTTTCGGAAATAATGCGTCCGGCGTGTGAAACCGTTTATTGGCAAAATTTAAAAGATAACCCGCTTGATGAGCGCGCATGGCAAGGACTGCATATCCTGAACTGTTTTGATAGCCAACAAGAGGCATTAAGCATTGCTGTTTTAATGCGTCAAACGCTAGAAACGCCGCAAAAAACGGCGGCGCTTGTCACCCCTGACAGAAATTTAGCACGGCGTGTGGCGGCGGCGTTAAAGCGTTGGAACATCAAAATTGATGATTCCGCCGGTTTGCCTCTGCACTTAACGCCGGTCGGCATATATTTTGGGCTGATTGTGGCGTGGTTAGAACAGCCTTTTTCAAATGTGCAAATGTTGGCACTTTTAAAAAATCCATTTGTGCGTTTGGGATGTTCGGCAGCTGAAATTCGGCGCAAAGTACGCGCGTACGAGCACCAAAAGAGAGAACCTAAATTTAACATTCAAGACATCAATCAAGCCGATGAAACGCCCGAATTTTTGCAAATTTTGGAAGAAAAATCAGCGCCAATGCAAAAATTATTTCAGCAAAAAGAAGCGCCTTTCAAAGAGCTTTTAATAAATCATATTGCTTTGGCGGAAGCCTTGGCAGAAAGCGATGACCGAAGCGGCGCCGAAAATTTATGGCGTGCGGAAGATGGTCGGAGTGCCGCCGCGCTGATGAGTGATATTTTGGAAAAAGCCGATGTCTTGGGCAATATTGAAACTGAGCAATACGGCGCTGTTTTAAAAACGCTGATGGCGGGGCAGACGGTTCGCCCGCTTTACGGCACGCATCCGCGACTCAAAATTTTAGGCCCCATTGAAGCGCGTTTTAACCGTTTTGATACGGTTATCATCGGCGGTTTAAATGAGGGGGTGTGGCCAACGGCAACCGCGGCGGATCCGTGGATGTCGCGCCCCATGAAAAAAGATTTCGGCTTGCCGTTACCAGAGGTCAATATTGGCGTGTTGGCGGACGATTTTGCGCACCTTTTGTGCGCCCCCGAAGTTTATTTAACACGTGCGCAAAAAGCGGAAGGCTCGCCGGCGGATAAATCGCGTTGGATGTTGCGCTTGGAAACCGTTTTAAAAGCTTACGGACTTCCCGAAGGTGCCTTGGAAGATTCGCCTTGCTTGTCACAAGCGTTATATTTAGATACACCCAAAGAGCGCCAGATAATTAAAGCACCCGCGCCATGCCCCGATGTTGAAAAACGCCCGCGTGTGCTTTCGGCAAGTGCTGTTGAAAAACTCATGCGTGATCCGTATGAAATTTATGCGGAAAAGATTTTGAAGCTCAAACCCTTAAACGAAATTGATGAAGAACTTTCCATGAAGGAATACGGCAGCTTTGTGCACAAAGTGCTTGAAGTTTTTTGTAGAAAATATCCCACGGAATTTCCCGCAAATGCTGAACAAGAGCTGATGAAAATCGGGCAAAATCTGCTTGAAGAAATGAAAGTTGAGCCTGAAATCAAAGCCTTTTGGGCGCCCAAATTTGAAAAAACGGTGCGTTGGGTTGTGGGTGAGGAAAAAACTTACAGACAAGATGTCGCGAAAGTTTATCCCGAAGTGCAGGGTGCTTTTTCCTTTGAGGCGCCAGCGGGCACCTTTACCATCACGGCGCGAGCTGACAGGCTTGATGTGTTAAAAGACGGCAGTATAAATGTGATAGACTATAAAACGGGTGAAATTCGCAAACCGAAAGAAATTAAACTCGGCTATGCCCCGCAGCTCCCGATTGAAGGGCTGATTGCCCGTGAGGGCGGTTTTAAAAACAAGGAAGAAAGCATCAAAAAAGCCAATGTCAATGAGCTCATTTATTGGCGCTTGGGCGAGGAAAAATCGCAAACGGCGGCAGACGATGAGGACTTGCTTGATAAAACGTTAGAGCGCTTGAAAGAACTTGTCGAAAAGTTTGATGATAAACAAACGCCTTACTATGCACGCCCCAACCCGAAACATGTTTTGAAATACACCAATTATGAGCACCTTGCACGTGTTAAAGAATGGCAATCAGGAGAGAACGATGAATAAAGAAGAAGTCAAAGACTTAAAAGACAAACGCCTTCTGATTGCCGCGCGTCAACAAGGGCAGGCGGCGGATCCTCAAAAGTCCATATGGGTGGAAGCCTCGGCAGGTACGGGCAAAACGCGTGTTTTGTCTGATAGAGTTTTGCGGCTTTTGCTCCAAGGCGTTAATCCCTCGCGCATCTTATGCCTCACATACACCAAAGCCGCCGCGGTTGAGATGAACGCGCGTATTTCCAAGTGCTTGGCAAATTGGGCGGTTATAAAAGACGCTGATCTGATTGAGGAGCTACAGAAACTTACAATCAAAACCACAAACCGTAATTTCCCAAAACTAATGCAACGCGCGCGGATTTTATTTGCTTTAATGTTAGATGTTCCGGGCGGTATCAAAATTCAGACCATACACAGTTTTTGCCAGGATATTTTAAAAAGATTTCCGTTGGAAGCGGGCGTTTCGCCATATTTTTCAGTCATGGACGACCGTATGGCGGCAGAAGCCGTTGCCGCCGCGCAAAAAGAGCTGATTTTAAAAATTGAGAACGAGCCTGATTTTCCGGCGGCGCAGCAGGCGGCTTATTTAACACAGCAAGTGAAAGAATTTAAGTTTAACGAGCTGATGTCCAAAATAGCGGAAAACAGAACAATTTTAAGCCACATTTTGGAACAATATCCGGATATGCCCTCATTTTTAAAAGCGCTGCAAAATAAGCTTTCTTTAGATAAAATTTGCACGCCGGAAGAAGCGATAAAAGATTTTGAAAATTCAAGAGATATTCCGTTTTTAAAGACGATTGCGCAAGCTTTAAGCCATGGCGCCCCAACAGATCAAAAGCGCGCTGAAAACTTGTATAATCAATGCCTTAATTTTGACTACGACACATATAAGCCGATTTTTGTGACCAAAGGAAATGAGTTTTATTCTGAAGGAAAGTTAGCAACAAATGGCGCCGTGAAGTTTGATTCGGAAATCAGACTTAAGGTGATGCAAGAGGCGGAAAGGATTCTTGCGCTTGAAGAAAAGCTTACAAGATTAAGTTTATATCACGCCACAAGTGCCTTAATGCAGATTGCGGGCGCCTTAACAAATGCGTATCAAAATTTTAAACGCAAAAATGCTTTGTTGGATTATGAAGATTTGATTGTTATCACAAGGCGCTTGCTAGAAAATCAGAATGTGGCGGATTGGGTTTTGTTCAAGCTTGACGGCGGCATTAGTCATGTTTTGATTGACGAGGCGCAAGATACATCGCCCAATCAATGGGCAATTGTGAAGGCATTGACGGCGGAGTTTTTCTCGGGTGCAGGGCAAAGCGAAGAAACGCGCACGGTTTTTGCAGTTGGTGATCGCAAGCAGTCCATATACAGTTTTCAGGGTGCGGATCCCGAGGCTTTTGATGAAATGTCAGCTTATTTTGCCAAAGTCGGCGGGCAAAATTTTGAAAAAGTGCGCTTGGATGTTTCTTTCCGTTCAACGGCGGCGGTTTTGGAAACGGTCAACAATTTGTTTGCCTTGCCGGAGGCAAAGTCGGGCGTTGTTATTGACAATCAGGAAGTTTCGCATTTGCCGTATCGTTTGGGTTCGGAAGGTTTGGTTGAGCTTTGGGAGCTTTTAGAGCCCGAGGAAGATGATGCGCAAGATGTTTGGTATCCGCCGGTAGAGGTCGAAACAAAAACTGCGCCACATACAAAATTGGCTGAAAAAATTGCGCAAAAAATTCACCAAATGGTGCAATCGGGCGAGAAATTGCGTTCACAAGATCGCCCCTTACAATATAGCGATTTTATGGTTTTGGTGCAACGCCGTGCGGGCTTTGTGGAAGATTTTGTGCGTGCTTGCAAGCAAATTGGCGTTGGTGTGGCGGGCGCCGATAGGCTCAAATTAAGCGAACAAATTGCAGTGCAAGATTTACTTTCCTTGGGGCATTTTTTGCTTTTGCCGACAGATGATTTAAGCTTGGCGGAGGTTTTGAAATCGCCTTTATTTAATTTGGATGATGACGATTTAATCAAGCTTTGTTACAATCGGGGCAACGCATCTTTATGGCAACGTTTAAGAGCAGACGCCTCTTATCAGCAGGTGGCGGATAAGCTTTCGGATCTTCTCACAAAAGCCGACATTTTGCGCCCGTTTGATTTATATCAGGAAGTTTTAGGCACCCTCAATGGCCGGCGCAATTTTGTTTCGCGCCTTGGTGAAGAGGCGGAAGACGCGTTGGACGAGTTTGTGAACTTAACGCTTCAATTTGAACAAACGCACGAGCCCTCGCTCCAAATTTTCATCATGTGGATGGAAGAAGATGATGTTGAAATCAAGCGCGAAACGGATCAGCCTGATAACAACGCCGTACGGATTATGACGGTTCACGGTTCAAAAGGTTTGCAAGCGCCGATTGTTATTTTGCCCGATACGGTTCGTTTGCCGAACATCAAGAAAGAAAGTGGTGTTTTGCAAGACGGTTTCGATATGATATATTTCCCGTTAGAGTCCAAAATGTATGATTCTAATTGCACGCGGATTTTTGAAAAAAATAAGCAAAAAGCGTATGATGAATATCGCCGCCTGCTTTATGTGGCGTTAACGCGTGCGGAAGACAGGCTCTATATTTGCGGGTTTAAGGGCAAGAATAACATCAATGAAAATTCGTGGTATCAGCTTTGCGAAAATATTTTGAAAAAGGAAGGCAAAGAGGAAAACAAAAAATGGATTTTCAAATGCCCGCAAGTTGTTGATGTAAAAAAGGAAGAAAAAGAAGAGAAAAAAATAATCAAGGAGGAAATTCCCGCGTGGCTCACGCAAGAGGCGGCGGCGGAAAGCGCACTTTCGCGCCCTTACACGCCCTCACAGCCTGACCGTGAGGATGATACGCCCGCGGCATCGCCCTTGGCGGAAGAGGGCAATTTTTACCGCCGCGGCACGCTTATTCACCGCCTTTTGCAACTTTTGCCCTGGAATGCGGATAACAACACCAAAGCGCGTTTAATGGAAAAATATCTGGAGCAAAACGCCTCAGATTTAACGCCCGCTTCCCGCGCACAAATCCAAAAAGAGCTGATGACGTTGTTTGAAAACCCTGATTTAAGCTTTATCTTCGGAGCAAACGCGCAGGCGGAAGTGCCTATCATCGGGCGCGTTGGTGAAAAAATTGTTTCCGCCCAAATTGACCGGCTTGTCATTTTGGAAGATAAAGCGGTAATTATAGATTTCAAGACAAACCGTCCCGCCGCGCAAAACGAAAAAGACGTGCCCGAGGTATATAAAAACCAAATGGCAGCTTATAAACAACTTGTTGAAAAAATTTATCCGCATCTGCCGGTTGAAACTTATATTTTATGGACGAACACCGGCAAGCTAATGAAGATGAACTGAATCAAAAAAACGCTTGCAAATTTAAGATTTTTATTTAACATAATTTTTGCCGTCTATGGGCGGTGGTGTCTCAAAAACACTTTTCTACTAAACTCCTTGTTAAGGGGAGTTTCCGACATAAGGCTTTTGCTCGAATAAGGAAGACTGGTTAGTAGCAGTTTTTGAGCTCCCCACCTTTTTTATAAAGGTGGTTTTCTTTAATTAAAAGGAGCTGAAAATGAAAATAAAAAACAAAGATCTGACACTTTACATCAAAAAAACGATGATGACGCTTTTTCGTGAAGAACGTATTAAAAGGCGCGAAACTCTGGAACAAACGGCACGCAAAATTGATATTCCGCTTTATGAGCTTGATTTTTTGGAAAGCGGAAGAGGCTGTATTTCTTGGAAAAAAATGATTGATTATTTAGAAATGTACAACAAAACGCTTAAAATCACTTTAGAAGACGACCCCGATGATGAAAAATAAGATCTGAAGCCCGTAAGTTTTGCGTTTTACGCAAAACTTACGGGCTAAAAGGGCTTTAGTCTTAACCGCTTTTGACTTTGTTTTCCTGATAAAACATTTTCAAAAACATAATCAGACCGCAAGCGTATAATATATAAGATAATATTTCTAAAAATGCGCCATATAAGCTTGTAAAAGTTTGTATGGTTTCAGAGTGTGCAAGCGTTAAATAAATAAAGCTCAGGGGTAATGATAAATAAGGCAAAATGCCAATCCACATCAAAAAAGCGGAAATCTTTGGAAATTTAGTTTTGAAATTTTCCAAATTTTTATTCTCTGGCTTAAATAAAATGATAACAATGTTATAAATAAAAAACAAAAAAACAAGAAGCCCAAATGTTTCAAAAACTACATTATGAAACATTGTTGCTAAAATTGATAAAAGATCAATAAATCCGCCAAGTAAAAGCAGATTTTTGATTTTAGATTTCCAAATATTTTTCATTTTTTTCATTTTTTCAAGTTATCATAAAAAACACCTCTTTGAGAGGTGTTTTCTACCGCCCTTGAAAGCGATTATAATTGTTTGCTAATTTCCGATACAAGTTTGACACGGGTGTCCAATGATGTTTTTTCGGCGTTGGCTTATCATCTTCATCAAGAGCATAATGATCTTTTTCTAACGGTTTAAAATTCCGTACATAGATTTCTTCTACTTGGCGGATAATATCAGCGTAAGCACGGCTCTTGTCTACAAACTCTGTATAACCACGCTCTTCTAACATGTTAAAAAACTTTTCCCGAGCTTCTATAGATGCTTCAAAATTAGGTTCAATACCACTTGGGCGAGAAAGGTTAGGTAGCCACCCTCCTATAAATCCAGACACATGAGTCATCTGAAAGTTATTGGTATCAACAACCCAGTCTTTAATATATTCTTCGTATGTCGGTCTTCTGTAATGCATTTTTTACCTTCCTTGTCTGTATATATACACAATTTTTGAAATTTGTCAAGCATTTTTTAACCTTTTTAAGGTTGATTTCAGATATAAAATATTGTACAATAGATTTATATAATTTTAAGGAATCTCCAATGAAAGAATATTTAGTTGAAAGCCAAATTCTTAAACAAAAAATAGATATTAATAAATTCATAAATAACTCAACTTTACAAAATTTAACCGAACCGGTGATGCTTGTATTTGGCTATGTAAATGAAAAAAATAAGGATCTGTATCAAAGTGGCAATGCCAAAGCTGTTGAACAATACAAAAACGATAACGGCAAGCAAGTTGCCCAAACTTTAAGAGATGCCAAATATAGAGCTGCATTTTATACTGAAAAAAGAGCTTCCCGCCCCAATTATATTGCTGTAACTGAAACCGGTATCATGACACCTTTTTATCAACCTGATGAAGCCCCTCAAATTGCACGCGATATTTTAGAAACGCTTGTCCGCGCCAATGTCGCCTTACCTTTAAGCTTTGTTTGGGGAACAACCTTTGATCAGCTGACGTACCCCGCACCACGGGATAAACAAAACTTTCGTTCGGTTTTAGGTGGAAAATTACCGCATCCTAACCCGCAACGTTTTGATGAAATTATGCAACAACATGGAAAAGATTTTTATAAAAGGATGCTTGGTGAAGCATTTAACAACAAGGTGGCTCGCGCAGATGTATATAAAAAGTATGAGTTTTCAAATGGAGCTTATCATGGCGGTATCACAAGCCAGCCTTTTATTATTTTAGCCAAAAACAACCTTGAACCAAGACATCTTGTTTATGGTTCTCCAGGGTTTGATCAGGCTTATCAATATGCTATCATAGATAATGAATCTAGAGGGAAAGACTTTAATTATGAGCATGCTTTTGGATTTATACACATTTACAAGTTAACTGGTAATATTTTAATACTGTCTACTTCTTCTTTAGAAACAGGGGGTAGTCCTAGACTTCCTATAGATATTAATGATATGGAATTTCCTCTTTGTAAAAGCAATGTAGAATATATTGAATCGCTCGTTTGCTTTGAAGATGGGGCTTTTTTAATCCCTAATAACGATGAAAATTGGGAAGACTTCAAAGAACTCTCTCAAGTTTCGTATTATGATGAACGAGAAAGAATGCTCTATCGTCGTGAAAATCTAATTATGCAACAATTTTTAAATAATAACGCTGTCATCACATACAGCCCAAAAGGAAGAATGCAAAAAGAAAGCATTGATAATGACGTTAAAAATTATGTGTCTAAAGTCAGGAACAAACTGGCAAAAACAGCTCCCTTAAAAGCGCCGAAAATTTTAAAAAAGCTTGAACAAGAAGCAAGCATTTTACGTTTAAAAGCGCTTAATGAAAAAAACACAAAATAAAAAAATGTCATAAAATTAAATAAAAGGTTGTAATTTTTCGGGTTCTATTTAATATTGACCCAAAAGGACCTATATATTTTAAAAATACTTTTAAGAAAGGAAAAATCATGCAATCAATTAAAGACAACGAATTTCAAAAAGAAGTTTTAGATTCCAAAGGTCTCGTTTTGGTAGATTTTTGGGCGGAGTGGTGCGGTCCGTGCCGTCAGCTTGGTCCGGTTTTGGAAGAAGTTTCCAAGGAAATGGGTGATAGCGTTAAAATCTGCAAAATGAATGTGGATGAAGCCCCTGAAACAGCCGCGCAATTTGGCATTAGAAGCATCCCGACAATGTTTTTGTTCAAAGACGGCAAGCAGATTGATGTTAAAGTTGGGTTTAATTCGCAATCAACAATCAGTTCTTGGCTAACCGGACATAAATAAAAAAACAAAAATCCGGCATCAAGCCGGATTTTTTAATATTTAAGTAATGAAATGAAAATATAATAAGCCAAATGTGTAATTTTACAGACTTGAAGTATTGAGGAAAAATAAATGGTAAAAATAAACGATATCTTTTTTTCAGACATTTACATCACCCCTGAAAAAGTGGCTTATATTCCGGATGATCAAACAGAAAACGGTTTACAAATTTTCATTGCGGAAGACTTTGATAAATTTTATGATTTAGTTGTAAAATCCTATCAGGGAAATTCAAGTTATTCTGTTTGTTATGAGGGTGTTTTTTTCCGCGTGGAGCGAAGCCAAACCGTAACAGGAATGCAATATTGCGCGCGTAAAATGCCACAAGAAGTGCCTGATATAGAGAGCTTGGGTTACCGGATTGAAATTGTAAAATATTTAACCGGCTTATGCAAGGCGTCCGGGCTCATTTTATGGGCAGGCGCAACCGGTTCGGGCAAAACAACCGCGATTTCTTCGCTTTTAAAGGATTATCTGCTCCATGAGGGCGGCTTTGCTTACACCATTGAAGATCCCGCCGAAATGCCCTTGGATGGCGAATATACCGCCTTAAACGGCTCTTTTGGCCTATGCAAGCAAACAACGCCTATTGATGACAGATGGGGCGATTCATTAAAATCTGCTTTGCGTTCTAAACCCCGCTACATTATGGTAGGTGAAATCCGCACGCCTGATGCGGCATCTGAATGCTTGCGTGCAGCAACATCCGGACACTTGGTGCTTTCTTCCATTCACGCAAACAACATTCCGGATGCCATCAATGCCATGATCAAATACGCTTCATCAGCGGATATGAGTGAAGATTTAGCCTACGACCTTATGTCTCGCGGTATGTTGGCAATTATGCACCAAACATTACGTGGCGTTGGCGTTAAAAAGCCGATTTTGCGCTTCTTATTTGCCAACCCTGACACAACCAAAGGCTGTCAGGTTCGTTCCATTATCAAAAGTGGCAAGATCAATTTAGCAACACCGATTGAAACGCAAATGACGCGTATGATTCAAGGTCGCCCTATTTTTGATGATTATGAATAAACAAAAACTCACTCAAAAAACCAACTGAGTGCATTATTTTTAGAGCAAATTTCAACAGCTTTCGCTTTTGTAATGGGTAGGGGATTTTCCCCACCCCATTCAAAAGTTTGTTCTTGCTCATTGTTTTTAATTGTCAGCCGAATTAAGCCAAGCTTAAAAAAGTCATTCAGCGGAGCCGTTGCCAAAGACCGACAAGCGGCAGTCCCAACATCTGCAATGCTAATGGCAAATTCGCGGCTACCGATAGAAACGGGGTTACCTTGCGCATCGCCACCCACAAAAAGCTCTTTGCCCAAGGCAGATATAATTTTGCCGTTTCGGTTCATATTTTCCGGCACAATGCCTTTTTCAAGTGCCACGGCATTACTAAGCCCCCAATAATTCGGTTTTTGCGCATAATAAGACCGCACCTGACTTGCAAGCGTTTCAACTTGTTGCTGTGTCTTTTGAAAGCCGTTTTCGCCTGTGTGCGCAAAAATCAAAATAAATAAAGCCAAAACCACAACAGCAAGGCACGCTGCAACAACTTTATTTTGTTTAAGCTGAGCTGCCATAACCTGAAAGTTTTGCATTTACGCCCCCATTGCGCTCGTGATTTGATCTTGCATTTCAAACACGCCGAACACAGCCCAAGCAATAACGCCGGCAATGGAAAGCAGAGCAACCATGTTCAAAATAGAGGCTCTTTGCTCAATCATATAAACAGATTCTTCCAACCATTCGTTGGCAAGTTTTTCCAAAGCTTCTTCAAAATTATCCAATTCGGAATAAATTTTCAAATCGGCAATAATTTCTTTATCCGGAAAGTTCAACCCTGTTTTCATCAACGCTTGCCCGAGGTTATCACCGTTTTTAATATAAATAAGCGTTTTATCGATTCTTTCTTTCAGATAAGTGTTCGAGTCGCGGCGCAAAGAAGTTAATGCCGTTGAAACAGGCACACCACCTTTTACCAGAGCCGAAAGCGCCAAAAGCCAAGTAATACCCGAGAAAACCTTATATAAAGACCATGGGGGCAAATTATCAAAAGCAGCCCTGATGGGACCAGTCCAAATGCCGATGGTAAAATATATAATGCTTGCAACAATCGGAAAAGCCAAGAAAGAAGCAAGCCAATTTTCTTTAATCCAAGCCGAAAGGTCAACCAATGTTTTAGCCGTACCCACCCAACGTGTGGAAGGGGCAGCGTCAATCATCGGCGGCACCATGTAAACACCGATAGCCCAAATGATAAGAACGGCCATCATTAACAAAAATGAAGGGTATGAAATGGCACCGACAATCGGGCGAATCATTTTGGTGGAACCTTCGGTCACTTTAATCAAGTTTAAAAGTGCACTTTCCAAGTCTGAAACATCACCCACGGAAAGCATCAAGCGTTCGCGGTTTGGTGCCCAACCTTTAAGCGCTTCTGAAAAAGGCAAACCATTTTGAAGCGAACGCCCCCAACTCGCAAGCGCAATAGCCATCGGCTCACCAGGGTTTTTACCGCCGTTTGTAATGCCGTCATGAAGCATATCAAGCGCATCCATCAATGAAAACCGGTTACGCATTAAAGACGCCAGTTTTCTATAAATTTTAAGCCGCGCCCCATTTGAAAAGTTACAAATGAGTTTGGCATAATAAACTTCAATGGTATTTAAAGATCTAATAGCCCGATTAAAAGATTGTGTTTTTCTTCTTTCTGCCATTTTTGAGCTCCTAATAAACAGGGCGCTGATCTAACAAGCCGCACCAACGTTCCACTTCATCAAGGTCAATATAACCTCTGAGCATACGTTCCAAAGCGGCATCACGCAAAGGGCGTCCATCAAGTTCACTAATCCAGTAGTCAATAGCACGTTTCGTATCGCCGTTAATCATCAATTGCAGGAACATGGCGTCCGGCAAAATAATTTCCGGCACGGATAAACGTCCGCTAAATCCCTTATAGCCGCAAGCTTTGCACCCCGGACCACGCACATAAGTGTTTTCAACACCGAAATCGCCTAAAGCGGTTTTAAGCCGCGCAAATGAAGGATCTTGTTGCCTATCTTTAACCGAAACACGACAATGCGGACAAAGCTTTCTGAACAAACGTTGCGAGATAAGCCCTTTCATCAATTCAGGATCGGCAAGCATGTAAGGCTGAACGCCCATATCGCGCAGACGAGTAATAATAGCAGGCGCGGAGTTCGCGTGCAGCGTTGTCCACACACCGTGACCGGAAAGCGCACCCTTAAAGGTCAGCTCTGCAGCGGAAAGGGAACGAATTTCACCGACCATCATCACATCAGGGTCAGAACGCAAAGCAGCGTTCAAGGCTTTTGTAAATTCAACTTCCTTTTCATCTTCGGTATTAGCGTTCGTCACAGGCATTTGCCGTGCGCCAGGAATCGGGTACTCTGGCGGATCTTCCACTGTTAAAAGGTTGATTTCATAGTTCTTTTCCTGCAAAAGTTTAATCATATTTCTTTGCAGGGTTGTAGATTTACCGGAGCCCGTCGGGCCTGCAATAATATTCAAACCCACCGGCACGGCGCGTAAGCGGTAAAACAAATTTTCTTCCCGATCACCAAAGCCCAAAGCGCGCAAATCCGAGCTTCCGTCAGGGTTATCATCGGCGTAAAGAAGACGCATAACCAAGTATTGCGAACCAAAAGCAATCGGGTTAAATTGTAAACGAATAGCCAAAACATTGTGCGGCAACATCAAGCGCCCGTTTGAACCGCGCAAAGGCGTTTCGCCCAATTTTTGTGCGCCCTGAAACTCATTTTGTGCATAGTTCGAGTCGGAAATATCTGCTGACGCAAATGCAGCGCGGACGAATGCCTCGCCCCATTCTTTGTTATATTCCATTTGCCGCACCATCATGCCGTTGATTCTAAACATCACAAGTGTAGAATCTGCCACCACGATGTGCACATCGGAAACCTTTTGCACAGATGCACGCGATACAATATTGATGAAGTCAATTTGCATCTGCATTTGGTCAAGGTTTTCACCTGAAACATCTGTTAAACCCGAACCGCGCTCGGCATAAGCATAAATAGCGCTAATTTCATTTTGGGTCACATATCTTGGCGGCCTGATAGGAATTTTGCGGCGCTTAATTGTTTTTTCAAAGTTATAAACAGAACCATCAAAGCGGTGCTCTTTGGAAACCAGATAGGTACCGTCAGAAAACAAAGCCACCAAACGCCTTGTTTCATCATTAATCTGAATGTCCGAGTTCGGTAATGTCAAAAGCTTATTGCCGTTACCGAACAATTCTTCCAAAATATTTGTTTTTTTTGTTTGCTCGGCTGCGCTTTCCGCCAAGTATGAACTTGCGGAAGAATTGTCTTTAATGTTGTTCTCTTCAGCCATTAAAATCAAACCTTATTTTATTTAACAAACATTCCTTTACCCAAGGACAACATTCCGGAAGTGGAGAGGAGCCCTTGTTTTTTATTAATTGTTGGTTTAGCAGCAGGCTTTTGAGCAGGCGCTTTAGCGGGCGCTTTACCCGGAACAAGCATTTCTTGAGGAGTTTCAACAAACGCTTCCGGCTCAACACCTGATGCTGTTACACTCGTATAGAGATAATCTTTCAAACCGTCCTTGTCAAACTGGATGGAATTTTTAGTAATTTTCTCCACAACATGACCTGTTTGCAACGCTGTCCCAACACGCACACCGAACGATTGTCCGTCTTTATTGATAAGCTTTGCGCTCAAATCATCACCTTGTCCGGAAATATCCAAAATGGCATATTCTTTGGAGAGAGTAAACGGCGTAATTTGCAAATCAATACCCGAAAGTTTAGCATTGCCGTTTCCGCCATTTTCGCCATCAGCGGCAAACGGATTTTCTTCTCTGTTCTTAGCGGCAAGTTCTTCAGCTTCCAAACGTTTCTTGAGCTGATTGATTTGCGTTGTCAAGTTAGCAACGGTACGGTCGTAGCTGCTTTTAACATCGGTAGATGTTTGGACATACTTATCAGCCAAGACTTTAAGGTTGTCAAGTTTCCCTTTGAAATCATCGGTAACTCTTCTTCTATCATTTTCGATATCGCGCATTTTCTTATAAAGCTTGTTATTTTCGGCAATCCATTTCTGATTTTGCGCCAACATCTGATTCATATATTCATTAAGGGCTTTTCTTTGTTTAAGCTTTTCCAAAGCAATCTCTTTATCTTTAAGAGCTTGCTGCTCGCGCAAAACCTTAGCTTCCTGTTCTTTTTCCCATTCCAGTTGCTTACGTTTTTTCTCTTCTTCCGCGGCAAGCTTTTCTTCATAAGCTCTAACTCTTTGTTCTTTAATAGCCTCCAACTCATTACGGAGTTTTTCACGGCGCAATTCAAGGGTCAAGAGAGTTGTTTGCTTTTCAATATCTGACATCTGATTAAACAAATCGTTATCAATTTTTGAAAGAAGTGTATCGCCAAATTCAGGCGTAGATTTTGGTAAAGGCTCAACAGCTGCCGCAGCAGGTGTTGTTGCATTTGCTGCAGGTGTTGCTGCCGCCGTTGCTGCTGGTGTTGTTGTAGCAGTTGCCACAGCAGGTGAAACTGCTGCTGAGGCAGTAACAGGAGTTACTGCAGGCGTTACGCTCGCAGGTGTCGCGGCAGGACTTGTGGCCACAGGTGCATTAAGAGCAATCGGTGCGCTAGGTTGTTTTACCGGTTCAGCGGGCGCAGATGTTGGCACTTCCGATGTATTTAAATCCAAAGAAAATGCTTCATCAAATTCTGCCGGAGCAGTATTGCTTGGCGTTTCAACAGGGGGCGTAATCAAAGAATCTGCTTTAGCGGCATCTGCATTGGAATTTTCCCCTTTTCCGAGCTCATCTTTGGTTGGGAGCTCGTTATCTGTAAGGTTGTCTTGTTCATCAACAACCAAGGTGACTGTCGCTTGAGCCTGAACCTTGGCCGAGCTCAAAACAAAGCACGAAACCAAAGCGGCAAATAGCAGATTATTATTCAATTTATAAGACATAGATTGCTCCTTCATATTGCCAAGTATGGCTATCTACATTATATTTAATACTATTAATTCTTAGTCCTGAAAATTTTGTTAACAAATCATTCCATTGCAACGGATTATGGTTTGAAGAAAAACTAAATTTCAAAGACCGATAAACTTTCTGTTGTGGCGATTTCCAAGTTTCATCACTTAAAGAGATAGAAACTTCCAAAGCTTGGAAAAGGTCGTTAAGCGTATTTCTCAAGTCAGTAGAATTTTTGCTCGGTGGCGAGTTCAAGGTTTGCGGTTTTTCAAGCATCATCGAAACAATCACACTGTTACCATCAGGTGAAATGGATAAATTTGAAAAGGACAAACCGGAATCCCTAAGCGCCTTATCTATCCATGTAATACGCCCAATTTCACGCCGCCATGATGTCACAAGCGAAGTGGCATTGCATGTAATGCCCTGCAATTTCCAACCCGGCGTAAGCAACTGAACAACAGCTTGCGTTGCATACAAACAATTAGACATAACCTGAACAGGGTTATCCACGCTTTCCCAAGGTTTGGGCTCAGGTGGCGGCGGTGGCGGAGCCTGAACGCGTTGAATAGGCACTGGGGCAATCAAAGGCTTTTTGGGCGCTGAAAGGAAGATAGTGTCAATCAACGTAGATACAAGCCAAATACCAATAACGCCACCGGCAGCCCACACAGCAATAAGCTTTGCGCCACGCAGGGCGTGCACTTTTTGCAATCTGGCAAGAGCACCCGTTTCAAGTAATTTCTCAAGTTCAAGGTCTTCTGTTTCATCAACATTCCATTCTTTTGGCGCAATTTTTCTGCCCCAATCCGGAACAGCGAGCATAGACATAAACTGATCTTTAGCGTCTTGCTCATGCAAGAACAACATATCGCCATCGGAAAGGATAATATCGTTACGGGCGCAAACATACCACCAACCGGTATCAACCTTGAAAACAGCTAAAAACGATGTTCTGTCTGCCAATGACGAAGCCAATGAAACGGCAGCAACAGGCACTTTCTTTTTATAACCCTGATACGAAACACACAATCCATATTGAGGCGATTTCCCTTGTTTTATGGTAAATAAATCAGCACCTTCCAAAACATTTTCGGAAGCATCAATAATCTCAGGGAAGGGATCTTCACGATTTTGAAGCGATTGCCAAAACAAGCTAGCGGCATACGTGGTACCGCCCACAGTAAAGCTTGTGCCCCAAGCTTTAGCCTCATCTCTTGAGGAGGGAGCATTCGCTGCTGAATTCTCGTCTAATTTGGCGTCTTCTAACATCAAATTTTCCTTTTTGCCTAAATCTTTGTCCGAGTTTCAGGTAACAACGGCGATTCTAAAACCACCGGTGTTAACAAAATAACCAAAATTGAACGTGTTTTTTCGGCTTGAGCTGTACCACCTAAAACAGAGGCGTCTACGGAGCCCACACCTGTCTTATTCGCCGAGTTTTCAACACGCTCATAGCCACTTAACACCAAAGTTTCACCGGAGGTCATAGCCACCTCTTGGGTAAAGCCACGTGTTTCGATAATCGGGTTTTGAATATATTGACCGCTGTTCGGATTATCCGGATCATTTGATCCGCCCAAATCCACACGTTCCAAAGCAATCAAATCCGAAAGCGTTAAGTTAAACAGCATCATCAAACGACCATGTTCCAAAATACGCGGCAAAATATCAAGTGTGAAACCGGTTTCAATCTCTTCTGTTTCTGTTGAAAGATCATAATAAGAACCGTCACTTCCCGAGTTTGTTTTTGTAATTTCGGAAATATAGTTTTGCGTTTGAATAACTTGAATAGGCGCAGGCTTATTGTTTAAAGTTGTGACCGTGCCGCTTGTAACCAAGTTTGTTGTGCCTTGTTCAGAAAGCGCTTGGAAAACAGAGTTAAAAGACCATCCGCCTGAAACAATGTTCATAGCAAGCGTATTCGGCACTTCGGCGCCCAATCCGCCGGCGCCGGCAACGCCCACGCTCCGAACGGCGTTTTCCGTACTGGAAAAGGCTGCGTTTAAGTCTAAGCCGTAACTATCACTATCTGTAATATTAACCTGCAAAACTTTAACACTAATGGCCACTTGGCGTGACAAACGAATATTTTGCTCATTCACAAACTTGGCAACTTTACGAATATCCATCGGCGTACCGGTTAAAACAATGGTACCGTTAGATTGATCTGTTGTGAGCGTTGCGCCTTTACTGATCATATTTTTGATGGAAGATTCAATGTTCGTCCACAAATCAATATTAGCGCTATTGGTTAATGAAACAGAAGATGAACCGGCGCTACCTTCTGTTGAAGATCCGCCAACGTTAACCGAAAGTGATGGCTTTGTCGGCAAGGAATAAAACACGAAGGTTTTTGTAATATACTTATAAAATGTAATCTGCTTCTTTTCATATTTCCACCAAATACCAAAACGGTTAGAAACCTCATCAAGCAAACCGCTCAAAGGACCTTTGTAAGAGAGTAACATTTTGGTACTATCCGTCCACTGTGCGCCAACGGTTTCAATACTGGGTTGGTTATCATCGGCAAGCTTGGAAGCGTCAACATCCAAGTCATTTTCGTAGCGCACGGAAAGCGATGTGATTTTATTAATCATATCACCAATTTCGTAAAGGGTGATCGGACGATTGCTGATAAGCGTCACGCCGTCAGGTGCTTCCAAATAGCTTGGTAAGGGCTGACCTTCATATTCAACCTCGCTTGTGTCGCCAAGCCAAATATCATCCTTAACGCGCACCACATCAACCGGTGCAGGCGGAGTAGGTACTTTAGCCTCTTCTTTCAAGCGCACGGTATTTTCAACCTCGCGCTCAAGTGTCGAGTCCAAATCTGTTGAAACGGAGCAGGCCGCCAACAAACCGATAGCAGCAACGCCGAAGATATTTCCGACAGAATTAATCAAACGCATTTTCGTCCTCCATTGTTTCAACAACCAAAACTCTGTTACCATTATAAAAAGTAGCAATCGGCGCAGGTCTTGCGCGAGCAAAAGCTCTGATAAGCGCGGAGCTCACATCAGCAAAACGACCGCGGAAAATAGCACCGGCGCTCAAAACATAATTACGGTTTGTGTTCCAAACCAATCGCCAACCAGATTCTTGACTCCATTGTGTCAGCAAAGCTTTCAAATTTTGTCCCTCGTCGGCAAACCAGTCACGTACAGGGTCATCCACAGGAGCGGAATAGGGCTCATCTTCAACATAAACTTCTTCCCTCTCATATCTGTTCCTGTCATATCTGCCTCTGGTTCTTTCTCTATCATATCTGTCCATAACAACGCAATCTTCGCCACCCTCTTCTTCAATGCACTCGTCTTCAAAAACCAAATCCACATCTGTTCCCGCGGCAGGTGCTCTAGAGCCTGATCCCTTTCTGGCGGAATGCTTGCGAGCAGGGCGCGCGCGTACTTTCTTGGATGTGTCTTTCTTAACCTCACGAGCCGGATGGTATGAATCATCTTCCGCAGCGTTAGCCATTAAAGCGGCATCGTCAGAGACTTGCTCTTGATAAACAACAATCTCATCTTCAATTGACGGGGGAATAGATGCCGAAATGTTGTTACCTGCTGCGGCTTGAGAAATTCTTTGATCTCTCGGTGTGCGCTCACCAAAACGTCTGAAGTCAGCGGGCGTGCGCGTAAAATTCACAAAAGGATCTGTAGCGCAGAGGCTCGGATCGCCGCTTTCTTGGCATATTTCGGGAAGCGCTGCCGGCTCATAGGGTTCTTCAACCATATCAGCCGTATAATATTCATCGCTGCAGTTTGGACCGAAGCACTCATTATTGCCATAGCGCGAATTAATCCATGAACAGCCTGAAAGGCTAATCAGACAAAGCGCTAAAACCAATTTATTGTTCATATTTATTCCCCTGTTATACATAAATTTTTAACTATCATACATTTCTCAAAACTAACAATCAAGCACAACAAAAAACTTATTACCAGTTTAATAATATGTTCTTGGAGGTGCCACAGAAGAACTTTTTGTACGCTTATTTTGCTGTTCCTGCTTAAAGCGGATATTGCGGATAATAAGCGAGTTAGGTTCTCTTGTGGTTGCAATCACGTTTATTTTTCTGAAATCCACACCGCGATCGGCAAAAATCTTGGAAAGAAGCTTTAAGCGCTTCTTTTGTAGATTAATTGAGCCGTTCGTATCTACGCGAACTTCCAAAAAAACATCATCATGATCGCGGGCATTGTCCGCAAAGGCACGTATCCATTGCAAAGATTGCCCTGAAATTTCCGCCCGATTGGGCTGAAATGAAAGTCTTAACTCAGCCGGCATAATAGCATTTTCTTGCGCGGCAAGAGGAGGTGGCACAACTTGTCCTTTCCGGCGCCGTCCTTGGCTTGGCGGCTGAACAAGCGCAGTGGCGGAATTTCCGTCAGAATTTTCGCTTGTTTTATCATCGTTTTCTTTTTTGCTAAACCATGAAGTAATGCTTTTGAACAGCCCACTGTCTTTATCTTCTTCACTCATCTCGTTATCTTCAGGTTCAGGCGCCGTGGGTGTACCGTCAATTTTTTCCTCATGGGGCGAGTAAGAAAGCTGCGGTGTCAAATCAGCATCATTCATAATTTCGTCCGGAATGGGAATAAGTAAATTTTGAATCATTTTATATGCTGTTTGGCTTGATTCATCAGGTTTTTGCAAAAGCTTGGGCTTAAAAGTTTCTTCAATTTGAGCAAGCTCCTCATCGGGCAGCTCTTCAAGATGAACCTCTTCTTCAGGCTCGGGCTCTAAATCTTGCTTCGAATCTTGTTCAGGTTCAGGCTCGGTTTCATCTTTCGGCTCGGGTGTAACCACAGGCTCGAACTCAGCAAAAGTTTCAACTGCGAGTTGATTTTTGGCATATCTGTTGGCGCTTGCAACAACCCAAGGTGTTTCTTGGTCGGCATCAGCTTCTTCAAGGGCTTTTGTTTGAGCAGCCAAACTTAGGTCATTATCTTCCACTAAATTGCTGTGATAAACAGGTTTTGAAAGAAAATTAAGCGGTGTCAGCGCGGCAAAATCAGCGCTTTGAATGCTCTGATGTGTCACGGGCTCGCCTTGCTCAAGCGGAATAATTTCTTCATCGTCAGGCTCACCCTCATAAACAATCTTGCTATCTGTCGGGGTAGTGTCTTCCAAAACAATCGCATGTGCTTGCGCTAATTCTGTGGCTGTATTCGCCGGCGGGGGAGGCAGAAGGCTTTCGGAAGCTTCTTGAAAGGTAATTTCAGGTGTTTGGGCTTCATCTTGCGCCGTTATCGGGGCGGGTTCAGAAACAGCGTCAAAAGTTTTTTTCTTTGTTTCAATAGGCTCTGAGAACAAAGAAATATCAGGAGTTTCAATATATTTTGGAGCGGGATTTTTGAATATGTTTTGAGGCGAATGGAGCACAAATTTATCGGCGCACACAATGGCAAGCATCGATAAAATAAAGCTACAAACAAAATTTTGAATGCCGTTTTTTTGCATTTTGCCCCTGTTTTGAATCTCCCCAAAACCGCACGCTTAAAGGGGTTTAAGCGCTTATAAAGAAGAAATACTAAAAAGCCTGACTCTCGTCAATGCCTTTTTTGGTTTATGTTTGAAGAACCTGTCGAAAATGAGTCTGAGCGAGTCAAAGGCGATTCAAAGGCTTGTGCATAACTTTTTTAAGAAACGTTTTTTTAATCTTTTACTTCGAATCGAAGGTGATGTTCTAAAGTTCACAAATCATAAAAAGCGGTTATTAACGCATTATTCATAAAAAGAGTGTATCTTTAAAAAAGAACACCTTTTTTCGGACAAACTCATAAAAGACTAAATGGCGAAAAGGGGATAAAAAAGGAATAAATCTTGAAGAACGCAACTTTGCGACTTTATGATTAAGGCAAAAGGAAACGAAATGAGAGATATGATCTTAAAAGCCGTTGCCCAGCCGCCCAAAATTTTTTGGGGGCCCGTGTTGCCTGTTGCGTTAAACGCTGGTTTACAGTTTCCGTTTATGTTTATGATGATTGGTATCGGCGATGTCAACCCATTGTTTTTTGTGGTCAGCATTATTTTAGTCCATACAGGCATTGTCCTTTATGGCACGCGAGAACCGCATCTTTCGGCGATGATTCAGGCGTTTGGTCAAACAAACGTAGTCTCGCATAACCTTTATTCAGAGAGGGGGAATAAATTTGAGCCCTGATTTTGATTTTTTCAGCTTATTTGCACAAGGTTTAAGCAATGTTGAAGTCATGGTTGCCGTCATCGGTATCATTTCCGCGGCGGCATTTGGCGTCTTGTTAGCCACGCGTTTTGGTAACTGGATTTTACCGCAACCGCGTGAATCTCGCGTGTCAGACTTTTTGCCTTTTGCGCGTTTAATGGAAGATGGTGTCACCATTCGTTGCAGCAATGGCTCATACGCGCGTGTTTTCCGCATCAACGGCATAGACCTTTCTTCCGCAACTGAAGAAAAAACTTATTCGATGATGGAAGCGCGCAAAGCCTGGATAGATAATATGTCCGAGCTCCAGATTGTTTGCCGCGTGATAACACTGCGTGATCTGACAGCATTGGAAAAAGCAGAAGGCGAGTTTAACAACGAAATTTTGGAAAAAGTTTCCGAAATTTGGTATGAAAATATGACTCGCATTTATACCAACACACATTATATTGTTATTTCTGTGGCGGATCGGAAAGACGCCATCAAAGACCTTAACTATGCCTCACAAAGTCTTGTTGCCACATTAACCGAGTATGGCGTTGCTCAAATGTACGAGGCGCCCGACAGTCCCGCAACCGATAGCCCGCTTTATCTTTTTAGCCGGCTTGTGAGCCCCATTTCTAAGCCTGAGCCCAAAATCCGAAACGCCCAAAATGCCGAACTCAATGAAATGTTAACAGCTGATCACATACATTTCACCCGCGAACAAGGCATCATTCGGTTTTTCTCGGGCGATAAAGAAAAGTATGAAATTGCCATGGGCATTCGCACCACAGGTGATTATATGGATGAGAATATGATTATGTCGCTTTTATCCATAGATTCAGAGCTTGTCTTGTTGCATAACATTCGCCCCATATTCAAGCCTCAAGCACGAATGATGCTTATTCAGCAACAGCGTATGGCTGTTTTAACAAGTTTTTCGCCGGAAGTTGTCAATCAATATTCCCAAGCGTTAGGAACCATTGAAGATTCAGACGCTGATTATCAAGCTTTAACAGAATATGCCATGACGGTTTTAATCCGCGGTGAAACAAAAGAGGAGCTTGACTTTGGTGAATCTGAAGTTCAGCGTATTTGTCGTTCATTTGGTGTCACGCCAGTGCGTGAAGGTTGGGTGGCACAAGCCACATTTTTCAGCCAATTCCCAACTTATGACACTTACCCCCGGACATACCGCTATTTATCGCGTGTTGTAGCCATGGCGGTGTGCTTTGATAAGCCTGCGGAAGGTTTTGGAAAGTCTGACTGGGGGCCGGGCGCCATTACGGTTTTCCGGACCATGTCGGGTTCGGCTTATCGGTTCCAATTCCACGTTTCTGCTGAAGAATCAGCTGTGGCGCACTGTTGCATTATTGGTCCAACCGGACAAGGTAAAACAACATTGCTCACATTCTTGGCAGGGCAGGCAATGCGCCATTCTGATTTAAAAGTGTTCTTCTTTGACCGTCACCGCGGTGCTGAGATTTTTACCCGTGCCATTGGCGGTGCATACGTTGGTTTTGACGGCGATAATAAAAATGTTTCCTTAAATCCGTTTGATGCCGATAACACACCGAATAATCGCGCCTTTTTGCGCCGTTGGATGAAGGCCATTACCCTGGCAGATGATGCGCTTTCCGAGCGTGAAATTGCTCGCGCGGTCACCACCGCGTTTGATTACTTGCGTCCTGAAGAGCGCGTGATGAAAAACCTTTACAAAAGCTGTTTCTCGCCAACAGGAACGATGCGCCGCGAACTTTACAGGTGGATAAACCCTGATCAATATGGCAACATCTTTAACGCCGATACAGATAGTTTGGACTTAAAAGCCAAGCGCTTTATGGCATTTGACTTCACGCACATTTTTGAAGATGAAACCTTGGCGCCGGCGGTCATCAGCTACATCATGCACCGCATTCAATCTGAAACCGGCGAAACAGGTGTGCCGTCTCTGATTATGATTGATGAAACGGCGCCGATGCTCAAACACCCAATGTTTAGAGATTACTTCATTATTGGTTTGCAGGAAGGTCGTAAAAAGCGCCAAGCATATTTGTGCGCGTTTCAACAGCCAAACATTATTGATAAACTTGGCGTTGGTGAGGTCATTCGTGGTCAATGCCAAACAATCATTTTCTTTAGAAACCCGCAAGCCATGCCTGAGGATTACGCCACATGGAACTTAACACAAGCGGAGTTGGATTTTGTATTTGGTAAAACTTACCGCGAATTTCCGTATGCCATTTTGCTTTCGCGTCCGGCAACGGGTGAATCGGTTATTTTAGACGTTAATTTAGGCGCCTTAGGACCATACCTCAAGCTTTACAACTCAGGCCGGAAGAACGTTTTGCTTGTTGAACAACTCATTAAAGAATACGGCGAAGAAAACTTTGTTACAAAATATTTAAATATTGGCGAGTAGGTCAAATTTTATTTTGTTGTTAACTATTTTTATGTTAAAATACTTTTTATGAATGGACTGATAGACGGAGGTCGGTATGAAAAAATCCCTCATTTTAAAGCTTTTTCTCTTTGGGACCATGGTTTTACCTGCGCATTCTTCATTTGCGCAATGGCCCACACTTGATATAACGGCAATTAAAACAATGATCAGCAGCAATAGTGAGGAAATTGAACAAACCGCTCAAACTGCTGAAAAAACAATGTTAGAGGCTGAAAACTTGGCAGCCACAGGTGCGCCGTCCAAAACGCTCATTCTTGAAGATGCTAAAGAAAAAGCGGAAAAAGCCAAAGAAAAAGCAGAACGTGTTCGAAAAAGATTAGAATGGTTGCAAAAGAAAAAAGAGCAATATGAAAAGCTAAAAGAGCGTAAGGAAAAAACGCAAATGTTCATAGAGCAAGGTAAAGATCTGTATTTATCCGGCAAACAAGCTTTTGAGCAAGGCGAAGAACTTTTTGATGATATCGAAGATAGTGGTTGGGAGGGAGCTACCCAAACAGGTCAAGAAAACTTAAATTACGGGCAACAAACACCTGATTCGGAAAAAGAGATTCCAAATAACAACACCGAAGAAAAACCACAACAAAATACTCAACCGCAAACACCGCAGAATCAGAGACAAACTCCGTCTGCGCCTTCCAACAACAATACAGCCCCCTCATATAGTTCGGGGGGAGATAGTGCTTATTTTCCGGGAAGTTCAGTAGAGCTTCCGCCTGAAAACGAAGAATTTTCTGAAGGGACATGGAATATAGAAGGGGAAGAACCGCCTGCGGTCACAAACGGTCAATCTGAAGAGGAAAGTGAAGATAGCGTAGAAGAAAATGAGCAAACGGAAGAAGCCCTTGAAGGCTCGGAAGATGAGCAAAACTCGGAAGGTGTAGGCGATGAAGCCTCTTCTGACGAACCACAGCGCCGTGCTTTCCGCAAGCCTTCTGAAGAAGAAAACCAGACCGAAGAGCCCTCATCTGAAACACCAGGTGAAGATCAGCCTCAAGAGCCTTCTTCTGAAACACCAGGTGAAGAAAGCGAAGAACCCTCGCCTGCAACACAAACAAGCGCTGTTGAAAAAATATACTTCCAAAACCAGATGGCATTCGCTCAAGAGGGCTGCTCGGAATATAAAACAGGGAGTGATGAAGAAGGAACTTTTATTTTTTCAGACATCATTGCCAACAAATGCTGTATGGGTTTGGAAGATTTAAATGAGGAATCTATTCAAGAGTGCATCAGAACTTGGGTATTTGCCATGAATGATCCTGATGCCTCCGATGCCGATGAAGCAAAGAATGAGTATGATAAAGCCTTGCACGATCATATTTCGGCAGATGCTGTAAAATCGCTTGATGGTGTGGCTTACGCAGCTTCCTTTAAAAAAGATATAGCAGAAGAACTCCGCAAAAAATCGGAGATAACAACCTCCATCCGTGATGAAGAGGGATTTATGGGCAAGCTTATGCAAACAAATGTTGATATGATGATGCATTTGTTGGAAATAAACGCCTCTGATTTAACTTATGATTCTTTAAAAGAAGTAAAAATTCTGACAAAAGAATATTACGATGAAAACGAGGAAGAAAAATGAGAAAACTGGTTTACTTCTTGCTTTTTCTGTCATTGCCGTTTGCGCTCTATATTAAATCGGCGCGCGCGGATATTGATATCATACGCAAAATTGTAGATATATACCGTGAAATTAATCAAGAAGCAGATACGGAAGAAACAATATTAGGCGCCAAGATAGAACAAGGGAAAAAAGATATAGTAGGCTTTGATAAAAAGAATCTTGAAACAATTTATAAGAAAGCCCAAAAAGCAGCCGAACAAGCAAAACAGCTAATAACTAATCCGTTTGGCACAGGTATAGAACTGGCTCAAACTTTACAAGGCAAATTAGAAACTGATAAAAACGCATCAGATGCAGATAAAGCAGATGCCGTGAAGGAAATGTATAGCCGAACAAAAGATTCAAGCATTGATGCCGCTGAGGAACAGCAAAAAGCCACCAATTTATTGCTTATTGCCAACACATCGAGTCTTTTTGCTAAAGCAATGGTTTTGCGTGTAAATTTAAATGAAGAAGAAACAGATATACCTACCCTTGAAACAAAAGAAGATGCCTTGCGGGCAACAACACAATCACAGCTGAAAGATATGGAACGTTGGAATGAAATTTTGAAAATGCAAGCCTACATCAGCAATTTTAATAACTTCTTGGAAAACCAAAACTACGCATTGGATAATGAAGAAGACGATGATGATAAGGAGGAAGAAAAATGAGAAAGCACATCATTTTTTTGGTTGCGCTTGGCACCATATTTTTGTTCTCTCCTGACAATACCTTTGCGCAGGCTGTCATCAAGTTTGATGCGGCCGGCACGGCATCTAACGTGAGCAAAACCATCACAACCGCCGGCAAAGCTGCGGGCGATACCATAGATACAGCCATTAAAGCAAAAGAACAATTAACAATTTTAGATAAAGTAAAAAAGTGGTATGAGGTACAAAAATCGCGCCTTGAAGCCATTAAAACAACGGTGGAAGCCGGGCAGGAAGCTTATCAAAGCGCGGTAGATGTTGGTGAAACGGGCATAGACCTTTATGAAGATAAAAAATCAGAGATAGAAGCAGAAATGAATGCCGCCATGTCGGGTTCTGTTGGGAATGCCGCTCAAATAAGAAGAGACATACAAGAGCTAAACAAACAAATGGAAGAACGAAAAAATGTTTTAACAGAGGAAAACACGGCAAAAACCAAGGCTGCACAGGAAAATTATGAAACCTTGCAAACTTTATTAAATAACGCAAGCGATGATGAAACACGTGCCAAAATTGAGGCGCAAATGTCGGCTGCGGCGCAATCAATTACAGAATATGAAGAAATTAAAAGACAACTAGAGCAAGGCGGAGATTACCTTTTAAATGATGGCGAATATCAATCTTTAGCTCAACAAAAAGCATCATTAGAACAACAGCTTGAGAACCTGGCTGTAGGCGAGCTTGAATCTTTGGCAAGCATGTTGGTGGAAAAGCTCTCCCAAAAAACGGAAGCGCAAATACAGCAAGAGTATCAGGAAGTGATTAATGAAAACTTTCTTGGCGAAACTGAGCCGATCAACTCTGAAACAACCAAGCGGATCATGAAACATCGGCGGGAAGTTTTGCTCAAAGACATCATTCATGCATTTGATGTCGGCACGAAGAAAATGATTTCTCTGCCTCAAAAAAAGAAAACGGCAGAAAAATTGGCGGGCAACATTTTAAGGGTAGATTTATCATCATCAGCAGAGAGTCTCTTGATAGAAATGAAGATTGAGGAACTCAAAAATTTATTTGATTATGTAGAGATTCTGCTTGCGGATATGCGGCTTAAAACGGCGCGGAATATGCTTAACCAAGACTTTAAGCTGAAAGATTACACTAAAAACCCCGCGGCAATAAATTTGGATAATTATGTTTTCACGGAAGAAGATATTCTTTCGGATCAAGATCAGTCTAGCTTTTTAGATAACGTCCAACCTAAGTAGGAGAAAAACAATGAAGAAACACTTTCAATATGCTTTAATGGTGGCACTCTTACTTGGTGTTTTATCAAGTATACCTGCAAGCGCATTTTTCCCGCTTCCTCCAGGACCCACAACTCCGGATGCAGACCCCGCAACTGATACAACAAACGGTTTGGCGTATTATATGGAGCAATTAACCAAAAAATTTAATAATTTTGCCACCCAAATGGAAGATACGTCAAAGAAAATCCAATCATTGGAGGACAAAGCATCATTAGTTTCTTTCCTTTCTGAAAAAACAGAGGCGGCAAAGGAAACTTTAAGTGTCAAGAAAGAAAAAGGGAAGTCATCTGTTGACAGCGCAAAGAAAATAGAAGAATGCACCATCGCAGATATTAAAAGCGAAGAGTCTGTGGCTGAGGCGTTTAAAAAATTATTTACAAAATATCCTGCAGACATTTTAAAAAAGCACCCGCTCGATTCCAAAATTGTGACAACAGCATATCGCAAAAAAGGTGTGGAATTCAGCAATGATATCATGATAGAGGCTTATCTTGTTTCGCGTCAGCTCCAAGAGCGCATGGACGCCTTGCGTGAAGATTATAACACACTTACCGAATGTTACGTTGATGGTAAGAAAAGCAATGGCGATTCTTGTAAAGCCGCATCAGATACTAGTGATGAAGTTGGCATAATAGTGAACTATTACAGACTAAATGCTATTTACGATTCGCTTTTACGCATTGCGGAAGAACTCACCGCTTTAAATGCACAATATCGAGCAGCGCAAACCTTGCGTGAAGGTATCAGACCAATTATGCCAGAAGAAGAGGAAAACGCACAAAATAACAGCGAGGGCGATAACAGCGAGGGCGAAAATCAGGCATTTAACTTTAGAATGGTAGAAAAAATGTCTTTTGCGCAAATGTTGCCTTCTTCATCAGGAGAAGAGCCTCAACAAAAGCAGCCTGAAGAGCAAAACAACGCGCAAAATGATGAGAAAAAAGCTTCTCCTAATGCTAGCAAGCTTGATAAATTAAGAGACGCATTAACCCCTGTCGTCATGAAAGAACCGGAGCTGTCTTCGCTTTTAAAGGGAACAGATAAAGTGTTTGAAGATATGGCACTTTATGATGAATTGTACGGTAAGCTCAGTAACGCGCAAAAAATTCACAATTTTAAGGTTGTTATGCCGTTTTACCGTGAAGTTTTTGTGAATGTGCGTCAAATAAGAATATTATATGAAGAAGCCTTAAAACGTCTTAACGCATCAAAGCAATGTGCTATCAATCATTTAACGACTTATTACGGCGGTATGGACTTTGAAGCATTCTTAAGTTGGGTGCGTTCATCTTATCAGGCAACAAAAGCCCAAACCGCAGTGGAGGTTACGGAAGATGAGTTTTCGCCGCGGCAGGTAGATGATTTTGCCGGCACAGGCGATTTATCTCAAATAAGCGAGCTAGAAAAAACTTTGCGTGTTGAGCAAGATTCCGAAACAGGAGATAGCGCGCTAAGACACCCGAGCCTGGAAGAACCTCATGAAAAAAATGTACGAGGGCAAGAAGTTTTGTCGTGGCTTATTGGCGAGCAGGCAGTTGAAGACATTAGTGCCGATATGAAAGCTTCAGGCGTTGGGACCGATAAAAAGCCTGAGGCTGTGAATGTTAAATGGGGCGTTCCCGTCAAGCCTTACCCGCTTTGGGAAGATGAAAAATACTTTTATAAAGAGTATGTTCTTCAAAAATATAACAATATGAAAATATTTATCCGAAATCTGAATATGCGTGGCGCAGTGGCAGAAATTGTGCAAACAATGCTCGATTCTTTAGATGCAGGGGAAGAAATTGATGATGTGCCCGCTGTTGATGTTAAGAACTACGGCAATAAAGCGTTAAGCCAACTTTCCGGTAGCCTTGGCGCACCTGATAAGGAAAATGCTGATCTTGAGGAGATTAAAAAGCAAATTGATGAAAGTTATAAAAAGATGGAAGAGACTAAATTACATTATAAGGAGCTTCTTGAATCGCTTGAAAGAAAAAAGCAAGGACTTTACCAAGAATATGATAATTATAATGTGGAGCTTACTTCTCTTAAAGAAGATTATAACAACTTCATGGATGAAAAGAACAAAGCAGATGTCAATGCTCAAACGCAAGATATTGTTTTAGACATCAACCAAGAGCGCATGGATAAGAGCAAATATGCAACGGATGTTCTTGCCAATATGGCAACCGAAGATAAAAAAGTGGCTGAGGAAACATCTGCTCAAAAGCAAAAAGAAGCTGAAGCGCTTTTAGAGAAGATGGAAATATTAAGGGAAAAAATTGATGATGTTCGTGCAAGAATTGATGATATAAAGAATTTAATAGAGGCCACTAAAGACGAATTTGGTGGAGCAATGTATGGGCTTAGCAAAGAAAATGAGGATCTTTGGGAGCAGGCTTGGGAACTTGCAGCCACGCCCAAAGACGATGTCACGCTCTCAAGCGCGTTAGATACGCTTTCTGATAAATCGGGCGATTTATATGCCATATTCTCCGATATGGTTAGCACGGCAGATAATCTTATGGCGGATGCTGTAGCTGATGCCATAAAGCGTATTGATGAAGCCTTACAGCAATATGATGAGCTTGGTAAAGATTTTTATAAGCCGGAAGAGGCGGACAAGGTTTTAAAAATTCACACCGATTTAATGCGTGATTTACAAATGCAGCCCCTGAAATCAACTTTAGGAAGTTTTGAAGATGTGGTGGATTCCTCGCAAATTCTCAGTATGGCGCAAAACGTTTTTCAAAAAACATTAATGACGGCAACTTGCCAAGGGGGGAGTTGTTATGCGCCTGATACGGAATTTTTCGTAGGCCTTCCGGCAAAGGCAAGAGATTTTACCGCGCCCAAGAAAATTGAATATACATACACACCGCCAATGCGCGAGATTGTCCATTTTGACACAATAGATTATGACACAGTTGTTAAAACGGTTTTAGATGAGCTCGCTCGTGATGCGTTGCTTGAATATGACGAGAGCGCGTACTTACCGGAAATATGGCATCGAATCTTGGGACCAAAAGGCTTTGTTGAAAATAATTTTAATGCCAAAAAGATGCTAGAGGCTATTGATCCTGAAAATACCGCTCCGTTGCTTAACGGGGGTGAATATCCTTGCAAAGCGGGCAAATATATCATCGGGTTTAAAGACAATGCCCTCACCTTGTGGCAAGAAAATGACAGTTCCTTGCAAGAGTGCTCAGGTATTGAGGAAATTGAAGTGCAGTCTTCAGGTAAAGTTAACGTAAATTTTGAAAATGGCGACCAAATAGTTGGAAGAATGTCTTCAGACTTTAGCGATGAAGATGCCGAATCTATGTGCAATTCTAGTGAACTGGCAACACTTCTTTCTTATACTGGAAAGTACACTTATAATGGGAAGTTGAAAGAAATTTACAAATTCTTTGCAGAAGCTTATGATGGTAAGAATTTATCTGAAAGCGATAGCGGTAAAGTGAGAGTTTATAAAAATGCCTTACTGGTTCGCAACCAATTTGGCGATTATCTGAACTTTGTCGAGTTGGTAGAAAATTATAAAAAAGTTTTAGATGAAATGGAAGTAAAGCTTGATGAAACACGTGAAAGCATAAAAAAATCTCTTAAAGTCATAAATTATGAGCCGCCGGCAGATTTTGATTTGGCTGACAAAGCAACATATGACGAAATTATGGAAAAGCTTGAAACGGCTAAAAATGGGCTTATTGAGGAAGTTGTGCCGAAAATAAAAACAATGCATCAAGGCAATGAAGGTATGGATGAAAACATCCAAAAACTGAAGGATATGGTCAGTGCGCTTCAGCTTGATAAAGACGAGGTTGTTTCACTTTCGGATAACATGAAAGGCGATAGCGAGCTAGCTGAAAAAATTAAGTCAAAAATGGCTGATATTGAAATTGTAAACCGCTATAATAAAGAAGCAGAAACAGCGGCGGAAAAAGAAATCAGAAATTTCGGTACGCCTTACTGCGCAAGCACATGTGATTTCGGTTCTTAGGAAAGAAAAATGCCTGAAAAGCTTGAAAATAACGGAATACAAAAACTAGCCATAACAGACGGGGCTGCCGCGCATTTTGATTATATCACCACGGAAGAGGCGGAAAGACGTACGGCAAAAGAGGCTTATTATTGTTGGCTTTCAAGACTTGTGATGTTGTTGGCGGTGTTATCTTTTGGCTTTTTTGCAAGCGCGTCTTTGGTTTTGTTTCGTTTGGCGCCTGAAGTAACGATTGAGCCGTTTTTGATTATGCGGCAAGATAATTCTGAAACAATGGTGCGTTCAGAAGTCATTTCGCCCAATATGGCTTCGGCAAACCAACTCATGGAAAATTTTGTGCGCCAATACATCACTTTGCGCAATTCCATAGTCAATGATGAGCGTGAGATGCAATCTCGTTGGTATTTAGGCGGTATGGTCAGTTATCTTTCCTCAGCCAAAGTGTTTAAAGAATTTGACAAACCGGCGCGTGAGTTATTGCGTACCGCATCATCTAACCATCTGGTGCGAGATGTTGAAATCATATCTGTCAGCAAGGCAGGCGGTGAAAAAAGCCCGGTATGGAAAGTTGATTTTAGAACATATGATCTTTCCTTGGAAAACAGAAATGATCAAACTGGTGCCTTGGTTTTGGTCACGCGTTATTGGACAGCCTCTGTGACGGCGTTTTTCATCCCCGAGCGGATGTTTATGACAAAGCGTTTAATGAATCCCTTAGGTTTTACCGTCACGCGTTATTCACAAGCAGAAGTTGAAATTTTGTAGTTTTTTCAAGGCTTTTATGCAAAAAAATATTTTTCGAATCGCTAACTTGTTGATAAGTTGGGGATTCCTTATGTTCGAGTTAGACATTTCAAAATAAAAAGTTTAATCTACAGTTGTCTAGACATATATTTATAAACAAAGGAACATTGCAATGTATAAAAAAATCATATTGTTTCTTGCCGTTTTGTTGTTATCGGCGTGTGGTTTGTTTGGCTCTTATTATGAGCCGGAGCCTGTAGGTATCGGTAAAGATGTGAACGAGCTCAAGCTTTCGCCGTGCGCCTGTATTGAGGTGGAGCTTCCTAAAACTCTGCCGGATTGGTTTGTTGCAACAATTTAAGCTAAGAGAGTTTCATGGCTGAACAGTTAGGTTCAAATCAAGGCGAACAAAAGTTGCTTGCAGGCAGGGGAACGCCACGCCGAGCAGTATCGCGTGAGCGCAACTCTTCAGAGGAAGTGATTGTCGTCAATGCTAGTGAAAAGCGCTACTTGTGGACAGCGCGTGCTTTTGCGGTCATTGTTGTCATCAGCCTTTGTTGCAACTTAGTGTTAATATTGGCAATCATGCAGCTTGTGCCTCTTTATCGTTTAGAGCCCTTTATGCTCACTTTTGAAAACAAAGAGGAACAGGTCTATGATATTGTTCCACTGAAAAATATGGAAGATCAAAAAGGTATAACGGAGGTTTTTGTCCGTGAATATATCTTAATGCGGAGCGCTTTCACAGGTGATGTTGCTGAAATGGAATCGCGTTGGATGCCGGGCGGACCTTTGCAGGAAATGTCCTCTTCTTCTGTTTATCAGTCATTTGTTGATCGGACGGCAAAGCCGGCGCTAGATCTCATTCGGACAAAAGGTCTTGTGCGTTTGGTGCGTATCATGACTGTCAACGAACTTGGCCGCGGTTTGTGGCAGGTTGAATACGAAACACGTGATATGTATCCTGATTCGGCTGCGCCGGAAATCAATTATTGGACAGCCTCTTTGCGGGTGACGTATCGTAAGAAAAATGTCAAATTCGGCGAACGTCTGAACAATCCCATTGGGTTTACCGTCACACGTTATTCGCTTTCACGCAATAATCAGGCGGAATAAAAAATAAGGTGTAAAAATGGAACGTTATTTTACAAAATTAAGTTTAGTTATAAGTATGGTTTTAGCATCAGCTTCCGCATATGCGCAGGCAACCATTGACAGCCTCAATCAAAATGCTGATCAAAGCCAAGGAATGTACCAACCAATGAATATGGGCTATACGGGCATTTCTTCCTTAGGTATGACCCAAAGCGCCTGGCTTGATCCGTTGCAAAATTTGGGCGAGGGGCAATCAAAGCCGGCATATTCAAAATATTATTGGTCACCTGATCTGGTTTTGCCAATCAGACTGCGTGAAGGGATGATTACGCTTTTAAATTTTCCGCAATGGGAATTAGTGGAAGATGTTTATATTGGTGATAGCAAAACTTTTGACGGACGCATTTCCGGCCCCAACACGCTTTTGCTTTACCCGAAATCAGGTGCCATGGTTGGTGTAGATACAAACATCATTGTTTTCGGACGTTCAGGAAACAAATATGTGTTTTATGCCAGAAGTGAGGGCATTAACACCGAGCGCTTAACAAACTCCATTATTGATATTGAGGTTATAGACGCTGCTTCCCCACAGGGAAAAGCGGGCACGGGAAACGGATCTAGTAGAGTAAACGCAAGCGCTTACAGAGGTGGTAATAACCTATCGGTCGATTCTAATTTCACAAAACGCTTTCAAAAGGATGACTGGATTCAAAGCATTCCCTTGGATCCAACCCAATTTAAATTTGATATAGAGGTTTACGTTCCCAACCCTGATGATGTTGTGATTGCACCAGAGCGTGTATGGCGTGATGATATTTTCACATACATTGATTTAGGCGAAAAAGCGCTGAATATGGTTCAACGCCCAATTGTCACGTTGATTGTTGAGCGTGTGGAAACGCCTGTCGGGTTTAGGGCAAAAGGACCGAACAATCGGCTGATTATTGTTGAAGGCGTTGGCGATATGGTTTTAAGAAACGGCAAACGTATTGTATGCTTAAAGTTACGCCGCTCCGATGACGCGGACATCAACCCCACATATTACAACAATCCGGATGAATGGGATGTTTCTGAAAAATTACCGCTAAGCATGAACAATGTGGCAGGCTCGGCGGGGGCTCCTGCAGCGGCAGCGTCTTCTGCAAACGCGGCAGCAGCTTCTTCGACTCCTGCTCCGGCAGCAAGTGGCGCGGATTTAGATGATGACGAAGAAGATAACAGTTGGTTGGCAAAATATTACACACCGCCGGCAGGTTCGGGCTCAAATGCTGACAAAGACGGCTTTAGCTTGGCAAAAGATTCTTCTGTCGGACAAGAGGCATTGGTTGGGGAATATAATGAAAAAGTCGGTGCAGACGGCGAACTCTTAATTCCGCAATATCTCCAAGATCCGTCCAAAACGGTAGATTACAGCAAAATGCACAAGTTGCCTCATCTGCAAGCCGATTCGAATAAAGATGTCAGCAACCTCTTATCATCATACGGCTATGGCAGTGGTTTTGCTGATGCTGAGTTTGGCAATATTTCAGTGGAACTTGGCACAGACGCTGATGTAAACAATCTTGAAGGTTTGTGGAATGATTTAAGCGGTCGTTACACGAAGTTACTTGGTTCTTATCAGCCTTTTTATTCGGTTGATGCGCCGGCAGACGGTCAAGGGCGCGAGCTTTACCATCTGCGTATAGGACCAGTGCCTTCCATTGAAAAAGGCGATAAAATATGTTCTCAACTAGGGCGTAACGGTGTTTTCTGTAGTGTAGTCAGAGTGCAATGAGCAAAGAAGTCTTAACAAATTCGGAAAGATATGTCCGCAAAACAAACCGCATCATTTTAATGGTGGGCGTTGTTTCTTTTGTGGTCTTTTTGTTCGGACTTTTTTTGCTTTTTTCCGATAATGAGAACATGGATAATTACCAAGAGCCGGTTTTCACAGATGATGAAGATGCCATTAATATGGGCAGCAGCACCAATCCTTTAATGGAAAACATTGAATTCGACGACATATCTGAAAAAGATGTGCCCATTACCACAACGCCAAACCCTGTTCACATGGGTGTTGTTGTTTTAGGCACTCAAGCAAAAAATGTGTTAACCATTGGCACAAACGGCAAGGGGAGCATTCGCATAGTTTCGGTCAGGCTTGCTGAGCCGCCTTTTGACGGTTTCACTTATAATGACGGTTGCACAAGTGCTGAATTAAGAGGTAATCAAACCTGTAACATCACCATGAATTGGGCGCCGATTATCTCGGGCAATGTGCAAAACAATTTTATTGTTTCATGGCACGAAACAAACGTGAGCGCGCAAAATGCCAAGGCTGAAAAAATCTCATTTGACGGTAAGGCAGTCACAAAAGAAGAGTGCAACTTTTGCGAATCGACAGGCGTTAACCCTGCCGCGGCGGGTTATCGGCTGATATACGATGAAAACGGTAATGTCATTGGTTATGTTGATGATAATGGCACCGCGTATGATTTAAATGGAAACGTCATAGGCAGAATGCTTGAAGACGGCACAGTCGTTGATGAAAACGGCAATGTCATTGGAAAAGTCGGTGCAGATAGAGCTCGCCTGATATATGATGAAAACGGCAATGTCATTGGATATGTCGGTCCCGACGGCACCGCATATGATCTAAATGGAAATGTCATTGGCAGAATGCTTGAAGACGGCACTGTTGTTGATAAAAACGGCAATGTCATTGGAAAAACAGCAGGTGCCACAAGCGCCAAAAAGCGTTTGGCTTATGGACCCAACGGCGAAGTCATTGGTTGGATTGATGATGAAGGCTATGTCCATGACGAAAACGGTAATATTATCGGACGCGTGGATTCGAATGGAATGGTTGTAGACGCTGATGGCAATATTATAGGTGTGGCGGGCAATGAAAAACTGATATACGATGAAAACGGCAATGTCATTGGTTATGTCGGCAATGACGGCACCGCGTATGACCTTAAAGGGAATATCATTGGCAAAGAGTTACCGGACGGCAGTGTTGTAGATGCAAACGGCGTGCCCATAGGCAAGGCTGTTGAAGCGGGGTATGTTTATGATGCCAACGGTAATATCATCGGGCGTGTTTTGCCTGATGGAACGGTTGTTGATGCTGAGGGCAATGTGATAGGTCGCCTTAATGCGAACGGCGAAGTTGTTGACATGAACGGTCGTACCATTGGTCATGTCAGCAAGCCGGGGCAAACGGCGCTTGATGAAGACGGCAATGTTTTAGGCGTTGTTTTGCCGGATAATTCTGTTGTGGATGAAAACGGTAATGTCATTGGTTATGTTGATGAAAATGGCAATGTTTTCAAAAACTCGGGCGAAGTCATCGGGAAAGCAGGTCCGGCGCGGCGTTTATATTACGATGCAAACGGCAATTTACTTGGATACATTGATGAAAACGGCAATATTGTAGATTTTGACGGCAACATCATTGGCAAAGTTTTGGAAGACGGCACGGTTTTAGACGCCAACGGCAATGTCATTGGTAGAATGCTTGAAGACGGTACAATTGTTGATAAAAACGGCAATATCATTGGTCGCGCCGGCGGGTATAATAATTTAGCTTTGGATGAAAATGGCAAAGTCATAGGTTATGTTGATGAAGACGGCAATGTGCACAATGCTGACGGGGAAGTTATCGGTAAGGTGGATGAAAACGGCAATGTCATCAGCAATGAAATGGTTTGGGTTGGCGCGCTTGTTAACAAAAACCTCATCCCCATAACGCCAAGTGGTGAAGTTTTAGGAACAATTGCCGATAACGGTGAAGTCGTTGATGCCAAAGGGCTTACTTTGGGTCGCATTTTACCCAACACTTTAGTCAAAGACCCCAAAGGTGCCAAAATTTTAGCAAAGGGCGTACGTGGTGGCACGGTCATTGGTTGGGGCTGTAAGAATGAGGGTGTTTTGAACAAAGACGGCACAGTCACGAAAGGCTCGGACAATTTAGAATATAAGGTTTATCCTGACGGCACAATCTTTGACCCCAACGGCAAATATATTGGCGAAGTTGCTAGACAAGGGCGTGTTTTTGGTGCGCAATGCAGTTATTTAGGCACGGCGGACGCGCAAGGACTTGTTTATAATGATTCGCGCAAATATGTTGGTTGCGTTAATCCCGATGGCACAGTTTTAAATGAAAACGGCGATATCATTGGACGTGTGGCGGAATACAAAGCCGTATTTGCCGCCAACGGTTCAACGTTAGGTTATTTAAAGGTAAACGGCGTTGTTCAGCAAGCGGACAGCACAGTTGGGTGCGTTGACGCCAACAAAGAGGTTTACAATGCAAACGGGCAATACAAGGGCATTTTGTCAGACAAGTCTTATGCTTTTGATTTCCGCGGAAACTTACTCAACATGTTTGCCTTAGACGGTTCTTTAAAAATCAAAAAGCATCCTGGCGCGAAATTATTTTTAAACCGTTACATTGCGGATAAGGAAAACAACATCATTGGCGTTGCCTTGCCTGAAAAGACGGTTGTGATAAATGCTGATGGTCAAGTCATGGGTCATGTTTTTGCAGACGGCAACTTATATGATGAATCAGGTGTGGCTCTTGGCAAAATTTTTGGAAACGGCACAGCGTTTTACAACAATGTTTTAGGTCACATTTTACCTCTTGGTGCGGTGGTTGATAAAAGTGGCGCCAAGGTTGGTTTTGTAAACGTTGACATGCGTGTCATCAACCGTTTTGGGGAAGACTTAGGCAAAATAGATGCCAAAGGGCGTTGGTTTGACTCAAACGGGCAATACGCCGGCGGCGTGGTCAAAAACGGTGCCGCCATCGGTTACGATGGTTCATACTTAGGCTATGTCAATGCTGATGGCGCAGTCATAGGCTCGGGCGGCGGTATCAACGGGCATGAAAACGGTTTCGGCTTAATTGTTGACAGCAAGCAAAACATCATTGGTGAAAACGTACCTTTATCTCCTGTCAGCGATGTTTTTGGGGCATACAAAGGTTATATTGATCCCTTAGGCAACATCATAGACACGCAGGGCAAAGTTTTAACAGCCGTTCTTCCGGGCGGTTCTTCTGATAAAAACTTGACTCAAATGCGCGAGGGCGTCGTGCTTAATTTTGAAGGTCGCCCGATAGGCACGGTTATCTCCACGGGTGCGGTGCTTGATCGGCAGAATGCGCTCATTGGCAAGATGTACGCTGACGGCAAGGCGATGAGCAAAGACGGTCGTGTTTTGGGTGAGCTTGCCACGGGCGACATTGTCATCAACAGCGAAGACAAGGCGGTTGGTTACGTTAACTTTGACGGCACGGCGGTAGATTTTTCGTTCCGACCAATGGGGCGTGTTTTATCGGGCAACATTGTGATAGACAATGAAAACAATGTTTTAGGCACGGCTTATAAGGTTGGCACGTCTGTTGTTTCCGACAAGGGGCAATACTTAGGTTATTTACAGCCGGATGGAACGGTTGCAGGCATTGAGGGACAGCCGATAGGTTATGTCAAGGGCAACGGTTCGTTTGTCAACACGGATAAAAAAGCGGCGGGTTATCTCTTGCAAGAAGTCGCTCAAAATCGGAGGAACTAAGGTGTTTAGAAAAGCAAACAAAACATTCAAAATTTTCAGCGCCTGTTTAGCAATGTGCTTATTACCGCTTGGTTTCGCGCATGCGGAAGAAATCACCGCCATAGATTTTGAGGGCAAAGTGCTTGGCAAAGTCATTCCAGACGGCACGGCGGTAAACTTCAATAATGAGATCATCGGCAACATCACGGCGGACAGCTTAATTATAAATGAGAAAGGCGCACTTGTTGGCGGTGTTGTGCCGCAAGGTGTGGCGATAGGCACGGACAACAAGCTTTTGGGCAAGATCAACGCCGATGGTTTAATTCGTTCCGCCTCGGGGCAAGTGATAGGCAAGACGTTACCGAGTGGCTTGATACTTGGTGAAAATCAAGAAGTTTTAGGTGCGGTCTTATACCCGGGGCTAATTTATAATGATGACGGTCAGACAGTCGGACGTTTAGCGGGCGATGGCTCTTATGTGAACTTAGAGGGTCAAAACATTGGTTTTGTTTCCGCGCAAGGTTACGCTTACCGCAAGAGCGGCGAGAGTTATATTTTAGAGGGCAGGCTGATTTCCTCCAAAATGGTCATATCTTTAGACGGCTCATTTTTAGGAAGCGTTGCTCCTGGCGGTCGCGCCACGGATTTTGAGGGCAATGAAATTGGGCGTTTGCATGCCAACGGTTACATATATGACGCCACCGGTGCCGTGATTGGCATGGTGGTTTCAGGCGGTTACGCGTTTGATAATGCGGGCAAATACCTTGGTATCATCAGTTATGACGGTCGAGTCTTAAATGAAAACAAGCCCATTGGGCACTTGCGCGCGGATGATAAAATTGTTGACGCAGCCGGCAATGTCATTGGCTTTCGGCTTGATTACTCTGCCACAGCAACTGATTTAAAAGGCGCATTTTTAGGCACACTTTTACCACAAGGCAAGGTTGTATTCGGGGGCGCGCAAGTTGGCACCATTGCGCCGAAAGGCTTAGTTCAAAACCCCGAGGGCGCAATCATCGGTCGCGTGGTGGAGCCAGGTCCCGTTTTTGATTATTTAGGTCATTTAATCGGGCAGATTTCGCGCAGTGGCAAAGTTTCCTCTATCACAGGTTCGCCTTTAGGTTATGCCAAGGGCAACATCGCGTTTGACACTGTCGGACGCCCGCTTGGTGCCGCTTTCAGAAAGCAGATTGTTTTTAACGCACGGGGCGAAATTTTAGGCATCAACGGCATCAGCTCGCATTTGAACTTGAAAGGCGAGCAATACACAATCACGCCGGAAGGTTACGTTTACGCAATAGACGGTGCCTTAGTCAGCCGTGCCCTACCCCTTAGCGGAGCTTTTAAGCAAGACGGCACGCTTCAAAGTTACATTGGCGTTAACGGTGCCATGCAAGGCGCCCCCACGGAAGAGGGCTTAAAGCTGATGTCTGACGGCATCATTTTAAACAGCCAAAATCAGCCTGAAGCCACCTTAATAGACCCGCTTTTTGCCGTTTCTGAAACAGGCGAGAAAATCGGTCTTTTGCGGCAGGATAACAGCATTATAGATAATCAAGGCACGCTCATTGCCAAAGTTTTACCGGCGCAAAAAGTTTCTGCTGCCGAGGAGGGCGCGCCCTCAGTTTTAATGCCCGTTATGGGTTCCGCGTATAATTTAGGTGCGGTTTTAGGCATCAACGGCAACGCGTTAGGCAGCCTTGATGCCTTAGGCACCGTGCGTGATTTTTCGGGTAACATCATTGGGCAAGTTTTAACAAACAACGTTGTTGGAAATTCAAAAAAAGCGACCATCGGCTTTTTATCGGGTTCTTCCGCCGTGGTTGATAACGGCTGCACATTTTTAGGCGTTGTCAGCAACAAAGGCGATGTCCGCAACACGCGCGATATTGTGTTAGGTCACCGCCTAGCCAACGGACAAGTCATTTCCGAATCCGGCGCCGTCATGGGTCACATTGTCCAAACGGGCGTTGTTTACGATGATTCCGGCAATCCCTTAGGCAGGGTTGGCACCTTGGGCGAGGTCTTAAATTTCGCCGGTGAAAAGCAAGGCTGCCTCACGCAATCAGGCCGGTTATTAAATGCTGAAAATGTGTGGATTGCCTCATTAGCCGAGGCTTTTCCGGTCATTAATTTTGAAAACACCGTCATTGGACGCGCGCTCACCAACAATCGGGTTGTAGATGCCGGGAGCACAGAAGTTGGCTTCATTCAGCCGGACGGCACTTATATTTCGGATGAAGAGGGTGTCTCGGGCTTACTTTTCAAATATCAAATTGCCTTTGACCTGCAAAATAATTACATGGGGCGGATCAATGAAAACGGCAATGTCGTAAGCGACTCGAATGAAGTTTTAGGCAAAGTCAATTACACTGGTCAGGTTGTATCTGAAAACAAGCCCATAGGTTACGCCTTGTATGACTTATATATATATGATGAAAACGGCAACGCCATAGGTTACTTATTAGAAAACGGCACCGTATTTAACTTTGCCGGCGGGCAGATTGGCAAAATTGACCGCGGCTTTTTAGTTGTGAACAACAAACTCATTGGCCGTGGCGCGCGAGATTATCAAGTTCGTGGCGCGGAGAATCGAGTCGTTGGTGAAATTAACTTAAGCGGCAACGTCATCAACAAATCGGGCGAGGTCATTGGCACAGTCACGGGCAGTGGCGAGGTTCGCAACCCCGAGGGCGATATTTTAGGCGTGGCGTACCCGCTACAATATTATAATATAAAAGAGCCTGAGGAGCAAAAGCCGGCGGATTGGGCAAGTCCGCGTCCGGTTGGTGCGCTCACCCCCACGGAAGATACTTTTGAGGGCAAGGACTACGGCCTCAAAAGCATTGGCATTGCCTTAACCCCAGACGGTAATTATTTAGGCGATATTTTAGAGGATAATAGCGTTGTAGACAAGTTAGGCAACCTTTTAGGAACGTTAAACGATGGCTTAATCACGGACAAAGACGGCAACTTAATTGGCATGGAAGGCAAGCCTGATATGTTTGTACCGGCGGGCACATTTGGTGACGGCGGCGCCTATGGCATTGGCAACACGCCCACAAACCTTGGCCCAGGCGGCGGTTTTGGACCTGGCGAGCGTTACGACCCCGTGCGTTCTGCGGCTTTAGCGGCGGCGCAGGCGCAACGGCGGGCAAACATTGCCGTTGGGCAATTAACCTCAGATGTTGATCGCCAAGGTTTTGACGGCATGCAAGATAATTGGGAGGGTGTCACGCGCAAGCTTTCAAGTTGGCGTGTGGACATGAGCGAGATGATCTTAGCAGACAAGCCCATTCCGGCGGTTTTAGCGCGGACAATTATGTCCTCTGACGGCGCCGATGATGTGCCTGTCACCGCCATTGTGGAGCGCAATGTTTATGCGGAAGAGGGGCGCAACATAGTCATTCCCGCGGGCAGCCGTGTTATGGGGCAAGCCTCGGGCTTAGGCAGTGGTGGCACAAGCGGCGGTGCCGTGCGTGTGAACATCACATGGACGCGCCTCATTCGTCCCGATGGTTCCGCGTTTGAATTTTCGGCAGCCAAAACGGGTGATGCGCAAGGTCGCGGCGGTGCTTTGGCATATTTAGATGAGCAGCTCTTAAAGCGTTACACGCTCCCGATTGTCACAAGCTTACTTTCAAACGCCTTAGCTTATGTCACCGCCACGAGTGATAGCGGCACCTCTTCGGGCGAAAGTTCGCTTGAAACCTCGCGTCAGCAAGCGGCAAACGATGCGCGCCAACAATTTTTGCAAAATATGGATCAAATTTTCCAACAAATTTTGCAAGATAAGACGAATATTCAAGCCGTCACTTATGTTCCGGCGGGTACGCGGCTGATTATTTACCCGAAGGAAGACTTATGGATCCGCACCATAGAGCGCTCTAAGCAGGAAGATCTTTATAACAAGACCCGCGCCGGCACAGGCCCGCTCATCACAGGCGATGAAGCCGCGGGCGAGGCTTCTTCTAGCGGCAATTCGGGTAATTTAACAGGCACAGGCGGCAGCTCAGATTCTAAGAGCGTGGTTTACTTAGATGAAGATGTCAACGCCAAGCCCACAGGCGGTGGTTTAATTGAGGATACGAACACCCCGCAAAGGCAAAGACGCACGCCGAACATTCCGGCGGTAACGGTCACGGGCGCCACGCCGCCGCCCCCGTCCTCATCGGGGATGAGTGTGCCGCCCTCAACCTCAACTTCCCCCGCGCGGCAAGACACAAGCGGTGCGCAACTGTTTTAGGAGAACACCATGAGCTCATTTACAGTTTTAGAATCAGTCTTACGCCCCTTAGCATATTGGTATAACCAAGAAAACATTGAAGAGGTGGCAATTAACCGCTCGGGGCAGATATGGCTTCGGTTGCGTGGCAAGCGGGCTTATCCTTGGATAATGTATAAAGATGAAAAGCTCACCAAGGATTACCTCACGGACTTATTATATATTGTGGCAAACACTTACGAGCTTCCGTTTGATCCCATTTCAGGCTCGCCGTTAGTATACGCCACAATCCCTGGCGATCACCGTTTTTCAGCGATTGCCGGGCGCAACGTGATGTATGATGAAGACGACCTCACCGGTGGCGTGGCTTTAACCATTCGTGTGCACGCGGACGATGTTGCTTTTGGACTTGGCGATTACGGCTTAGTGCAAGGTCAGGGCTTGCATAAAATCAACCCTTTAAAAAACATCAAAGACCCCGATGACCCGTACGAGCGCTTGCTTTTGAGCATTAAGCGCGGCGATCATATTTTAGTCAGTGGCGCCACCTCAACGGGCAAAACCACATTTTTGAACAATCTTTTAAAAATTTTAGACCTTCACAAGCGCATAGTGACCATTGAAGATACGCGCGAGCTGATCGTGCCGCACCCAAACCGCGTGCATTTGGTGCTTTCGCGTACGGAGCAGACCAACCAAATGGATTATGCCAAAATCATTGACTTGGTGGTGCGTTTCACCCCGGATGCCATCATCGGCGGCGAAATTTCCACCAACAACGCGGGAGCCATATGGGAGCTAATGGGTTCCGGCCACGATAACTGCTTAGCAACCATCCATGCCGAGAGTTCTGAGGCGGCATATCAAGCCTTTGTGGACCGTATTTTGCACACATATCCCACCATTGACCGTGAAAAAACCATTGAGGAAATGCACCACAAACTCCGTGTTGTACAAATCAATCGTGACGGCAACTTGCGTGCCATCACGGAAGTCACATAAAAATCCACAATCTTTTAGAATCTTTTGAATAACTTTAACTCTTTGTTTACCTAACCCGCCGTACACTAGCGCTAAGTATGTATTTTATATAAGGAGTTTTAAGATTCGGAGGGTTAAACCAATGACAGCTTTCAAAAAAATTGCAGTATCATTTATAGCTGTAATCTCAGTGCTTGGGCTTGTTTTCAATGCTGTTGCGGAATATTGGGAAGTCGCGGAAACCTTTTATCGTTATGCAGACTCACATCAATACTGGGGCATACACGAACTCAAGAAAAAATATAGCATTAACACGGAAAACAGAGATGGTTTAACCGCCTGGTGCATTGCCAAAATCAACAAAGATACAGATGCCATGCGCGTTTTGGAGCGTGCCGGCGCGGATACACATGCAGATTGCAAAGAAACAAAGGTTGCGCCGGTTGTGTGGTGGGGTGTTGGCGCCGCGGCGGCAGGTGGTGCGCTTGCTTTAGCCTTGCAAGATGATGAAAACGACCCCTGCCGGAGTGTTTCTTGTCCAGTAAACGGACATTGCACAAATGGCGCTTGTGTTTGTAATGAAGGTTTTTTAAGAGCAAAAGAGGGATGTTATCGCCCAGAGGATCTCTGCAACGGCCGTGGCACCTGGAGTGAAGCTGAGCAAAGATGCGTCACCTGCGAGGGCGGCTTCACAACAGATTCCGAGTGTGGTCAATGCCCCTCGGGATTGCTGAATTATCATAACGTTTGCACGGAGGCACAAGGGCTTTGCGCAGACCGTGGCGCATGGAGTGAGGAACAGCAGGTATGCGTATATTGTAACAATGGTTTCACAACGGAATCTGAATGTGAGCGCTGCCCGACCGGCGAGCTAAATTACAAAGGCCTCTGCACACCGGAAAGCGGGCTTTGCAGTGGCCGTGGCACCTGGAGTGAAGAAGATCAAAGATGTACCAGTTGTCAGGGCGGCTTCACAACAGATTCCGAGTGTGCCGAGTGCCCTTCAGGTCAGCTCAATTACAAAGGCACCTGCCTTCCGGCGGCGGAACTCTGCGCAGGGCGCGGCACCTGGAATGAAGAAGAGCAAAAATGCACAAGTTGTAACAATGGCTTCACAACCGAATCTGAATGCGAGAGCTGCCCTTCATCAGAGCTGAATTATCACGGCACCTGCACGCCGGAAAGCGGTCTTTGCAATGGTCGCGGCACCTGGAGTGAGGACCTTCAGCAATGTCTCAATTGTACGGGTGGCTTCACGGAAGCATCTGAATGCGCTGACTGTCCTTCAGGTCAGCTCAATTACAATGGCATTTGCCAAGCGGCAAGCGGACTTTGCAACGGTCATGGCACATGGAATGAAACAAGACAAGAGTGCGATTGTACCGGCGGCTTCACAACAGCATCCGAATGCGCCGAGTGCCCTTCGAACGAAAAAGTGGTTGGCAACCAATGCATGGACACCTCAAACTATTGCAATGATGGCTATTGGGATGAAGACAATCAAACCTGTGTTTGTAATAACAAGGAGTTTGACCCTGCAAATTTTTGCAGAAAATGTTTAGATACGAGTAAAGTTGTCGTCGGTAACTCATGCGAAGACCCCGAGGGGTTGTGTAACGGTCATGGCTCTTGGATTGAAAGTGGTCAATACTGCAGTTGCGACGGTCATTGGGGAGGAAGCGATTGTAACCAATGTGAAACAGGTTATACAGGAGCGAATTGCGATGAGTGCGCCAGCGGTTACACATTGGTAGACGGACAATGTGTTTCAATAAGCGAACTCTGTGTACATGGTACATGGCAAGATGGTACATGCACATGTGATGATAAATGGGACGGACAGACTTGCAATCAGTGTGAAGATCCTTACGCCAGTGAATCATCGGGCTGTACAGACTGCATTTACGGCTATGTTATGTATGACGGGGAGTGCACGTCGGAAAGCAGTGTTTGTAGTGGTCACGGCACATGGGATGAAGACAAATGCACTTGCGAAGGTCATTGGACAGGAGACGATTGTGACGAGTGTGCAGAAGGTTACACAGGAACTTATTGTAATGAATGTACAGATAGCAATGCCGATCCAGACCGAGGTTGCAAGCAATGCAAGTATGGTTATGTCCATTATCAAGGAAACTGTGTAAATCCACGCACCCCTTGCAATAATCACGGAGATTGGGTAGAGGGATATACTCAATGCATGTGCGATTTCGGTTATAATCCGACAGGAGCGTGTGCAGATTGTTTAACAGGATATGACAGTGCCCACGATTGTCAAAGTTGCGCCCAAGGTTATGTCAACCCAGCCGGTTCATCGGAAGACAGCAGTTGCTCAGGTTGCTTCCTTGAAGCTAATGCTTGTAGTAATCACGGCAGCTGGAGTAACAGCTCCTGTCAATGTGAACAAGGTTTTTCAGGTGTTTGTTGTCAAACAGGTTCGGCAGCTGCCGCAGCCTCTGTTTCTAAAGTTGGCTTATCCGTAGAAGACGACGTTCGTTTGGATGAGGTAGAGGCATATGGCGAGAAAGTGGCTCGGATGTTGGCATTGGTGCGGAGAATGGAGCCAACCATAAACGTTGTACAGGAAGAAGAGGGTGATGCCTACGGTGTGCAAGCAGGCGGCAAAGTGAGCGCCGGCGAGGGTAAAGACTTGCTGATAAATGTAGAAAACCGCTCACAAACAGGCGATGCTTACGGTATTGACGCTAAATCGGTGGATTTAACAAAAGGCGAAACGGATATTGGCGAAATAGACGTTCAAGGTAATGCTCATGTCTATGGCATCAAAGCCAAAGAAGATGTGTCCACGAACTGGAATGTCAACGCCGAAACCAAAGGTACAGGCAAAGCGTTTGGCATTTATGCAGACGCAAGCGCAAGCCCTGTAAAGCAAAATTTACATAACGCCGGCACAATCCAAGTGGTTGGCGAAAACGCAGAAACCTTAACAGGTATTTACGCGAAAAATTATAACGTTGACAATAGCGGCAAGATTACCGTTAAAGGTGGCGATAAAACAAAGGCATATGGTATTTATGCCGATAATTCAAACGTGGTCAATAGCGGGGAAATCACCGTTGAGGGCGGCGAAGGAAGCTATGGTATTTATGGTCAAAACCACTCGTCTGTGCTAAACACAGGTAAAATCAGCTTAAATGGCGATATCTGCGAGGGCGAGAATTGTGAGAACGGTAAGCAAATTGGCTTAGATAACACGTCTGTGTTAAAGAATAGCGGACAAATCCAAAGCACAGGCGCGTTAAATTTCAACAAAATCGGCGGACGCGTGTTGCTTGGCAAAGGCGGCAGCTTTGAGGCTGAAAGCTTAAGCGGTAAACTAGGCGTTGCGTCAGATGTGGTCAGCGAGGGCTTTAAGAACGAATATGTTGAAGAAAATGCCCTGAAAGGGGAAAATAAAGATTTAGAGGTAGAATCGAACTCCGCCATGTTTAGAGCCTCAAGCCGCGCGGGCGCGGAAGAGGGGGCTTCAGATGTGGTCATGAACAGGCAAGCCTTTAACACAATCTCGCAAAGCCAATCGATAGCGGATTATCTGGAAGCGAACTATCAGCAAGAGAAGAATGAGGAATTGTTCCAAAAACTCAAAGCTGCAGAAACACAAAGTGCGTATGAAAAAGCCGAGGCGGAGTTAACAGGAACGGAACTTATCCCGAACTTTAGTCAAGAAAATATGCGTGTGTTGAGAAACTTAAACGCAACAATGACAGATGATCTGTTAAATACCGAGGGTAAAGACAGAAAGGTTGTCGGGTACGATTACCAATATTCCGAGCGAGGCGATAAAGGCACCTTAACAGGCTATGAGAACTACGCGAACACCATGTACTTTATGTACGATAAAGAGCTTGAGAATATGCTAAACGCGGGCTTAGGTATGAGCATCACGCAGTTTAGGAGTGATTATGAAGATAACTCCAACCGTAAGGAAATGATGGTTCAAGTTTTGGCACCGTTAGGCTATAACTTCAAAAATGGTTTGAAGTGGCAAAGTATCGGACGTTTGGGGTATTCAGACGGCAGTTACGACCGTCGGACATCAAACGGCACGTTTGAAGCAGATTTAACAAGTTGGATATATGGCATCAGTAATGCGTTAAGATATAGCAAGGATTTAGGCTTTGCAACACTTGAGCCGGAAGCACAGTTCAACGTGTTAGGTTATTATCAAAACCGGATCCGTGAGGATACAAACAAGCCGTTAGCCTTGCGAGCAGATGCCGCAAACAATGTTTCGGTGGAGAGTGGCTTTGGGTTGTTCATTAAGCGGAATATGGCGATTAACGAATACAGCAAGCTGAAGATGAAGATCGGCGGCATGTGGTACCACGAGTTTGCGAACCCGTATCATAGCTTAACCGCGCGGCATAACGGAATGGTCGGAAAATATCGCCTACGTGACCGCAACGGCATCTACAACCGCAACCGCGGCGTCCTTCGTGCCGATGTGGAATACGACTGGCACTCCTTCACCTTCTACATCGTCTACCGCCAGTATCTGGAAGACGAAGACCCGATGGCCATTAATGCCGGCGTCAAATACAAATTCTAAATATGGGAACGCGTCTAATGGGCGCCTAGAGCAATTTAAGGGGCAAAAGTGTCCTCACGTACGCTTTTTAGTACGCTGCGGTACTTTTGCCCCTTAAATCACTCCAATCGCCTCATTATCCGCGTTCCCTCGGGTTGGGTGTAAAAGGGTGCAACAGCCTGCTGACGTCATCCTGAACGCAGTGAAGGATCCAGGACAAAAAAGTAGCTATATCTTTCCACCTGGATTCTTCACCCCTAAAGGGGTTCAGAGTGACGTAAAATGTGGGGTTCGGCAGATTACATATTTTTTCTAAGTAAGGAAATATATGCCGTATAGGCATAAACTTGCCCCCATTTTTTTTCGGATATGTTTGCCAAAATTCCCATATTAATCAGGCGCCGAAGCATATTAATAATGGTCGGGCGAGAAAGTTTGGCTTGTTTTTCAATTTCTGCCACAGTTAAAAGGGGCTTTTTTTCAAACTGTTCTAATACAATTTGCGCTGATTTTTTTGCTTTTCCAAGGGTTTTAAGCTTTGCTTCATCATCTGCAAACAGTTTTTGAACAAGAATGATGGTTTTTCGAGCGTCATCAGCAGTTTTACAAACGCCTTCCAAGAAAAAGGCAATCCATTTTTCCCAATCGCCCTGTAAGCGCACTTGATTAAGGTGTTCATAATAAAGCGTACGATGTTGTTTGAAGTAAACGCTTAAGTAAAGCAAAGGCGATTTGAGCAACCCTTTCACATAAAGAAACAGCGTTATCAAAAGTCTGCCCATACGACCGTTGCCATCAAGAAAGGGGTGTATGGTTTCAAACTGGACATGGATAAGCGCCACTTTAATCAAAACAGGAATTTGATCATCCGCGTGCATAAATTTTTCCAACGCACTCAAAGCGTCCATAAGTTTTTCTTGAGGACAAGGAACAAAGCGAGCGTTTCCGGGGCGCGTGCCGCCAATCCAGTTTTGTGATGTCCGAAATTCACCAGGGCGTTTTGTCTTTCCACGAGCGTTTGCAACCAAAATGGCGTGCATTTCTCTAATCAGCCGCAATGAGAGCGGAAACCCCTCATTGATGCGTTTTATGCCGTGGTTTAAGGCGGCAACATAAGACGAAACTTCCGCCACATCTTCCAAAGGAACGCCTTGTGTTTGTAAGGATTCGTATTTCAACAGGTCGTCAAGGGTAGATTGCGTTCCCTCAATTTGAGAGGAAAGGACAGCTTCCTTGCGAACATACATATAATTTATGAGCGCCGCGTCCGGAATGGTTGAGATCACACCGTTTAAGGCGCCGATAGCTTCAGTGGTTTGCTCCAAAAGGTTGCCAAGTGCGCTAATCTCAATCATCGGTTTTGGCGGTAAATCATACGGCACAAAAGCTTTATAAGCCTCTGATGTTACGGAACAATTTATAAAATCGCCTTGAGGACCTCTTTCCATATTTTCTCACAAACTTAAAATTATACCTCTTTCTAAGATAGGCGGGAAAGTTTAATTTTTTACTAAGAAAGTTAAAGTTGGCGCCTTAACTTTAACTTTCTTCGCGAGAAAGTTAAAGTTGAGCAACCCGCCTCCATCCGTCATCCTGAGCTTTGGCGCCATTGGCGCCATTCGCGAAGGATCCAGGACAATAATATAGCTTTATTTTTCCACCTGGATTCTTCACCCCCTAAAGGGGTTCAGAATGACGTACAGCGGCTGTCGAACTATAGCAATTTAAAGGTACCTTTAAATTGCACCACAAAAAAACACCCCGCGGGGCGTTTTTTTATATCGAATCCTTATTTCCTCATAGCCCTCGGGAATGCGGATAATGAGGCGAGTAGAAGTGAGAAAAGAGGATTTGGAATTTTAGCGTACATAAAAGTACGTGAATTTCAAATCCTCTTTTTGAACGATTAATCGCCCATTAGACGCGTTCCCAGTTCTATTCGCCGGGGATTTGATTGACATGGTTAATAGACGCTTTCAGCGAAATCTTACGTTGGTTGTTTTTGAAAAAGTCTTTATCCCTTTTGGCTTTTAAGTGGTAGATGGTTAAGTAATAACCCGTTGTGACCACCACGGCGCCACCAAGCCAGGCAATCGGTCCTGCCCAAAAAATGCCTTTATAACCCAATGCTTTTGCAAGGTATATGGCGGCAAAAGAGCGCATAATAAGCTCCGTCAAACTCGCCAAAAGCGGAATGAACGCCCTGCCCATGCCCTGCAAGGTGTTGCGGAAAACAAAAATCATCCCAAGGAAAAAGTAAAACATGGTGCTGATGCTTAAATAGGCTTTTCCTGCGCTGATGATGAACGGATCTCCACCTTTGATGAATACGGCAATCATATCGCTTCCGACATAACGCACCAATAATGCCAAGCACAGGCTAAATGCTAAAGAGATAACCGCCGAAAGCCGCACACCGTGGCGAATGCGCCCAATTTTTGCCGCACCCCAATTTTGCGCTGAAAATGTTGCCATAGCAAGCCCTAACGCCATTAAAGGTTGGGTTGCCAACTGTTCAATCCGTAGTGCCGCCGTAAACGCCGCAATAATATCCTTGCCAAACGAGTTGCATACGCTTTGAATAATCATCATACTTAGTGACAAAACGGAAAATTGTAAAGCCATGGGCACCCCAATGACTAAATGTTGTTTCATAAACGCCCAATCTATACGCCAATCTTTTTTATGCAGCCGCATTAAGGGAAATTTGTGATACATATAAATCAGGCACAAAAAGACCGAAATACTGATGGCGCTGACCGTGCCTAACGCCGAGCCCGCCACGCCAAAGTTAAAATAATATATGAGCACAAAATTAAATAAAACGTTCAAAATTGTTGAAAAAATCAGGAAATAAAGCGGGGTTTTACTATCGCCCACCGCGCGGATAAAACCGGCTAAAAGATTGTAAAATACAATCATCACAAAGCCACCGCACATGATGACCATAAAACGGTGCGCATCTGACATAATCTCTTGAGGGATATTCATCACCACAAGTAAAGGCTTTAAAAATATGGCAAGGAGAATACTTAAAAGTAAGGTTAAAGATGTGCTTGCTATAAAACAATGCGTGATAGAGCGGCGCACACCCTCATCATCGCCGGCGCCAAAACGTTGCGCCGTTACAACCGTTAAACCGCCCGTAAAACCAAACGCTACCAAAAGGCACATAAAAAAGATGGGCGCCGTGGCTCCCAACGCCGCCAAAGCATTCACACCAATCAAGCGTCCGACAATTAAAATGTCGGAGATGTTATAAAGCTGTTGAAATAAGTTTCCAATCAAAATCGGCAGGCTGAAAGCTAAAATATGCTTTAAAGGCGAGCCAACAGACATGTTTTGTATCATTTTTCCCTCTTTCGTGACAGAACATATATCTTACATTCAAATTTGTAAACAATAAGTTTATTTTCATTGCACATCTTAAACCGAAAGATATATTTAAAACGTTGTTTTTAATTTAGGAGGAAAAAATGAAAAAATTATTTGTTTTCGTTTTGGCGTTACTTGCTGTTCTGCCTTTTGCCGCTCAGGCACAAAAAAGTCCGCGTGCGTTCCACCGCGGGGGCTTTGTGGAAGATGCTGCAACTGTTCAATTTACAAATGTCGCTGATGTTGAAAATTTGCGCGATGATACCTTTGTTACCCTAAAAGGCAAAATTGTGACCAGAGTTGGGCATGAAAAATATTCTTTTCAAGATGAATCCGGCACAATTATTGTTGAGATTGATGACGATGATTGGCGCGGCTTGAGCGTGAACCCGAAAGATACCGTTATTTTGGAAGGCGAAGTTGATAAGCACTTTATGAAGCCGACCGAAGTTGAGGTTGATAATATTATGCTTGCAAAATAAGCCACCTCTTGAAAACGGCACCGGAAAATTCCGGTGCTTTTTTTATATACGCACTTGACAACAACGCCATGCGTTTTTTATATTAAAATAAATTAACAGGAGAAATAAAATGAAACAAGCTAAAAATGTGAAAGAATTTGTTGAGCGCGTGGATAATGCCAAAAAAGTTAACCCGAAAGATTTATCTTCCGATCAGGATTTAACCATTGCTATTATGAACCTGATTTCTATTGAGGAACATTTGGTTTTTTCCGGCGCGAAAACGGGCAAAACATCGTTTTATGACCTGATTGAAGAAGTCCGCGAAACACGCAAAACCCTGATGCAAAAAATTATTCCCGCTTATGAGGGTGAAGTTTGGTGCATTTCAAAGCATTTGCTTGCAACCGCTATGCGGCTCATGGAAGTGGGCACCAAGCAACAGAGTTTGGGCAATAAAGAACAAGCTTACAGCCTGTTTAATAAAGCTTATGATATGTACTGCCTGTTTTGGGGCTTAAATATGAATATGCTCAATATTCAAGACGTGAAATGGGTGGAAGATAAGCTTGAAGATGTGCAAAAACTTGCCACCAAAGTTAATGTGGAAACAACAAAAGTTGAGGTTAAGGAAACAGCCGCCCCGCAAGGAACGCTTGCCAAAATGAAAGCGTTTGTGCGCAAAGCGGTGGATTGCTGCATTGAATAAGGATCTGCTTTCTTGCTGTACTATGAACCTTTTGAGCCAAACTTTACAAAAGAAATTATTCAACGGTTGGTTACAATAGGGCACCCGACACGGCTTCGCGTTTTGCAATTTTTTGACGCGTACGGGCAAAAAAACGCACGGGAAATTCGGATAAAAACAGGAATTAAATATCAGTATGTCACGCAAGCGTTGTGTCATCTTTGCCGATATAAGTTTGTAATGATGGAAAGAAAAGATCAGCATATTTTGTATGCGCTTCATGATCCGCTGATTACCGATATTTTGTTTTATCTTCGGAAAGTTTTCGGCTATGCAAGTAACGATATGCGCTATGTTGTTGACCCGGATTATAAAACTTTGCTTCCTAAAGAATTTTCCGCCATGCTTGCTAGGCAGATTAAGGTTTTTGCAAACTATGAGCGTTTTAAGCTTTTGGAATATTTATGGATTTACGGGCAAACGCCTTTTTCAACACTTGTTGATGTGATCGGGCGCTCGCAATCGGTTACATTATACCACTTGCTTGAGCTGAAAGAAGAATGTATGATCGCTCGTATTTTAGACAATAAAGTTCCTTCTTTCAAGATTTTAGATGGTGTGTATAAACATATTATTCAGGGGTTGCACCAAAAGTATGACTCGTAAAAATTGAAGATTTTTAAACCTGCTTCATTTTTCTGTTGACATTGGTTTGAAGACGGGTTATTAAAGAGGCACTTTATGGCGGGGTAGCTCAGTTGGTTAGAGCAGAGGAATCATAATCCTTGTGTCGAGAGTTCGAATCTCCCCCTCGCTACCAGTAAAAAAACAGCATCGGTTTACCCGATGCTGTTTTTTTACTACGTAAGTGGCGAGATTCGAACGGGAGAGTTCGTAGCTTTTCATCTATCTCAGCTTGTTCTTGGAAAATTGTACCAAATCCTAAAACTTTTTGCTTGAAGAATCGGAAAAAACGGTTTAGATTCGGGGCGAATTGAAAGTTTTTTAATTTTAAGCGCGTC